>NZ_CM001403.1:5288049-5598014 GCF_000166195.2 Mucilaginibacter paludis DSM 18603
TCATTTTGCCAATATCATTCCGTTTTTAAGAACCGGAGATATGCAAGGAGGCCTTAATAAAATTTTAAGTCAGGCTAAAATAAACGAATTTGCCGAGGAGTTTATTAAGCCTCTTATTGAGGTTGTCAAGCCCACAATTATAATAACGTTGGGGCGGGCTTCTACGACAGGAGTGATGTCTGTTTTTGGTCAAACACTTTCAACGAATAGAATATTTAAAGATTTTGTGGAAGCTTCACCTATAAAGTTAAAGGAAAACCTCTTACTGTTTCCGATGTATCATTGTGGCAGCTCATCGGTAAACAGGAATCGTAATCTGGACGAGCAAAAACAAGATTGGTCTAAGATCAAGGAATATATATGAAATTCCTGGCTTGGGTTAATATGTCAAGTTATTAAACACAAAAAAGCCACCCATAAGGTGGCTTTTTTGTATAAGCTTCGTGCTTAAAGCTTCTCGCTTCGAGCTGAAAATCTTAATAAAGTGTAAACTCAACCCTACGGTTTTGTTGACGGCCTGCAGCAGTTTTGTTGCTGGCGATAGGCTGATTCATACCATAACCGGTTGCTTCAATACGTGATGCATTAGCACCTTTGCTTACCAGGTAAGTTTTGATAGCTTCTGCACGTTCTTTTGATAAACGCATGTTCAGCGCTGCAGAACCTGAATTATCAGTATGTCCGGCTAATTTTAAGCTGAAATTTTTGTTAACCAATAACTCGGCAACTTTATCTAAACTTGGTAATGAATGTGCGCGGATGGTTGCTTTACCTAAATCAAATTCCAGGTTGGCAATAGCATCTTTAACTACTCTCTTATCTTCTTCGGTTATATATACCTTTACATTTTCTGCTTTTGGTAGTGGGCAACCAGCACCATCAACTTTTACGCCTGATGGAGTGTTAGGACATTTGTCAAACAAATCAGGTACACCGTCACCATCAGAATCCTGAGTTAACTTAGCGTTAGTAGCTGCTAAATTAGCGTTGGTTGTATTCAGGTCAGAACGTAATCTGTCATTTTCAGCTTTTTGAGCGTCAACTTCAGATTGTAAAGTTCTGACTTTAGCTAAATACTCATAACGCATAGATGATACTGGGTTATGTGTTGCCAGCTGTGGTTTTGAACGTTTGCCTAAAGCAAATTCTAAACCAACGTGGCCGTATGAAAACTTATCGTTGGTTGAACCAGTGCTGTAACCATCAACATTATCAGCGTTAACAAAATTAACCTGGTAACCTAAGTCGATGTTGACACCTGGTGCAACATTGAATTTTAAACCGGCGCCTACAGGAATAAAAAATTCAGTGTAGTTGCTTTTATCACTTGGTTTAAATGTTGTTGAAGCTCCTGTAGCAGCATTATATACTGTTGGCTTGTATGCGATAGCACCACCACCCAAGGTTAAATAAGGCTGGATAAAACCTTTATTATGCCTCCAGTTGATGTTTGCCAAAGTGAAGTTTGCACTTAAAGCCGCTGACCAGTTAAGATCTGTACTGTATTTGCTGTATGGGCTCGTGCCTGTTACTGGGTCAATAGCCGCTATCCCGCCGCCTAATTTACCTTTTAAAAAATCTGCTTGTAAGCCAAACGATGGTAGTATTTGTTTTTTGATAAAACCACCGTATCCAATTTGTTCGTGAGGTGATGCAAAATCCTGTTTGCCGTTAAAAATGGTGAATGGTGTTAAAACACCTCCGTTTATGCCAATTGACCAGGTGCGGAATGCACTGCCTGGTGAAAACGGCTCTACGTAATTTTTAGTTTGTGTGCTGTCGGGAGTTTGGGCAAATAAAGCACCTCCGGCCATTAAGCTGGAAAGGAGCAAAGATGTTTTTTTAAAATTCAGTTTCATATTCATTTTAGTTAAAATTACCTATGTTAACAGGCATGTTCCCCTTAAGGCAACATTGGTGCCATGTTGTTAATATAGTTAAAAACACCATAGGTAGCACATAAATAAATAACAATGCTTTTTAGTTAAAGTGCATGCTATCAAGTGTTTTAACTATTTTTTAGAACGATTGACTTTTTAACTGCAGGGTAAAAAAGATAAAAGAGCAAGCTGCCCTGTAATGAATACAAATCTGAATGGATTGTATTGGGGGGAGGATTGAAATTTAAGAATTAGTTAAAATGTATGTGATTGTGATAGGGCTTAAAACAGATCGCTATTAGCAACCAAATAAAATATCCTTATCAAGGGGATACGAGAAGAAGTAAATTGTTTGTGCTTTTAAAATAGGTATAGCCGATTCATCCATAGCGGATTGCATTGATAAGATAAACTTTATGCGTCAGTGTTTTTTATGGAATAACGCCGAAAAGCGGGGTATATCCGTTTTTAGCATAGCGACGGCCTCGTTTCGTTCACCATTTATAGTGCCTTTTTCAATTTTTCGGAGTACGATAAGCCCGTCAACGTAGTATCTTCCTTCAAAAGTTGTAGTTAAACGGGAATAGTTCATTGTGGAGTTTGACTGATCGTAACTAAAGTTCTGCTGTTTTTCGTAAACAAACAAAACCTTCGAATTTTCAAAGTAAAACTCGAAGGTTTTGTTACAGAGCGACATACCAATTGAATAGGTTATTTTCACCAGGGTATCGTTTTTGTAATACCCGGCTATTTCTTCTCCGCCATCATAAGCTGGCGTGTCGGGGGCGATTTTTGCCAACTCATCATTATGAATAATTTTCCTTTTTAGGCCATGATCGTTATTAATAGCGTAAAAAATCTGTTTAATATGAGTAATCCGATCTTCTTTTAACTGCGCTGATGCCTTAGCATATATGATGAGCATGAAAAAAGCTAATCCAATTTTTATGCTCATTGATTACTCCTTTTAAACGCTCTTCTCAAGCGCCTGCACAATGTCGTTAATAATATCATCAACCTTTTCCAACCCTGCCGAAATACGGATCAGGCCGGGTGTGATGCCTACGGCAAGGCGCTCCTCTTCGGTAAGTTTAGAGTGTGTGGTACTTGCCGGGTGCGAGGCTATGCTGCGGGTATCGCCTAAATTGGCCGTTACCGATAACATTTGCAGCGCGTTTAAAAACTTGCGCCCTGCCTCAACGCCGCCTTTCACTTCAAAGCATAATACGCCTCCACCGGCTTTCATTTGTTTTTGAGCGATGTGGTACTGCGGGTGCCCCTTTAAAAAAGGATATTTTACAAAAGCAACCTGAGAGTGGCTTTGCAAGGCTTCGGCTACCTTTAAGGCGTTATGGCAATGGCGCTCCATACGTACATCCAATGTTTCTAAGCTTTTGCTAAGTACCCAGGCGTTAAAAGGGGAGAGTGACGGGCCGGTAACACGGCAAAACAGGTAGATCTCGCGGATCAGATCGGCACGGCCAACTACCACACCGCCCAACACACGGCCCTGCCCATCAATCCATTTAGTGGCCGAATGGATCACCAGGTCGGCACCGAAGTCGATAGGTTTTTGCAATAGCGGTGTAGCAAAGCAATTATCAACGTTGAGTATCAGCTTGTGTTTTTTAGTAAACTGCCCTATCCATTCCAAATCCAGTACTTCCAGTTGCGGGTTGGTTGGCGTTTCTAAGTAAACCATTTTGGTATTAGGCTGCACAGCGGCTTCCCAGGCTGCATTATCGCCAGCTGGCACCATGGTAACGGTAATGCCAAAGCCGGGCATGTATTTTTTAATAAACGTATTGGTATTGCCAAAAATGGAACTGCTGCAAATCAGGTGGTCGCCATTTTTCAATAAGGCCATAATGGAACCCACCACGGCGCTCATCCCGCTGGCGGTTGCAAAACCTGCTTGGGCACCTTCAAGCGCAACCATTTTTTTGGTGAACTCGTCCACATTGGGATTGCTGAAACGGCTGTAAATATTATCGTCGCTCTCTTCGGCAAAAGCGGCGCGCATAGCTTCGGCATCATCAAAGCAAAAGCTGCTGGTTAAATATAAGGGGGTAGAATGTTCGCCCTGCTGCGTACGTGGTGTTTGTATACGGATAGCCTGGCTGATAGGATCTAAATTATCGGACATTATAATATCAATTGTATAGAAGTAAATAGGGTACTTATGCTGCCGGGTGTACAAACGTTTTCCAGCTTACGCTGGCACCGGCAAATTTTAAAGTAGCTGCTACAGAGCAGTATTTGTTTAACGATAGTTCAACAGCGCGTTCGGCTTTGTCAACATCTACATTGCCATAAATATGAAATTCCAGTTCCACATTTTGCCACAGCGATGGCTCTTTACCCGCCTCGCGGTCGCCTTTAACGATCATCTTATAGTCAACTACATCCTGGCGTTGTTTTTTGAGGATGCTGATCACATCGATGCCGCTGCATCCACCTAAACCCATCAGCAACATTTGCATGGGGCGTACGCCAAAATCCTGGCCGCCGCTCTCCGGACTGCTGTCCATCAATACGCTGTGCCCATTTTCATCTTTTGCCTCGAAACCAAAATCGCCGCTTAAGCGCGATATTTCAATAGTAGCCATAAACGATATATTAAGGCGACTAAGTTATGTATTTTGCAGGGTATGTAAAAGGTAATCGGTTAGCGTAATGTAAGTTTTAGTGGGGAGCAGGGAGTTCTGAGCCGGGAGTCCGGAGCCTTGAGCCCAGAGTCTTGAGGAAATGATAAGTCTTGAAGTCACAAAGCCGGATCGTATTTTCCGGCAGGTTCTGGTCAAATCATGAATAACCGCGGCCCGAAACGGGAGTGTAAACTAAACTGTGTCAACTAAAAATAAACTTGTTATTGTTTAAGATGTTGAAATGTGGGAAACTCCTTCAGTTTCCCACATTTCAACATCTATCCGTTATTTAGGTGACCAGCTATCCTATCGCCAAACATAATGTAAAGTTGAGATAAAGTCAAACTCCAGTTGTGCATTGGCATTGTCCATTTCTCAGAGATATTCTGGACTACCAGATATACCAGCTTTAACAAGGCTGTATCTGATGTGAATGCGCCCTTTGTTTTAGTTACTTTGCGTACCTGGCGGTGAAAGCCCTCAACCGCGTTAGTTGTGTAGATCACTCTGCGAATGTGTGCATCATACTTAAAAAAAGTTGACAGGTTTTCCCAGTTATTGTACCACGACCCGACCGGAACCGGATACTTTTTAGCCCATTTTTCATCCAGGGAAATCAGATTTTCGTAGCCCTGTTCTTTATTAATGGCTTGGTAAACCGGCTTAAGATCAGCCATGAATTTCTTCTTGTCTTTCTCGGCAATATAGCGCAAGCTATTACGGATCTGATGAACAACGCAGGTCTGTATCTCCGTTTTTGGAAAGATGGCTGCTATGGCCTCGGGAAAGCCTTTTAAACCATCTATGCATGCAATTAGCATATCCTGCAAACCACGGTTCTTTAGATCGGTCAAAACCGATAGCCAGAACTTAGCGCCTTCGCTTTCTGATAAATACATGCCTAACAGATCCTTTTGCCCACGAAGGGAAACACCAAGAATATTGTAAACAGCCCTGGTAATTACGCCGTTGCCTTCACGTACTTTATAGTGCATACAGTCCAGGTATACAAATGCATAAACCGATTCCAGTGGCCGCTGCCGCCATTCGTTCATGGCTGGGATAACTTTGTCTGTAATAGAGGATAAGGTAGTTGCAGAGATATCCATTTGATATATTTCCATGATATGTTTGGAAATATCCCGTGTGCTCAGGCCAAGCCCATACAAGCCGATTACCTTCTCTTCCAGTTCTTCGGTTATAATCACTTGTCGCTTTGGTAACACTACAGGTTCAAAGCTGCCAGACCGGTCCCGGTTGCTTTGCAGATCAAATTCGCCCGAAAGGCTCTTAACTCGTTTCGTGATTTTACCATTAAGGCGATTGGATAAGCCTGCGGCTTTTTCTTCCTGTAGATGGGTTTCTAGCTCGCCCTCAAGCGCTGCTTCTAAAAAATGTTTCAGTAAAGGCGCAAAGATGCCCTTTTCTCCGTTAAGGGGTTTACCAGCGTACATCCCCTTGATCGCCTCTCGTTTGAAACTTTCAAAATCGAAATTGTTGTTTTTGTTCATTCTACTATGTCTAAGTTAAAAATTCTATCCAAATTTTTAACTGACACAGTTCATTTTACAGTCTCCCCGAAACCCAAGTGAACTTATATTAAGTTGGTTCAACGATTCCCAACTGAAATTGACTCAAAAACTCAAGACTCCGGACTCCCGACTCCTCCCTCAATACTCCGCTGCCGCAAGGGTCTCCCTTGTGGCCCGCTTGCTAAGTATACGTTATGCTTTCAGACTGATGACCTATGTAATTATAACCTTCACCAATCCTTTAGTCCCGGCATAATCGCGTGCGCTGCTGTGCAGATACTCATAATCATTTTCTACAAAACCAGCTACAACCGGGTTGTTATGCGTGTAATCTATTTTTTGGTCAATTATAGCCGGAGTCCATAATTCAACCGGCTTGTTATGTTGTTGCCAAAATTGGTTGTTTGTGTTATTACCATTTGCCGTTCCCGCCTTTTTAAATGAATTTAACAGCCATTCGCGCCTGCTTTCCTGATTATTGTCTTTTATTAAACCTATCACCTCCTTTGAAGTAAACGATTTAAAGTCCCTGATCAAATCTTCCGGTTTCTGAATAGTCGACCTGAATACCAAATGTACATGGCTTGGCATGATACACCATGCATAAACTTCCATGCCTTTATTGTCCACACAATAATTTAAGCTTTGTACCAAACCATCAAAATAGGGTAGTCGCACAAACACATCTATCCAAAACACGGTCGCAAAACTCACAAAGTATAATCCTTCCGAATTTTTAAATTTATAATTACGGCTCATGTTTTAAAAGTACAAAATCGCGGAAATATATTAAGATATCGCAGATTGCATATTCTACACTTAGCATGCGGGCCACAAGGGAGACCCTTGCGGCAGCGGAGGAGTCTTGAGTTCTGAGTCTTGAGCCGGGAGTCTGGAGTCCAGAGTCTTGAGGAAATGATAAGTCTTGAAGTTACAAAGCCGGATCGTATTTTCCGGCAGGCTCCGGTCAAATCATGAATAACCGGGGCCGAAACCCCGAGTGAACTTATATTTACTTTGGTTCAACGATTCCCAACTGAAATTGACTCAAAAACTCAAGACTCAGAACTCAAGACTCAAGACTCCCGGCTCAGAACTCCCCCTCTCAATATCCCCTCGAAAACGAGTAAGGAAAATCAATATCTTTTATTCCGCGTTGTTTATTAGGCTTTGCCGACATGTTGAAATTGATAATTGCACCTTGTTGCAGCGCTTTGTGGCTTAGCCAGTTAAAATCGTAAGGCTTGCCGTTATAAGTCATGCTTTGCACGTATTTGTTGGTGGCGCTGTTAGCGGGCGAGTTGATGATTACGCTTTTACCGTTTTCTAACTTAAGGGTTACTTTTTTAAACAGCGGGGCACCCAAAACGTACTGATCGCTCGCGGGGCAAACGGGGTAGAAGCCCATGGCCGAAAATACATACCAGGCCGAGGTCTGTCCGTTATCTTCATCGCCGCAGTAGCCGTCGGGCTGGGCGGCGTACAGGCGGTTCATTACCTCGCGGGCCCAGTATTGGGTTTTCCAGGGCTCGCCGCCGTAGTTGTACAGGTAAATCATGTGCTGGATGGGCTGATTGCCGTGCGCATACTGTCCCATGTTGGCTATCTGCATTTCCCTGATCTCGTGGATCACCTCGCCATAATAGCTTTCGTCGTAAAGCGGCGGCAGGCTAAATACCGAGTCGAGCTTGGCTATAAATTGTTTTTTGCCGCCCATTAAGCCTATCAACCCGTTAATATCATGAAACACGCCCCAGGTATAATGCCAGCTGTTGCCTTCGGTAAAAGCATCGCCCCATTTAAAAGGGTTAAAAGGCGTTTCGAACGATCCATCTTTGTTTTTACCGCGCATCAGGCCGGTTTGCTTATCAAACAGGTTGCGGTAGTTCTGGCTGCGTTTGGCATAAAGGTCAACTTCCTCTTTAGACTTGTTGAGTGCCTTGCCTAATTGCGCTATGGCAAAGTCGTCATAAGCGTACTCCAGGGTTCGGGCGGCGTTTTCGTTAATATCAACGTTATAGGGTACGTAACCCAACTGGTTGTAATACTGAACGCCTTTGCGCCCAACGGCAGATACCGGCCCCTCGTTATTGGCACCATGTTTTAGAGCTTCGTAAAGGGTATTGTGATATCATATCCGCGCAAACCCTTTAAATAGGCTTCGGCCACTACCGATGCCGAATTGTTGCCCACCATAATATCGGCATAACCCGGGCTTGACCATTCGGGCAGCCATCCGCCTTCTTTATAATCGTTGATGAGCCCCTGCTGCATTTCTTTATTGATGGAAGGATACACCAGGTTGAGAAAGGGGTAAAGCGCCCGGAAGGTATCCCAAAAGCCGGTGCCCGCAAACATATAGCCGGGTAAAACCTGCCCGTTGTAGGGGCTCCAATGTACAATGTTTCCTTTGGCATCAACCTCATATAATTTATTGGGGAAGAAAAGCATCCTGTAAAGGCAGGAGTAAAAGGTACGGGTTTGATCGATAGTGCCACCTTCAACCGTTAATCGGCTCAGGGTTTTATTCCAAACATCCTTTGCTTTTTGTTTGGTAACATCAAAGCTATCGGTGCCCAGTTCCCTTTTTAGGTTCAGTTCGGCCTGCTCAAAGCTGATAAACGAGGATGCTACCTTGAGGTGTACCTGTTCGCCCTGATGGGTTTTAAAGCCTATTACAGCACCCGCGTGCTTACTGGCTACTTCCAGCTTGCCGGTAACCAGGGCATCATCACTGGTGGCAAAGGATAGGGTAAATGGCTTGTCAATATAAATAACAAAGTAGTTTTTAAAGTTTTTAAGGCTGCCGCGCGCATAGCGTGTACTGTAACCTATAATTTTGTTTTCATTGGCCAGCACCTTGATGTATGATCCCTTGTCGAGCGCGTCAATCACCACAAAAGAGCTATCGGTTTGCGGATACGTAAACCTGAACTGTGCGGCACGCTCGGTAGGTGTAATTTCGGCAGTTACATCGGCATCAGCCAAATAAACACTGTAATAGTAGGGTTTGGCAGTTTCGGCTTTGTGCGAAAACCAGCTTGCCCTGTCGTCTTGCTTAAATTTTAAATGTTTGGTAACCGGCATAATGGCAAACTGCCCGTAATCATTCATCCAGGGCGAGGGCTGGTGCGTTTGCTTAAACCCGCGAATTTTGTCGGCATCATACGTATATTGCCATCCATCGCCCATCTGGCCGGTTTGTGGTGTCCAGAAATTCATGCCCCAGGGCAGGGCAATGGCGGGGTAGGTGTTTCCGTTGGAGAGGTCGACTTTAGACTGAGTGCCCATCAGCGGATTGATATAATCCACCGGACTGGATACGGGCGTAACGGTTTGCGCCTTTGCTACAGCGCAGGTGGCTAAAGCAAAGGCCAGTAATAGATTTTTCATTGTATTTGTGAGAGTTTAAAATAAATGAACGTTAAAATAAGGACGGGTTGCCGCCTAATTTGATGCGGCCCAGGTGTTTGTATGCATTATCGGTAGCTTCCCTGCCGCGCGAAGTGCGCATTAAAAAGCCTTCCTGAATTAAAAATGGTTCGTAAACTTCTTCAATGGTACCCTCGTCTTCGCCAACAGCCGTCGCTATGGTTTTTAAGCCTACAGGGCCACCCTTAAATTTATCAATAATGGTTAGCAGTATCTTATTATCCATTTCGTCCAGGCCATGCTCGTCTACATTGAGGGCGTTGAGGGCGTAGCGGGCAATTTCGGTATCTATTTGTCCGTTGCCTTTTACCTGGGCAAAATCGCGGGTACGGCGCAGCAACGAGTTGGCAATACGCGGGGTACCACGGCTTCGGCGGGCAATTTCGTAAGCGGCCTCGTCGCGGATGGGGGTTTTTAGGATGGATGCCGAGCGCAGCACGATGGTGGTTAATAGCTTGGCATCATAGTATTCCAACCGCGAATTAATACCGAAGCGGGCACGTAAAGGCGCGGTAAGCAAGCCTGACCGCGTGGTTGCACCAACCAGTGTAAAAGGATTAAGCGAAATTTGTACCGACCGGGCGTTAGGGCCGCTCTCCAGCATAATATCGATCTTAAAATCTTCCATGGCCGAGTACAGGTATTCTTCTACCAGTGGGCTCAGGCGATGAATCTCGTCGATAAATAAAATATCGCCGCTTTCTAAATTGGTAAGCAAGCCAGCAAGGTCGCCGGGTTTATCCAATACCGGGCCCGATGTTATTTTGATACCCGATCCCATTTCGTTCGCGATAATGTGCGAGAGTGTAGTTTTACCCAAACCCGGAGGGCCGTGCAGCAGCACATGGTCGAGCGCTTCGCCACGTAATTTGGCGGCCTGTACAAATATTTTAAGGTTGGCTAATATTTTATGCTGACCGGTAAAATCTTCAAAAGCCTGCGGACGCAAAACTTTTTCGATATCACGCTCGGCAGGCGACAGATTTTCAAGGTTAGGATCGAGATTCTCGTTCATTGCCAACGAAATTAGTAATTATTTTATTAAAGGAGAAAGGAGAGCCCCCTCTAAATCTCCCCCGGTTGGGGAGACTTGGAAAGTATTTTTGATGTCTCCCTTTACCCGGAGATTTAGAGTGCACATGCCCCGTAAGGGAAGCTTTAGAAGCATTTTCCAAGTATCCTTTACCAGGAGATCCAGAATGGCGTCCCCACAAGGCAAGCTTTTAAATCCTTTTTTTAAGTCTCCCCTACCGGGGGAGATTTAGAGGGGGCTCGGGCCGGGCTTGTGCTTATCCCTCTGGATACTTCCTGAAGACACTATTGATCTTCATTTGTATCACCCCGATAAAAGCCTCACGGAAAATACCGGTCGACATTTTAGAAGTGCCTACCGTGCGGTCGGTAAATATGATGGGTACTTCTACCACTTTAAAACCATGCTTAATGGCGGTATATTTCATCTCGATCTGAAAGGCATAGCCCACAAATTTTATTTTATTGAGATTGATGGTTTCCAGGACCTTGCGTTTAAAACATTTAAACCCGGCGGTAGTATCCTGTATATCAATCCCGGTGATAAAGCGTACATAAACCGAGGCAAAGTAGCTCATCATCACCCGGCTCATGGGCCAGTTGACCACGTTAACTCCGCTCACATAACGTGAGCCAACAGCTACGTCGGCACCCTCCACACAGGCTTGGCGCAGGCGGATCAGGTCGTCGGGGTTATGCGAGAAATCGGCATCCATCTCAAAAATAAAATCGTATTGATTTTTAACCGCCCATTTAAAGCCGTGGATATAAGCGGTGCCCAGGCCTTGTTTGCCAGAGCGCTCTTCGATAAAAAGCCGGTCGGGGTAATCCAACTGAATCCTTTTTACTATTTGCGCTGTGCCATCCGGAGAGCCATCATCAATAATGAGCACATGAAAATCATGATCCAAAGAAAGCACCTTATTCAATAAGCGTTCAATGTTTTCTCGTTCATTATAAGTGGGTACAATAACTATACTATCAGGCACACGTACATATTTAAGTTAGCGATGGCTTTGTTTGATTAAGCGGCAAATATAAAAGTTTTTTTAAGCCTTAACAGCCAGAACGGATTTGAGGGTGAAATATTACAAAGAAAGTTGGGGGGGGGATAGTCCATGGTCCATAGTCGATGGTCCATAGTGCCTTGTCCATCATTCATGATCCATCAACTAACTACCATCGACCGGAACTTCACCGCGCTTACCATGGACCATGGACTATGGACCATCGACCAAAGTCCACTAATTTATCCCCTGAAAAAATAACTGCGGAATATTATATTTGTTCGAATCATTTAACCTGCAAGATGAATAAATTTAAATCGGCCTTTTTTATAGCGCTCACTTCGGCGGGCATGGGCGTATCGGGAGTTAAAGCGCAAACCGTTGTTACGCTCGACTACTTTTTTAACCACGAATCGCATAAAAACGCGGATGGGCAAATGGAGCGTTTCCATTATCTATGGGAAGAAAAGGATTTAAATGGCTACTCTAACTGGGGAGATGCCTTTGTAAAGAATGGGGCAACCCTAAAAAGTTTGGATGCGGCTCCAACCGCTGCCAGTTTAAAAGGCAGCGATATTTATATTATTGTTGACCCGGATACTAAAAAAGAAAGCCCAAATCCCAACTATATCGAGGCTGCGCATATTAAAGCCATTGCCGGCTGGGTAAAAGACGGCGGTGTTTTAGTTTTAATGGCTAACGATAGCGCCAATGTAGAGTTGCCGCATACCAATAAACTGGCCGCTGTTTTCGGGCTGCATTTTAATGATGATATACAAAACCATGTGATAGGTAACAATATAGCAGCCGGAACGCTGATGATACCGCCAAACCACCCGATATTTAAAACAGCAAAAAAGGTATATCTGAAAGATATGTCGTCAATAACGCTCAGTGGTAAAGCCAAGGCGGCCTATACTAAAAATGGGGCCGTGCTTTTTGCCACCGTAAAATATGGTAAAGGAACCGTTTTTGCCGTAGGCGACCCCTGGCTGTATAACGAATACACCAACGGCCATTTACCTGCCGGTTATGACAACGATAAGGCTACCGACGACTTAGCCCAATGGTTAATAGCACAGGCAAAAGCCAATAAATGAGGCTGTTAGGAACAGCGTTTACATTAAATTAAACTCTGTTTTTAAAAATTGAAAGCTTTTGTGCATATTTGCACCGCAAATTAAACTTTGCTGACGGTTGCATAGCTCAACTGGATAGAGCAACTGCCTTCTAAGTAGTAGGTTTCAGGTTCGAGCCCTGATGCGACCACCGTTTAAGCCCTTTCAGGTAAGCCTGGGAGGGTTTGTTGTTTTTGAGGGCTATAAGAAATGACGACCAAGCATTCGCAATGTGTAGCAGCCTGCCTGCCAGTGTAGGTATAGTCCAATGGCACAAAAAGGTTGATGATTGTTTTAACACTCACTCTACATTGTTGGCCGAAGACTCTTGCCTTCTTCGCTTTTTTATTTGAACAAATATCATTACAAGTAACAGGACTGCTCCAGGTAAGGCGATCAAACGACCAGCCCATTTTTCCTTTCCTTCATATTCGTCCTTACTGTAGTCAACATGATCTCCATCTTGAAGCTGATACACTGTATACAACCCATTGGACTGAATTGTCTTACTATGATATATTGTAACTTTTGTTCCTGTTTTTAGCGAATTATATAAGCTTGAGTAGTCTCCGTTGGCTCGATATAGCCAATATCCATCAGGGAGATCGTTAACTTGAAAAACAAATGAATTGATACCACCCGCCTTTCCTGCATCTGTCAGCTTTACCACTGCTGATGATATTACTCCTGTTGTTTTAGGCGCAGTTGATAGATCGATACTGGTGAAACTCATTCCCCAGCCAACTAAAAACACGGCAAAGGTGATTAAAAGCCATAGAATTATGCCTGCATAGAATCGTATATCAGACCAAATAGAATGCATCCTTAAAGTTAATCATCTGTTGTAAATAAACAATAACTGCTATACAAAAAGACAAACTACAGTCAGTACGAGTTTATCCGCCGCTACCGCAAGGGTCTCCCTTGTGGCCCACATGCTAAGTATTGAATATGCAATCCGGGATGTTTATAATTATTCCGTGATTTTGTATTTTTAATGAATGAGCCGTCATTATAAATTCAAAAATTCGGAGGGATTATACTTTGTGAGTTTTGCGACGGTGTTTTGGATGGATATGTTTGTGCGAAGTCGTATTTTGATTTGGTACGAAGCTTAAACTATGGTGTAGATAAAGATATGGAAGTTTACGCATGGTGTATCATGCCAAGTCATGTACATTTGGTATTCAGGTCGACTATTCAGAAACCAGAAGATTTGATCAGGGAATTAAATCGTTTACTTCAAAGGGGGTAATAGGCTTAATAAAAGACAATAATCAGGAAAGCAGGCGCGAAGGGATGAGCAGGCTGTTGAAGTAATCGAGCCAGCATTCGTAAAAAACACCCGCGTTGGTCTTGATCACATGAGAGCCATCAAGCCGGTATACCCTTTGTTCTGCGCACTCGCTGATAAAATTATTTTCACTGATCTCGGGGCTGCTGTTTCTTTATTTTTGAAGCGCTGCTGTTTTTCAGCTTCGAAGCTTGTTTCCGCATCTCCTCTAAGGAAACACTGGACTTTTTTGAGTTGGCTTGTTTGGCCAGCTGGTTCATTTCTGAAAATGATATCTTGTAGTTCATCTTTAAGATTTTTCATTCATGATCAATGATCAAAAGTACGATTTTCTGAGCAAATTAAGAAAATGGTATGGATCCTATCGAACTGGAAATGCTCGCCGCTACCGCAAGGGAGCCCCTTGCTTACCAGGAGTAATACTGATAATCCCGGTAAGTAAGTTAAGATTTAAAGGAACAGCGAGATAACATTAAATAGATAAATACAAATTGAACCACCTTAGAAAACTTTTTGAATAGTTGTTTTCCGATACTTCGTTTTCACTCTATATAAAGTAAGGTTTCGAAATAAAGTACCGGAATACCTATCTTAGAGGCAGAATACCAAACTATTTATCACATGAAAAAGATCTTACTACTTATTATCGCTTTTGCGATGGCACACTCGTCATTTGCGCAATGGACCACATCAGGAACCAGTATTTACAATACCAATACAGGCAATGTAGGTATTGGCACAACGACCCCCGTAGCAAAACTACATATCTTCAATGCATATGACCTTAATACAACCGCCGCTTTAAAGTTATTTTATCAAGGCTCATGGGGAACTGAGAGTTATGCAAGCAATTTTAGGTTTATTGATATTTCGAGTACCGAGGGAGGAAACATTCTGCAAGCCAATGGTTACGGCATTGGAATTGGTTACAACCCTCCCCTTTACAATTCCTCAGATAAGCTCTATATTAACGGCAATGTCGGAATTGGTACAACAACACCCGATGCAAAGCTGTCGGTTAATGGCACTATTCATACCAAAGAGGTAAAGGTGGATTTATTGAACTGGCCCGATTATGTTTTCAAACCAAATTATAATTTACCATCGCTCTCCTTTCTTAAAACATATATAGATGCCAATCATCATTTACCCGAAATGCCCTCGGAAAATGAAGTAGCTAAAGATGGTGTCAATTTAGGAGAGATGAACAAGCTTTTAACTAAAAAAGTAGAGGAGTTAACCTTATACCTTATTGAGAAAGATAAGCAGCTAACACAACAGCAGATGGTTAACCAGGAGCAGCAAAAAATGAATGAACGATTGAATGCACGTATGTTGGCTTTAGAAAAAGCTTCAAAAGAGAAGTAATATTAATCACTGCTTAAACTTATGCACCGGAGCTACCACAAGGGAGACCCTGGCAGCCGGGGATCACCACTATATGAATATCCCGGAAACCCTCATGAATGATGACAGTCAGCAACGCAGGCATAGCACCAATTCCATAAGTTTAAGGGCACCTATCGGGATATCTTTAGGGCAGGGTGACGTTCTCTACCGGTACGTCCCAATGCGCAATAACCAGTTCAAAACGATGTTGTTCTGCTTTCTGATAAGTATCCTGGTCTGGGAAAAGCTGCTTCTTAAAAGGCTCAGTAATGCTGTAGTCAAAGGCCAGATGTTCTGTCCGGAAAGTAAGCGTAACTTTAAAATCCCAACGGCTGTCTTCACTGCTATGAATGATCGGAGATTCTGCCTTGATGTTTAATACATCCCCCTTTTCGAGTAATTTTTTCAATAGCGGGTAATGGTTCTTCTTCCATAAAGCGATAAACTCATCGGCATATCCCCATTTGATCTTGTAATAATTCTCAATGGTGATCGGCGCTGCTTCGACCACCGGTTTTTGCGCGAATGATGGGTTCCCTATCAGGATAAACGATCCTAAAACAAAGATGCAAAGAAGTTGTCTTTTCATATCATTTGACTATTTAGTTAGCGGAAGCACTCGTATTGGCCAGCAGGCCGTCTATCACTTTAACCATTGCAGTGAACTCTGTGGGACTGTATAGGCGGGTAAGAAATGCAATCCGGCCATCACGGCCGATCACCACGTTCCGTGTTACGCCACTTTTTTTATCGGCAAAAAGTCCAAATATGTCAGCTCCGGGATCAAGTGCCAATGGGTAGGTGATCTTCATATCCGCATGGAATTTTTGTACCTTATCCAAACGTTCGTCGCGGTCAACACCGATCAGCACGAGATCTTTGTTTTGATTCGCTTCCCAAACATCTTTTTGCAAATGCGGCATTTCCGTCCGGCATACGCTGCACCAACTGGCCGTGAATTGTAATACCACTACCTTACCGTGCAGTTCCTTTAACGTGGTTGTTTTCCCGTTAGTCAATTTCAGCGAAAAGTTATCCGGTGCGAGGTCGCCAACTTTAACGATATAGCCGCGGTCATCGTCTGCTTTAGTTGGTGCGGTTTGGGCATTTATGGTAATAACTGAAAAATTGAGAAATAATAATAAAACCGTCTTTTTCATGGTGTGATGATTAAATATAATGTTCGGTTGTTCTTTCTATGCCCTGATCTTGCTGAGATAAGCGATGCTGGCTCCGGCCTCGTTCTGCTCTTTTAAAAAATAATATTTCATGATCGGCCCCGAGATCACCATGGTTACTACGGTCATTACCACCAGGCCTTCGAATACAGGCTCTGTGATAATCTTGGCCTGTAAGGCGATCAAGCCCAAAACGATCTCCTGCGAACCACGCGCATTCATGCCAAATGCCACGGCAATCGATTCGTTTTTAGACATGCCGCTTGCAGCACCGCCAATACCGGCGCCGATCAATTTAGCCAAACAAGCGATGACCAATATGATAACCACGATTTCCAGGTTAAAGTTAGCGATAAAATTAAGCCGCAAACCTACAGACGCAAAAAACAGAGGTGCCAATACATTAATGGTAAACTGATGTAATATATCCCGGTGCTTAGCCGTAAAATATTCCGAACCGCCTACGGCTATACCTACCAAAAATGCACCGAACACGCCACGCACGCCCAGGTATTCGGTAATTACCGCGCCGATAAAGCACAAACACACCGCTACCGTAAATACGCGCCCTATCTTTTGGCTTTTACCCGCCAGTTCAAGCAGGCGGTGAACGATCCACCTTCCACCTGTCAGCATAAATGCGGCAAAGAGCACCACTTCGATCACAGACCAGAAAGACGCATCTTCTTTACCGGCATTCATCAGCTTAATGATGATCGAAAACAAGATCCAACCCAAAAAATCATCTACCATGGCCGCTGTCAATACAATATTGCCGATCTTGGTTTTCAACAGGTCAAGATCCAGCAATATTTTGGCGATTACGGATAGCGCCGTAATGGATAAAGCTGTTCCGAAAAATAAGGATGTTGTTAATTGATTACTTCCCGAGTTGGCAAAATGACTGTTGTATAGAAACCATACCGAGATGGAGCCGATAGCGAACGGGAAGATAATACCGGTTAAACTGATGGCTAAGGCTTGTTTTCCGTTCTGCCGTATCTGTTGCATATCCACCTCAAATCCAGCAATAAACATTAACAGGATGATACCGATATTGGAGATCCCATCAAATGCGCCATAAGCTTGCGGTGCAGCTAAAAACAGATTTTTAAAGATTTCCGGAAAGAAGGCCCCCAACAAGGTCGGGCCAACAATAATACCTGCAAAAATTTCGCCGATGATCGCGGGAAGCTTATACCTGCGACATACTTCTCCCAATATTCTCGCCGGGATGAGGATGACAATCAGGATCAGGAGAAAGTGTATGATCTCGGACGAGCTTAGTTTAGATACCATGGTATTGCTTCTTCAGAATTTAAAAATTAGATTTAACCTCGATCCGCAATTGATGCGTGTTAAAAACATGCGAATAAGGTTCAACGCTTTTGGTTAAAAAAACGCTCCCGCCAATAGTGCTGTCATGGCCGAGCACCGTGTTACCTCCCAATATCGTGCTGCGGGCATATATGGTCACATTGTCTTCTACAGTGGGGTGGCGCTTGGTATCTGATAAGCCCTTGCTAACCTGCGAAGCGCCCAGGGTTACACCCTGGTAGATAGTAACATTTTTGCCGATGATACTGGTGGCGCCTATCACGATGCCGGTGCCATGGTCGATACAAAAGGGCACGCCTATCTGCGCATTGGGGTGAATATCCACCCCTGTTTTACCATGGGCGTGCTCGCTCAGTATGCGCGGCAGGATAGGGATCAGTAATTGCGTAAGTTGGTGGGCAATGCGGTGAACGGCGATGGCATAAAAACCGGGGTAAGAAACAATGACCTCATGTACGCTCCCTGCGGCGGGATCCTTTTCGTGTATACGTGCCGCATCCGAACGCAAGTTTTGGTATATTTCCTGTAAGGAAGCGTAAAAGCGGTCTACCGCGTCGCCGATATTGATCTGGTCGCTATCGAGGTAGCTGAGTAAGATATTCTCCAGTTCGATCTGGTTCTTTCTCAGCTGTCCTTCGTAAATGATCTTTTTATTCAGCCTGCTATTAGGAAACAAAAATTCAAGCAGGTCATTGAGCCAATGAATAGCCTGTTCGTGAGAGGGCGTAGCTTCCCATTCCGCCTTATGCGTCTGAAAAAGTAACTCGATAAAACTATTGAGCTTTGGTTCTTTCATGTTATTTTTTCAATCTGTGGAGGATATTGACCAACGTATCGATCTCGGCGCGGGTATTGTAAAAGGCCAATGACGGCCTGACGGTGCTTTCCACCCCAAAGCGCCTTAATATAGGCTGGGCACAGTGGTGGCCCGAACGTACCGCGATGCCTTCCTTGTTCAGGGCGGCACCTATTTCTTCGGTTTTGTAACCGGCCAGCACAAAGGATAATACGCTGGCTTTATCCGGAGCCGTGCCGATTAGCCGGATGCCGGGCACTTCTTTTAATAGCCGGGTGGCGTAAATTAACAGGTAATGCTCATACCTCGATATATTTTCGATGCCGATGCGGCTTACATAATCTATTGCCGCGCCCAGGCCTACAGCATCGGCAATATTACCGGTACCGGCTTCAAAACGGCTGGGTGCCTTATGGTATTGGGTATACTCAAAAGTTACATCCGAGATCATGTTGCCACCACCTTGCCATGGCTGCGTCTCATTCAGCAAAGCCTCTTTACCATAAACCACACCAATACCCGTTGGCCCAAATACCTTATGGCCCGAAAATACAAACCAATCTGCATCCAGCGCCCTTACGTCCACTTTCATGTGGGATACCGACTGCGCGCCATCTATAAGCACTTTCGCCCCGGCCTGGTGCGCCAGCTCGGTAATCCGGCTCGCCGGTGTAACCGTACCCAGGGCATTGGATACCTGCGTAAAAGCCACTAATTTAGTTTTAGGCCCGAGCAATTTGGCGTATTCATCCAACAAGATTTGCCCGTCATCGTCAACCGGTATTACCTTAATCTTTAAACCCTTTTTTGCCGCCAGCTGCTGCCAGGGAACGATGTTGGCATGGTGCTCCAGGTGGCTTACAATAATCTCATCACCAGCATTCAAATTTTGCTCGCTCCAGCTTTTAGCAACCAGGTTAATGGCTTCTGTAGCGCCCCGCACAAATATGATCTCGTTAACGGATGCGGCATTGATAAAAGCCCGCACCTTTTCACGCGCTCCCTCATAAGCATCTGTAGCCCTGGCAGCCAGTTGGTGCGCCGCGCGGTGGATGTTCGAGTTTTCGTGTTGATAGAAGTAGGATATCCGGTCGATCACCTGCTGGGGTTTTTGCGTAGTGGCAGCATTATCCAGCCAGATCAGGGGGCGGCCGTTTACCCGCTCCCGCAGGATCGGGAAATCATTCCTGACGAGGTTAACATCAAAGGGGGGCGCGATTGGTTGGCCCACCCTGCTCGCATCGCGATCAAAGATGTTTTTCGGGTTTAGTACACCATTTCTGTTTTTCAAAAAGTAGTACGGTGCATCCGTGTCCTGATCGAATGGGATCCTGACAGCCGGTGAAGAAACGCGGACGTTATTCAATATCTCTTTCAGGCGCGTCTCAAAAGGTTCATCTTCCTGAAAAGGCAACTGTACGGAATCCGCAGGTTTCGGTCCGGCCAGATTCGGGTCAGCAAAACTTGTTTGCGGGTTTCTTAGATCCACCGCATTATTCTGGTTTGCCGCAGACGGCGAAACGCCGACACCCGAAGCTGATGGTGGCGAATGGTCAAAGCTATTGTTGCGTAAACCCTGGTCATATAACCAGGGTTCATAGCTTTCGACCAAGGCATCCTGTCTTACCGGTTCATGAGCCTGGCCAACAACCGGATCAGTCTTGATCTGCTGACCCGGTAAAGCTTTAAAGAACTGGTTCGCCAGATTTGCAAGGGCGCTCAGATCGGGTTGTTCTTCCGCATTAATATTTGTACTCATGGTAATTTCCTAAATCAACATCCTCCAAAACCGCAATTGCATCATCTGTCAATACTGCAAGGGAGCAGTACAGCGAAACCAGATACGAGGCTATGGCTTTATTGTTAATACCCATAAAACGAACAGATAATCCCGGAGACTGCTCTCCAGGTAAGCCAGGCTGGTATAGGCCTACAACTCCCTGCCGGCTCTCCCCGGTTCTGAGCAATAATATTTTCGATTTGTTGTTAACGATAGGTAATTTATCCGAAGGGATAAGCGGGATACCTCTCCAGGTTAAAAATTGTGATCCGAACAAGGATACCGTTGGCGGAGGTACGCCACGGCGTGTGCATTCGCGCCCAAACGCAGCAATAGCTAAGGGGTGCAGCAGAAAAAAAGCAGGTTCTTTCCATACTTTGGTGATCAGCTCGTCCAGGTCATCCGGCGTAGGCGGGCCGAGCCTGGTCTTGATCTTTTGCGATGGCGCAATGCTATTCAACAAACCATATTCTTCGTTATTGATCAGTTCGCTTTCCTGCCGTTCTTTGATGATCTCGATCGTTAAACGTAATTGCTCGGTGATCTGGTTGAAAGGCTTGCTGTAAAGATCAGATACGCGCGTATGCACATCCAGTACCGTGTTCACTGCGCTCAAATTATACTCACGGGGATTTTCTACATAGTCAACATAGGTTGAAGGCAATTCACGTTCGTCACGGTTAGAGCAATCCACCTCAACATTGTCGGCATCTTTCACTTTATTCAGGCGGTAAACGCCTGATTCTACTGGTGTCCAACTTAGCAAATGCGTCAGCCATCGGGGAGTGATAGCGGCTAACTGAGGAACGGTTCTGGTTGCTACGGCTAATTGTCTTGCGGCTACGTCGCCTAAGGCGGTTTGTTTGCTTTTTTGATCTGGCATAAGATAATTCGGAAAATGAGTTAATAATCTGTCAATGATCCCTCTTTTGTATAAGAAGGCGTTACAATTATAATATATTAATTCTATAGATTATATAGATTTTAATAATTTTTCTTTGTTTAATGATGCGGGTCACAACAAAAAAGCCGCTCTGTGATGGGCGGCTTTGATAAATTACACTGAAAGCGAAGGTACCCCGATCAGTTTAAAGGCCAATAGGGCGATTCTGATCGGCAGGTGCTTAAGTAATTACGGATACTTTTTACAACAGCCGGATTGCCGTCAGCAACGTCTTTATCTTCATGAATATCCGAATCGAGATTATATAAGGCTAACTTTCCTTTGACGATTACGGCTTTCCATTTACCGTAGCGTACCGCCTGCACATAGCCGTTCTCAAAAAACTCCCAGTATAAAAAGCGGTCTTGAGCTTTCGCATTGGGGTTGATGATATAAGGATACATGTTGGCGCCGTCCGTCCTGAAGCCTTTCGGCGAGCCGGCTATACCAGCTAAAGTAGGCAGGATATCGGCAAAATATCCCGGTGTATGAGATACCGCATCGCTTTTGATCCTGTTTTTATTCCAAACGATCATGGGCACGCGGATGCCGCCTTCGGTCACATCGCGTTTGTAGCCTCTTAATGGCCCGCTTGAATGGAAGAAATCCGAAACAGCCGTCAGCGAGGTTGTCGGCTCAGATCTTGGCCCGTTATCCGAGGTGAAGATCACGATGGTATTTTTATCCAGGCCGCTCTCGATCAGGTATTTCCGGATCTTGCCTACTGAGCTATCCAGGTAAGTGACCATGGCCGCATAGGTTTTCTGATCGGATGTCCAGTCCTTCCCTTCATAGATCGTGTTATGCGGGGCGTCCAAAGGCGAATGCGGGTTGGAATGGTTCACCATCAAAAAGAACGGCTTCTTACTTTTTTTATGTTTTGCCAGGTACCTTATTGCATCATCTGTAATGATCTCGCTGGTATAATAATTTTTTTGACCGTTTTGATTTTGAGGGACAGCTACCAGTTTACCATCGCGGTACCAGGTATCGGGCCAATAGGTACTGGCATAGGTTTGGGGGTAACTGACAAGCCAGCCGTAGAAATAATCGAAACCATGACGTTGCGGTGTTGCGAGCGTGTCAAACCCGTCCACGTGCCATTTGCCTATCAATCCTGTGGTATAACCGGATCGTTGTAGTAAATCACCAATAGTAGAATCCTGGGGTAGTAAACCGGCTCTGCGAATCTTGTCCGAACCTTTATTCCCGGCAAGCCCCCCTTTAATGGCCATATTGCCGCGGATGGTGGCATGACCGGTGTTGAGCCCGGTCAGTAATACGCCCCTTGACGGAGAGCAAACAGGAGCGCCGGCATAAAAATCAGTCAGTTTGGTTCCTTCTCTGGCCAATAAGTCAATATTCGGGGTCAGGATCTTTGTTTGCCCATATACACCCACATCTCCATAACCGAGGTCATCGGCAAGGATAAAAATGATGTTTGGTTGCTGCCTTGTTTGCGCTTTCACGCTTAATACGCCTGTTAAGCAAAATAAAAGAAATAAGGATCTTATTTTCATCGTATCAAATTTAACAAAACCCGGCATCAGTTATAGCCGGGGTTTTGTGTGTATAAACCTGCTTTGGTTTGAATCTCCGTCGCCGGCACCGGGTAGATGATGTAATTGGGCACCACGGCACTTATGGTCGTTATGGCATCGCCCGCTATCCATGCGTTCATCGTAGTTACCGCCAAGCCTTCCCTTACCAGGTCGTTCCAGCGCAGCCCTTCGCCAACAAACTCGCGGCGGCGTTCCTCTATCAGTGTGTTTAAAGTAACGTTGCTGAGCGCACCAACGCCCGCCCTGGCCCGTACCTGGTTTACAATGCCGTCCACATCGGCCTGTGTGCCTGCAGCGCCATGCAAAATACATTCAGCTTTCATCAGCAAAATGTCCGTATAGCGCAGCACAATAAAATTAATAGGCCAGTCTGTACCCGAAGTACCCTTTTTACTGATATCAATATATTTTTTAATGAACGGGCTTTTGGTGTAAGTTGTGGCCACATTAAAGGGGTACCGCACATCGGTACCGCTTACGGTGCCAACGGTATACGAATTTTTTAAATTGGCGGTAACCGGGAAAGAACTTGACCCGTAGCCATTACCATAGGTATTGGAGATGCCCAGGCTTGTCCAGTAGGCCACCGGCACCAAATCACTCGGGAAACTCGCGCCATCAATGCTGCTCGCATATTGCACATCAAACAAAACCTCTTTGTTGTTTTCGTTGGTGTAACTGAAGATGGATGCATAATCGGGCAAGAAACTGTATTGATTGCTGGCTATGATCTCGTTAAACACACTCAGCGCCTTATCGTACTCATTGCTGTTTAAACCCGGCCCTTCCACGCTATAAGTTGGTCCGGACCTGGTTAGGTACACCTGCCCTAAGATTCCCTTGGCAGCGTAAGAGGTGGCGCGGCCTATATCTGAGCCCGTGTAAGATGCCGGGAGATTTGACGCGGCATATTGCAGGTCGCTGATGATCTGGGTATACACATCCGCTACCGGGCTGCGTTGTACGGTATTAACCTCGTCCGCAGTAAGGGGCTTGGTTACCAAAGGCACTTTACCAAATAGTTTAACCAGGTTGAAATAATAAAAGGCACGCAAAAAGCGGCATTCGGCGGTATAACGGGTTACTAAGGCGCTGCTGCCAATTACACTTCCTTTAGTACTCAGCGCATCAAGCACGGTATTGGCATTATAAATGCCGTTAAAATTATTTTTCCAGGCGCTGGAGATAAAACCTACGGTGGTGATATTTGGCGAAAACGTATTAATGCCATCCCAATCGCGATTACCGTCAGAAACGGCATTGATGTTATCACTCCGCATCTCACTGAGCCACAGGGTTTGGTCGGGATAAGCCCTAAGCTGGTAATAAGCCCCGTTAACAGCCTGCAAAAAATCATTGTTATTGCTGTAAAAATTGGTGGTTGCCAAACTGGATACCGGCTGCTGATTCAATTGCTTACTGCAACTGCTTAGTACGGCAAGTAAACCTATAATGATATATATACTATTTTTCATGATTGATCGGTTTAAAAACTAACATTGATACCCAGGGATGCGGTTTTACTTAAAGGCATAGATCCATAATCACCGGCTACTGCGTAACTACTGTTACCGCTGTTATTGGTATTCTGCGCTTCTGGGTTTGCACCACCTTTGTAATTATCATGACTGAAATAATTTTCGAGAGATATAAAAACCCTGGCCGAACTGATGGTTGCCGATGATTTTAAGAGCTTCTTAAGGTTGTAACCCAACGTAATATTCTGCACCCGTAAAAAATCAGTAGAATAGATCCAGTCAGATGTTACATATGGCACAGTATAAGTTGAGCCATACTTTCCGCGTGGGGCGCTGTAGTTTTGGTTTTCAGGCGTCCATCTGTTGCGCCAGGTGCCTAATACGTTGGCTGTGGTACTTCCAGAAAAATCAATCGCTCGGCCTAAATAAGACAATATCGAGCCGCCATGCTGGCCGTATACCAAAACACTCAGGTCAAAATCGTGGTACTTAAAAGTATTGGTCCATCCCCAGGTATATTTGGGTGTGGGCTGTCCGCCAATTACCCGGTCCTTCGCATCTATCACACCGTCGCCGTTAGCATCATAATATTTTTCATCCCCAACGGTTTCATTCTTTAATTTAGCCACTTTAGGATCGGCCATATCGGCGGCGGTTAAAATACCTACAACTTTGGTTACATAGTAGCTAAAGGCCGGTAAACCCTCTTTTAACAAATAAGGTGCATTACTGCCGCTATAGGCCGAGGCGATTTCGATAGGTGCATGATCTGGGCCAAGCGCAGTTACCTTATTGTTATTGAAGGCGATATTGGCATTCATTGACCATTGGAACCTGGAGGTTCTAACGTTTACGGTACTGAGGTTTAGCTCCAAACCTTTATTGACTACGGCGCCAATGTTCTGCAAGCTGGAGGCGAAACCACTGGCTGAAAGCACGGGCAGGTTAAGCAGTAAATCGCTGTTCTTTTTATTATAAATATCCACCGTTAAATTGATTCGGCTGTTGAAAAAACTGGCATCCAAACCGGCATTGTAAGTTGTTGAGGTTTCCCATTTTAATAGCGGATTAGCCAGGCCGGAAACGATCTGTCCGTTTGCCGATACTGGCGTATTACCACCAAAGCTATAGCTGGCACTGGTAAGCGTAGGGATGGAGTTGTAGTCGCCAATATTGTTATTGCCTGATTTACCCCAGCTAAAGCGCAGCTTCAGGTCGGTAATTGCGGATACATCAGCCAGGAATGATTCCCTGGATATCCGCCATCCTACCGAAGCCGAAGGGAAAGTACCCCAGCGGTTCTGGGCACCGAACTTAGAGGAGGCATCCTTGCGGATAGTACCGGACAAAAGATATTTATCCTGGAAAGCATACTGCAATCTGCCAAAGTAAGAAAACAGCGTATTATTGGTTTCGGTTGTGGTGCCGGTTAACGTTACGCCGGCCGCATTAGGGATGGCATTATTTAAGGTAGTGATAATGTCGTTGGCAAAGCCACCGGCAGTTGCTAAGCTGGCTACCTCCGAGTGAACGATATTATAGGATATACCGGCCACCGCAGATATGTTATGATCTTTAGCGATGGTACGGTTAAAGCTAATGGTATTCTCGTTCAAAAAATTTTGTTTTTTGAGTACGGCGTAAGAGCCGGTTGAATATAAACCGGGGCTGGTAGTTAATGCTGTGGACGCACCCACGGTTACATTGTCTGAGGTGTATTTACTATTATTACGATCAAGGCCGTCATAATTAACGGTAGATTTTATAGCCAGGCCCGGGATTACCTGGTACTCGGCATAAACCGAACTTAATAACCGTGTGGATTTAATTTCGTTAACCGCAGTTTGTAAAAAAGCGTACGGACTGATTAGTTTGGCACTGGCCCAGGTGTAAGTGGCATTTCCAAAAGCACCGGTATTTAGCCCCGCCGAACTTTCTACTACGGGTACCATTTGTGCCAGTTTCATCAACTGGTTATCTTTACCTTCAGCAGGTGGAGAATTCGTGATGGAATAAGAAGGTGCAAGGTTAACGCCGAATTTTAACTTTTTGCTTGCATTAGCTTCAATATTGGCCCTTAAACCATAATTGATATAATTGGAATTGATGAGCGTTCCGTTTTGGTTGAGGTAATTTCCAGAGATAAAGTATTTCACATTATCGGTACCCCCACTTGCCGACAGTTCGTAATTTTGAAAGACACCTTTGCGGTAAACCTGATCTTGCCAGTCCACGTAATCCAAACCGGGGTGCCCCGGTTGTGCCCAGCGCGGGTCCGTCATGTAAGAGGTATTGATCGTTCCGGCGGCCAATCCTAAAATGGCGGCCCGCTGATCGTTTGTTTGACTTGCCGTGCGTCCTGTTCCAGAATTCACCCAGGCCGTATTGGCTACTTCGGTAGCCATAGCCACCCATTCATCAGGACTTAATACGTCCAGCTTACGCGACACCTGGCTCACGCCCGTATTGGCATTCAGGCTGATCTTCATTTTGCCGTTCTGGCCTCGTTTGGTGGTAATGATGACTACACCGTTGGCCGCCCGCGAACCATATATGGCCCCTGCTGCCGCATCTTTTAACACCTGTACACTCTCGATATCGTTCGGGTTTAGGTTATCCAGCGGATTGGTTGTAAACCCTCCTGCCGAATTCTGGCTCGCCACATCCAGCGGGAAGCCGTCAATTACATATAAAGGTTCGCTACCGGCGGTGATGGAGCCGGAACCCCGTACCAAGATGCTTAGGGCACTGCCCACCATACCGGTTTGCTGCCTTACCTGTACGCCGGGCATCTGTCCTATCAGGGCTTGTTCCACCCGGTTAATAGGTTGTTCTTCCACCTGTTTGGCGTCAAAACCAGCCACCGCGCCCAATATATCGCCGCGCTTTTGTGTGCCGTAGCCCACTACAACTACTTCGCCCAAACTGCTTTGTGCAGGTATTAATTTAATGTTGATCTCCGTACGCCCGCCGACATTAATTTCCTGGGTTTGATAGCCAATAAAACTGAAGATCAGGGTGCTGTTATCCTGTGGTACATTAATTTTGTAGCCACCATCATTTCCGGAGGCCACAGCTATGGTTGATGCCTTTACCCTGATGCTCACACCCGGTAGGGGCTGCCCTTTTTCGTCGGTAATTTTACCTTGCACAGCACTGGCTTTTACAGGTAAACTGACTTTTGCAAATGCTTGTGGGCCAATAAATAGGATAAGCCATAAGGCTGTTTTAAAATAGAATGGTAAATGTAAAAGCAAGCGGTTTGAATACCGTTCCTGCTTCGTGTTTTTTTGCATATTATTGTAATGATTTGGTTAACATGAGAACCGGCTCCAACGCCAATTGACACCGGTTCTGTTTATTTGAATCGGGGAAATACTTCGTGGTATTTCCCTTCTTTATCGATTAGTATTGATAAGATTATTCGTTTATTCCTCCTTTCATTCTATTAACAGGCTTATACTTTTCGGTATGAATATTCCTGAATATTTGACACTTATTTGATCGGTTGAGAAGCGCCGTCGCAATGTCCTTAAAGATCAATTTGGATAAGCTGATGCCTTATTTTAACCAACACCGGCGCAAACAGATGGCCGAGTTTGAAATAGGAGTTTGAAAACAGGGGAAAGTAAGATTGTACATAATTACCAGTTATCGATGTTATTCAACTTGTTTGAACGGTGCAAATCTAAAGGTAAAATTCATTATATCTATAATGTCTATGGTTTTTATAGATATTATAAAAAACGCTTGGATTTTGTACATCAATTTAATAGCTTCATAAAAAACAATCGGTGATTGACCCACTAAACAGCAGATTTCAGGATAGTGCAGGATGGGATGAAAATGGTAGATCTGTTAATCCCTCTTTATAGGAACGCTGGAAATAGAGTCTACAAAAAGGCCTTTTTTTCCGTCTGCTTCAGTCGTATTAAATTTGCCTTCCAGTATGCTCTGTCCGGTAATGGCCGGATTATTACCCTTTCCCAGTGGCCAGGTACCATAGGTTTCCTGGATGCTGATGCCGGCAAGTTCGGCAGCTTTAATGCCAAAGTCGGTGCAATTATTTTTGCTCAGGTTGTACTTTACACCATTGTAATTAAGGATTAACCCCTGGATTTTTTCGAATTTTCTTTTTGAAATAAACTTCCCTAAAACTTCATCCCATTCATGTCCCGAATCATCTTTAAATACTGAGGGGGCAGATGGGATCAAGGGTGTAGCTGACAAAATATTATTCTTTTTGGGATAAAAGCCAAAGGAAACAGAGGTATAGGTAGAATCTGAATTGTATTTGATAAGCGTAATAAAGGTATGTCCTACGTTATTCAAAACAAATATCTTACGCTTACCTCTAAGGGGTTGCTTGACATGGAACAGCATCGCATAGGCCACTGCTTCCTTTCCGTCATCGAAGGTTTGGTGGATATGCTGGTAGGTAATTGCTTTGCTTTTAACGGGTGCATTACTTTTTTCAATAGCAGGAGCTTTTTCGCTGATCAGCGAATCATCCTTACTATTGATCGACAGATATTGCTCGGCAGCAGTGTCCGTCAGATCGGTATCGGCATAAGCGGTTTCTTCCCCTGATGTTTCCCGTTGACTGGCAGGTTCCTTTCGCGTTTTTGGAATGGTTTTCAGGAAGCATTTCATCGCGAGCGGATATAACCGCAGTCGCGCAAAAGTATTGGCGAGGCTATAGTAAAATTTTGTTTTAGCCTGGGCGGTACTTGCTGTATGCTCAACTTTCAGCGATTTCAAATAGGCCAGCAGTTGTTTGCGTTGCTGGGGTTTACTGATATTTTCGTTCAGGTTATCCAGTAATTTATAGTCGTTTACCTCAGCAGATATACCTGTTGAGGCAGACGGAGTTACTTTATAACCCTGACCGAATGCCAGGTCGCTATTTAAATGGTTTAATGAAGAGTCTTTTAATAAGGACCTGACACGAACAGATGCCAGAGACTGGCTTTGGGCGGGCGAACTATATAAAAATAGTGTTGCACATATCATTGCTGCGCCAAGCAAGGGCTGAATACGGTGGAACATGGAAGGTATTGAATAAGGTGTGGTAAAATGAACTAAGGCAAAAAAATGTTGTTAAGTACAACAATAAGTGCAGCAGGGGCTGCCGTAGATAGCATAGTAAAGTTGCTCAGGTGATCTCATTATGGCACAAACATAATATTTTATATTAAGACTACAAATTTGGTAGACTTTTTTATTTAACCTTGCAAATCATTAGTCATATTTGTTTTATGGGAAAATACGCATTAATAACAGGAGCAAGCAAGGGCATAGGCAGGGCCATAGCCATACAATTGGCACAAGCGGGCTACAACTTATTTTTGGTTGCCCGTTCAGAAACTGAATTGCAGGAACTGGCTAACTATGTTATTGCCGCGCACGGCGTCAAAGCGGCATATCTGGTGAAAGACCTTTCGCAGGACAATGCGGGAGTTTTGGTTGCAGAATGGGTAAGAAGATCGGATATTCAACTTTCAGTATTGATCAATAACGCGGGTTATGGTTTATGGGGAAATTTTGCTGAATTGAGTTTGGACGGGCAAATGAATATGCTCAGGCTTAACCTGGATGCAACCATTGAAATCACCTATCATCTTTTACCCTTGCTTAAGAAACAACCGAAGGCCTATGTGTTGAATGTATCCAGTACGGCAGCCTACCAGGCACTTCCCACATTGGCACTTTACTCGGCCAGTAAAGCTTTTATCCTGTCCTTCAGCAGGGCCTTACGATATGAATTGAAAGATACCACCGTCTCTGTCAGCGTGCTTTCGCCCGGCCCCACAGACACAGGTTTTGCCCATCGCGCCGGCCTGGATGCACTGGCAGATCTTGCGGAAAAGTTTAACATGCGTCCACAAGATGTAGCCCGGATAGGTTTAAAGGGCCTCTTTGACGGGAAAGCCGAGATTGTTCCTGGCTTTTTAAATAAATTATCCGCCTACGCGGCCAAACACCTGTTTAAAACCTGGATAGAGCGGATAAGCGCGGGTTTATACCGGCACTCAAAATAATTTTAAATAAATTTTTGTATAGTAAATATTTCTTTACATTTGTATTGTCTACTATAAAGATAGGCTTTATATACTTTGAACCAAAATCAACATACCCAACGCGCATCCAGTATGCGAATGTCCCTTTCCCAAAGGGTCATGTGTGGCTGTTGTTATTAATCTCCCGCTCTACTTTTCATTTCGAGCTAAACGCGTAACCGTGGGTGCTTGTATTGTTTTATCTATTTCTATACCTCGTAACATGAACACCGAATACCAAAAATTCACCTTAGGGTCATCTATTACCCCAGAACAACAATTCTTTTTTAACCGTAACGGCTTTATACATTTTAAAGATTTCATCAAACCCGAAACAGTAAGCGATATTATAGCCGCATCAGAACAGGTACAAAAAAACTGGTTGGCCAATGCCATCGACAAAGTGAATGGGGTACCGATCAAATATGGCAAAGACCTGGATGGTTCAACCATTGTGCAACGCTTTGCCTTTATTAACCAACACAGCAACTTACTCCACGAGTTTACTTTAGACCCCCGCTTAAAGGTTTTGCTGGAATTGACCGGTCCGGGTGCAAGGCTTGGAACTGATGAAAAAGATGGAATGGTTTTCAATCATTACGTTAATGCCGAACAAAGCAGCTTTACGCAAATGGGCTGGCATACCGATGGTTTACGGGATATCTTCCACGGTCAAAAGTTGAACCCGATGCTCAACGTAGGTATTCATTTAAGCTCGCTCAAGCCCGAGAACGGAGGTTTGCGGATACTGCCCGGTACCCATAAACAGAGCCTTTATCAGATGTTGTTCAGGAAGAAATATTTTTTGGACAACGAAGCTGACACTAATGAGGTGGCCATCATCCCGGCCGCAGGCGACCTGACTATTCACGACGGACGTTTATGGCACCGCGTTGCACAGTCATCGGTGTTAGGGGAGGAGAGCCGCCGCAGGGTGATCTACGTGCCTATCATTGCCGGTAAATACGAACCGAAGACGGCCGATAGTCCGACAGCCTTTTATCAGCGCTTTGCCGCTTTAGTTAAATAAGTCATGTTGATAGCGCTATTCATTGGCTACCTGATCCGAAGAAAAGGCAAGTCGTTATAAGAAACCGAACTGCAACAATTTGATATGAAAAGGAATACTTTTGTTATTGCTGCCCTTTTTTTGATCCTTTTTATGTTCAGTTCATGGCATACTGAACCTTCGGATCAAAAATCAGTAACCTGGCATAGCATCTTTCTCGATGGTAAACTAATTGACTACAAAGCTACCGCCGGATATATACCTTTAACAGACGTAAACGGCATACTGGTTGCGAAAATATTTTATACGGCCTATACGAGCCTGAACGCTAAAACAGGACAACGGCCACTAACCTTTGTATTTAACGGCGGGCCAGGTTCTGCATCACTATGGCTGCATATGGGCTCTTTTGCGCCGGTCAGGGTTAAATTTAAAACCGAACGTGGCGACCCGCCAGCGGCAGGTTACCCATATCAGGATAATTCCAACTCCTGGCTGGGTTTTACCGACCTTGTTTTTATCGATCCGGTTTCTACAGGTTACAGCAGAGCCGGAGATGGTATCGATCCCCATAAATTTTACGGATATGACCAGGACATCCGCTCGATCGCCGACTTTATTCAAAGCTATCTTACCCAAAATAACCGGCTCGGGAGTTCGGTTTTTATGGTTGGAGAGAGCTATGGAGCTGCACGCGCCGTTGGATTAACGCAATTTTTACAAAACCGGCAGGTCCGGGTAAGCGGCATAACGCTCATATCGCCGGCCTTAAACTATCAGTTGCTCAATTTCGATCATCAAAATGATCAACCGTACATCTATTACCTGCCTACTTATGCGGTAACGGCTCAATATCATCATCGGCTTGCCCCATCGCTTCAAAACCTGACTAAAGAGGAGTTATTTAAGCAGGCATATTTTTTCGCTACCCATACCTATGCCCGGTATTTAAGCCACCGCCGAACCACTGCCGAACTGCCAAAAAAGATCTTAGATTCATTGGCATCTTTTACCGGTCTGTCGCGTAAAGTTATCATCCGCCATAAAGGTATGATCAGGGACAATGATTTTATGAAAGAATTACTCCTCCCGAAAGATGAATGGGTAGGATGCTTTGACAGCCGTTTTACCGGGCCTGAGAAAGGCGGCCGCTACATAGATCCAAGTGAAGTAAATATCAGGAGTTTGTTTATTCCAGCGTTTGATACCTACATGCATCAGAGCCTGGAATATGATAATTCGCTTCCATATCTTGCTACGATTACCGTAGCATGGAACTACGGTACAGCGCAAATTAACGGCTATCTTAATGTATTGGGAACACTAAAGACTATTGTCACCAATGCCCCTGAGCTTAAAGTAAATGTGATTTGTGGTTACTATGACCTCGCTACACCTTTAAGCGCGACCGAATGCGCTTTAAGCCATATCGGTTTACCGGAAGGCCTCCAAAAAAACATCAAGCTCAATTGCTATGATTCGGGCCATATGGTTTATATCAGCCAGGCTGCCAATACAAAACTACAGGCCAATGGCAAGCAATTTTACCAGGATGCCTTAAATGATTTAACTGCAAGATCAAAATTTTTAGCTCAATTACGATGACTCTATCGGCTGCTGCCATCTTTCGGAAGAGCAAAGTCAGGAATTGTATTACCGGCCTTTGCAGCGTTAAGTGGCCTGAATGATCTAAAAAGATCTTTGAGTAAGACTTTAAAGAGACGAACAAGTAGCCGCTGCCTATTTGAGGATAGGCCACCATTCAAAGCCAATTATGATAAATAAACCCATTCTTATTGGCCCATTAGGCTATACAGGATGCTCTGCACCCATTCAGCGCACAGGTTATTGAACTGATTTAGCTGGATCATTAGCCATATATCATCATGAATTCGAGAATTTTTGTGCTTTTATTCGTGTATTGGCACGCTGATTTGCTTCTCTGTTCCCGCATTTTACTTAATAAGTGCATGTATTTGCATTTATTTGCGTTTTTTATTTGCAAAAGATGCAGATAAATGTTTATTTTTATAGAAACGCCCGCGTTAATCAACGCATTGTTCAGAATTATTGTTTTTATTGCGTTTTTGTGCGTGTGCGCTCATTGATTTAACAATTTAATCTTGTTTTTCGTAATATACAGTATGAATTCAAATATTGAAGCACTTTACCAGATAGCCAATAAGCCCGAAAAAACCATTATCGGACTCATGTCGGGCACATCTTTTGACGGTTTGGACATAGCTGTATGCAAATTTACCGGCTCGGGACTGCAAACCAAGGTGAGAGTAACCCATTTCATCACCGTGGAATATGCGCACGATTTTAAGGAAGATTTGAAAGCCATCTTCGCCAAAAAACAAGCCAACCTGGAACAAATCACCATTCTTAACGAAGTTATCGGCGCCTACTACGGCGATTTAATTTTAGAATGCCTGGCTAAATGGGGGATCGCCGTCGCTGATATTGATTTGATAGCCAGTCATGGGCAAACTATTTTCCATGCGCCCAGGCACCAGCACCGTTTAGCTAACTATCCTAATGCAACCTTGCAGATTGGGGATGGCGATCACCTGGCCGTGAAAACAGGAATTATTACATTGAGTGATTTTCGTCAAAAGCACATTGCCGCGGGTGGCGAAGGTGCACCTTTGGCTGTTTATGGCGATTACCTCATTTTTTCGAGCGCGGATGAAAGCCGAATTATGTTGAACATCGGCGGCATAGCCAATTTTACGTTTCTGCCTTCGGGGCATTCAACCGGCTTTTTTTCTACCGATGTAGGGCCGGGCAATACCCTGATGGACCAATACATCCAATTGAAATCGCCTGGAACTTATTACGATAAAAATGCCGAAATGGCTTCTGCCGGAAAGGTGAATGAGCAACTGCTCAGTGCTTTGCTCAATCATCCATTTTTTAAAGCTGATTTCCCGAAAACCACAGGCCCCGAGCTTTTCAGTTTGAGCTATTTGCAAAACGCGATAACGAATTCGGGGCAAGGTGATATTGCCGATGTTGACGTAATGGCAACACTGGCTGCTTTCTCTGCCAGGGGAATTATTGAGGCGATAGAAAGGAACGTTTTGGCAGATGAGCCCTTTGAGATTTACTTGAGCGGCGGCGGCATGTATAACCCCTTACTGGTAAAATACATTGAAAAGCATTTCGGCCGTAAATTGAAATCGACGGCAGAACTGGGCATCCATCCCGACGCTAAAGAAGCTGTGCTGTTTGCCTTGCTGGCCAACGAGGCCGTTGCAGGTGGTAAAATTAGCTTTGGAGATCATCCCGGCTTGCCCACCGTATCAATGGGGAAGGTTTGTTTCCCCAGATGATGAGGGCATAGTACTTGAAAGAGCATTATTAATTTAAAACCCAAGCAATATGAAAAAAGTGTTACAAACGTTTAAACAAGGTTGGTGCCTGTTGGTATTACTGGTTGTGATGTGTTATGGGCAGGGTGCCCGGGCACAAAGTGCTGTCACTATCAAAGGGGTGGTAACGGATGCGCGCGATAAACAGCCCGTCCCCGGCGCTTCTATCAAAATACTGGGGACGCAATTTGGTGCCGCAACCAATATTAACGGAGCCTATTCATTTACGGCAACTGTTAAAGGGCCCACCATTACAGTGGCTGTCAGCTTTACAGGTTACACCACCTATACCAAAACGGTTACGCTGGCTGACCAAAGTGTATTTACCGTAAATGCTTCACTTTCTGAGAATGCTTTGAATCTCGGTGAGGTTGTAGTTACCGGTACAATGGTGGAAACCAGTAAAAAGCAACTGGGTAATGCCATTTCAACCTTGTCTGCCAAAGATTTACAAGGTAGTCCGGTTACCTCAATAGATCAGGCTATGGCCGGAAAGATTGCCGGTGCTCAAATCTCTCAAAACTCGGGTAATCCAGCTGGTGGCATCAGTGTGCATCTGCGCGGCAACTCAACTATAGTGGGCTCAAGCGATCCGCTTTATATTGTCGATGGTGTTATTATTAATAATAGTTATGATCAACTGGTTGATTTGGGAGGATATTCTCAAAACAGGTTAGTGGATATTAATCCTGCTGATATCGATCATATTGAGATTATTAAGGGTGCCGCTGGTGCAGCCATATACGGATCGAGAGCAAGTAACGGCGTAGTTCAGATCTTTACCAAAAAAGGTAAATCAGGAGCGCCTGTAGTTTCGGTTTCTACGCAGTTTCGCAGTAGCTCTATCCGTAAAAAACTGGCCTATAACACCGAGCCGTTCCGTTTTGCCAATACAAACGCCAATGACTTAACAACGGTACCGGTACAACGCTACGATTTGCAGAGCATGATTTTTAGAAATGCAGAAGGAACGGAAAATAACATTTCTGTGAGCGGTGGTAACGACAATACACAATACTATATCAGCGGCGGCTATTTAGGTAATCAGGGTATTGTTAAAGGATCGAATTTTCAGCGGGGGACAGGTCGCGTGCGTGTTGACCAACGATTTAACGATTGGATTAAAGTGAGCGCGGGTTTTAACTACACTTTAAGCGGTAGCGACGAAATTCCGAACGGTGGCATCAACGAAGCTTATGGCGCATTGACAGGATTTATTTTTGCCAATAATTTTGTTAATCCCGATCCAACTTCGGGTATTTATCCGGCGCTTTCCCCGAGCACCGTAACCAGAACTAATCCTCTGGAGGCGATAAACAGGTTTGATTTTCATCAGCAAACAAGCCGTTTTATTGGGGATATTCAGCTAAACATTACGCCTTTAAAAAATTTATCTGTTAATTACACATTGGGTTATGACAATTCAACCCAGTTAGCCACGGGCTTTATACCTGTAGGAAATACAACGCCAACATATAATACAGGTTACTCAAAAAGAGCTGATAAGCTCGACCTATTACTTAATAATGATTTAAATATAGCTTATAAGGCAACTCTCGGACTATTTACCTCCACAACTTCCGCCGGGGCTACTGCACAAACTGAACGCATTAGCTCATCAAGTATAACCGGAACACAATTACCCCCAGAAACTCAGGTTGCTTCGAGCGGTGCCACCGTGGTTTATAATGATGCCAGATCGACATTAAATATTTTAGGATTTTACGCACAGGAAACTATTGGCTTTAAGGATAAAATTTATTTGACAGGCGCTATCAGGAATGATGTTTCATCTTCTTTCGGAGCGAATAACAGGTGGCAGTACTATCCTAAAGTAAGTGGAACCTATCTTTTGTCCGAAGAGGAGTTCTGGAAAAAGTCGTCGCTGGCATCAATTATTCCCGACTTTAAGTTAAGGGCTTCTTACGGTCAATCGGGTAATTTAACAGCCATCGGCGCTTATGACCGGTATAATAATTACAATCCGGCTTCATTGGCTGGCCTTGCGGGAGTGGTTGCATCTTCACAATTGGGTAATGCCAGTATTAAACCGGAACGCCAAATTGAAAAAGAAATTGGTTTTGATGCAGGCTTTCTTAACGGGCGCTTGGGTTTTGAGTTCTCCTATTACAATAAGGCCGTAAAAGATCTTCTATTGTACGTTGGTTTACGCCCTTCAACTGGTTATTCAAATCAATACCAAAATATTGGCAATATGAGTAATAAAGGCGTTGAACTGCTGGTAAGAGGGGTTCCTGTTCAAAACCAAAATTTCAAATGGAATACAATCGTTATATTTTCAACGAATAAAAATGTGGTAACCAATGTTCCTGGAGGCATACTTTCTTTTGCTAATGGTTTTGGTCAGGTTGCTGCGGTAAATGGTTATGCATTAGGCGTGTTTTATTCAACGTATTTTGCGCGTAAGCCTGATGGTTCTCTTTTACTTACAACAGCGGGCCTGCCTCAAGCAGAAAAATCCGGTCGTGATCCTGTAACCGGTCAGCCAACAGGATCAACTTTAAGTAAGGTGATTGGCGACCCTAACCCCAAATGGACAGGATCATTCACCAATGAGTTTACTATCGGTAAACACTTTTCGTTCCGTATGCAATGGGATGCTTCTTACGGCAACAAGGTATTTAACTTTACCAAGCGTGTAGGCGACAGGGATATTTATGGAGGCCTGGCCGGTTATATGCCCGAGTTAGAAGGCAAAGTGCCTAAAGGCACGTCGGCAGCACTTTACAGCATTTTTGAGAACTGGATAGAAGATGGATCCTATTTAAAACTACGTGAACTTTCCGCTTCTTATGATTTGAAATTAAAAATGTTAAACAATAAGCCATTACGTATCTCATTATCGGGCAGAAATCTGCTTTCTATAGACCACTATAGCGGATGGGATCCTGAAACTAACGCGGCAGGCCAAAGTAATTCTGTACGTGGTTTTGATTTTACGGAGGTACCTATACCCCGCACTATTGCGCTTGGCTTAAATTATACATTCTAATTATCAAAAAATTAATGTTATGAAAAGAAAATTGAACTATAAATATATTATCCTGACGCTGAGTTTTATAGTTACGTCCTGTAAGCTTGATCAGGTTAACCCTAATGCAGCAACAGATCTGGTGATATTAAATACCAGGTCAGGAATAATCGCTTTAAGTATTGGTTTAAGGCAATATTATTCAACAACCGGCTTATCAAACGTTATGTTGGCCCCGGATGTTACCGCGCGTGAGCTAAAGGGTGTGGCCACCTTTACCAATACCTTAGAGTTAGAAGCCGGTGGTACAGCCTTATCCACTACTAATGGTATTATTTTGGCTTACTGGACCGCCATGCAAACCGAGATGGGGATGTGTGAGAGTATCATAAAAAGCGCCCCTACGGCATCTGGCGTTGAGCCAGCATTGTTAAGCGGAGTTATGGCTCAGGCTTATTTATTTAAAGCCATGTCGCTGGCAGAGTTGGCTATTGCTTTTGAGCAGGCTAACCTGGCCACCAGTATAACAGATCCGGCTAAATTTGTACCCCGCGCGCAAGTTTTTGCAGAGGCAATCAGGTTGCTCGATCTGGGTATTGCTACAATTACCGCTACGCCGCCGTCTACGGCATTTACCACCTCGGTTACCGGTACTGACTTTGATTTAAAAAACACTTTGTACGCAATGGAGGCGCGGATCAACCTGATGGCGGGTAATTACCAAAAGGCAATAGATAATGCAAATTTGGTCGACCTGGCTAAAACATCCAAGTTTACTTATACCACAGCTAGCCCTAATCCTTTGTATACCCTTTATAACGTAACCATCTCCTATCGCGCTCGTGATAACTTCGGCCTTCCGGCAGGTTTATATGATGTTGGCGATTTAAGGTATAATTTTTATTTCACCACACCCAAAACTGTTATTAATGGCGATCCGGTGGTTTCCATGGCTGGTTTTACAACTTCCCCAACCGCATATATTCCGGTTTATTTAACAGACGAGATCAAGTTGATTAAGGCTGAAGCCATTGTACGTTTAGGTGGCGACACCAACCCCGCAGTTGATTTAATAAATGCCGTTAGAACACAAACCACCGGCGATCCTTTTGGTGTTAACGCCGGTTTATCTGCCTATTCGGGTGCTACTACAACTGATGCTCTGCTGGTCGAAATTTACAAGCAACGTTGCGAGGAGCTGTATTTAAGCGGTTTAAAGTGGGAGGATACCCGCAGGTTTAATCGCCCGGCGCCACCGGCAAATAATACCGAACGGAACCGCATATTCTATCCTTATCCAACTCAGGAAAGAAATGTTAATCCCAATACACCGGTTGATCCTGCAATTTAATTATCATCATCCCGGGGAGCGTGTAAATTGCTCCCCCGGATTGAAAATCTTCTGGCCGATGAAAAAGTTAATAGTCGTATTATGGGTATGTAGTTTTGCAACCGCTTTTGCGCAAAACCATGCCATTAATCAGCAAAAGTTAGCCAATATCAGGCAAGCGGAGCAAAGCGTGGTTGTTTTAAATAACAGCGGCGGGTATTTGCCTGTAAAAAATATGGAAGGCCTAAAGGTTGCAAACGTTCATGCAGGTTTTGATTTTGCCCCGGTGTTTGATAGTATTGCCAATAAATACAGCACCGTTACCAGTTTTAATACCGATGGTATTACCGGTACCGAAGCCTTTAACGCCCTGCACGATAAGCTCAAGCTATACAACCTTATTGTGTTTACCATCTCTGGCCATACCCGCTTTACACCTGCTTTTTTAGCCTTTGTAAATGATGTGGCAGCTCTTCACCAGGTGGTGTTTGTGCTTGCCGGAGATGGGAAGAATTTAACCCGCTTGGACAAAATCCAGGCACCGGCAATTTATTATCCCAATAATACAAGCGAAGGGGCCTCGATAGCCGCACAGGTCATATTCGGCGGTGTAGGCGCTACAGCCAAACTTGCCGCCGGTTATAGTCCCGGTTTTAAGCAGGGATCCGGCTACACCACCACAAAAATACGTCTCGGTTATTCAGTCCCCGAAGCGGTGGCTGTTAACAGCGATAGGTTAGCGGGTATTGATTCGTTAATTAAGGCTGGGATAGCCGCGCATGCGGCCCCATCGGTAGTGGTGCTGCTGGCTAAGGATGGGCAGGTGATATTTCAAAAGGCTTATGGCAAGCATACCTACGATGGTACGGAGGTAACTCAGCCCGATGATATTTTTGATATGGCATCGGTAACCAAAGTTACCGCTACAACCCCGGCCATTATGCGCTTGTATGATCAAAAGGCCATCAATATTGATAGTCCGATCAGCAAATACATAGCCCTGGTGAGGGATGCGCCCGATAAGCGTGATGTTAAGATTAAGGAAGCGCTGCTGCACGAGGCCGGATTTACACCCTACATCAAATTTTACGAACAGCTTAAGCCAACCGATATGAGCCGCGATTCGTCGGCTGCTTATCCAACCAAGGTGGCCGATGGCTATTATTTGCGCGCCAATTATTTTAATGAGGTGATGTGGCCCGTTACGCTAAAATCAGAAGGCCATACCAGGGGTAAATTTGTATACAGCGACATCAGCATGTATATGATGAAGGAGGTTGTAGAGGAAGTGACTCATACCAAACTGAATGATTTTGTAAACGCTGAGTTTTATCGCCCCTTAGGCTTGCAGGCTACCGGGTTTTTACCGCGTAACCGTTTTGATAAAATCAGGATAGTACCCACAACCGAAAACGATAACTGGTTCAGAAATATGTTGGTACAGGGCTATGTGAACGATCCCGGATCGGCTATGGCGGGTGGGGTAGAGGGGCATGCTGGCTTATTTGCTAACGCGAATGATCTGGCTATTTTTTACCAGATGCTGTTAAACCAGGGCGTATACGGAGGCAAAACATATTTTAATCCGGGTACGGTAAAAACGTTTACCTCCCGCCAGTCAAAGGTTAGTCATCGCGGTTATGGCTATGATCGCAGGGCGGATAAAAGGGAGCCCGGCGACTACTGCTCTGAGCAGGCATTTGGGCATAGCGGCTATACCGGTACTTATGTATGGGTTGATCCTCAATACAATTTGGTATACATCTTCCTGTCCAACAAAACCTATCCCGATGATGGTAAAACATTTGGCGTATCAAAAATTAATTTAAGGCCCAAAGTACTGGATATGTACTACAAAGCAATTGTTGACGGTAGGGCAGTTGTGGAAAAAAAATAGAAATAGTTTAACAGACAATCAAATAAGGCGTTTTGCCCGTTTTATGGCAGTCGGGGGCGCCATAAGTTTTGGTAAAGTCGGAATAATATAACAGGATGGAACTAACAACAGAGAAAGATTCTAATTACCATAACCTTCACGAATTGTCGCTTGGTGATATATTACAGAGTATTAATGAAGAAGATCAGACCGTGCCTTTGGCGGTTAAAAAAAGTATCGGGCAAATTGAGGCGCTTGCCGCCGCCATTAGCAAACAAATGAAAGCAGGAGGGCGGCTGTTTTATATAGGCGCCGGAACCAGCGGCCGGCTCGGAGTGTTAGATGCTTCAGAATGCCCGCCAACCTTTGGCGTAAGTGCCGACCTGGTTATCGGGCTGATTGCCGGTGGTGATACCGCGATCAGAAAAGCGGTAGAAAATGCCGAAGATAACATGGAACAAGCCTGGAAAGATATGGAGGCTTATGCCATCAATAACCAGGATGTGGTGGTAGGCATAGCGGCATCGGGCACTACGCCTTATGTTTTAGGCGGATTGCAGCAAGCCAACGCCCGCGGGATTGTTACCGGCTGCATTGTTTGTAACGCCGGGTCACCCATATCGCGCGAAGCACGTTACCCGGTTGAGGTTGTTGTTGGCCCCGAGTTTTTAACCGGATCAACCAGGATGAAAGCCGGTACCGCCCAAAAACTGGTGCTCAATATGCTAACCACCTCGGTTATGATTAGCCTTGGCAAAGTGCGGGGCAATAAAATGATTGATATGCAGCTGAATAATTCCAAGTTATATAAGCGGGGGGTGAGTATGATTATGAAGGAAACCGGCGTTGACGAAGAAACCGCCAAAAAACTGCTGGAAAAATACGGAAACATACGCGAAGCGATAGACGAGGCGAGCGGTGTTCGTTAGTCTGGAGTTCTGAGTCTTGAGCCGGGAGTCAGGAGATCTGAGTCGGGAGTCTTGAGTCTGTTCAGAGTTGGTTAGCAGTAATGTCTTTACATTTTGTCATCCCGAGTATCCGATCCGGCCAGCCGAAAAAAAAACGGGGATGACATTCGACCCCTGTAAGCTGTTTTGCGCAAAAAGAAAAGTGCGCACAGGCCAGACTGCACGCCGGGCCGGGAGTTGGCCTGTGGGCGGAAGGATCGGGCAGTCTTGACTTTTTTGGTTCTTTTTGTGTCAAGACAAAAAGAACAAAGCCTTTCGCGCGGCGATTGAGCGCGCCGATGTTGTAAATTAAGAATACTGATTATCGGAGAAAACTGCTTTTAAAAGATCCCTCCTCGCGTCGGGATGACATGATGGAAAGAAATTTAGTATTGACAGTCAATGACTTAACGGCACGTCATTAGAAGGTACGAGGGACCTTTTTCGTGCGATAAGTAGACCACAGGCTCATCCGCGAAAACATCCTTTCTCGCAGCCCGTTGGTACAATACGAAAGGGAACCCAAAGACTCAGAACTCCAGATTAAAAAAACTAATTTAACCTATCATGAAAAAGCAAATTTTAACTGTCTTATTCGTTTACTTGTTGGTGTTTAAAGCCTCGGCGCAGGTATCTTCCGAAAACCTGTTTTATATGACGGACAGTCCGGATTCTTTCGGGAGTTTTCGTGAAAACTTAAGTCAGATCTCCATTGTTTGTCCACAGGTATTCTTAATTAGTAAGGAGGGCGTTTTATCAGGCTCTGTCGACCACCGATTGCTCGAAATGGCGAAGGCCAATCATATCAAGGTGATGCCTCTTATTGTAAATACGGGGTTTAACAGCGTTTTGCTGCACAATATTGTAACTAACCCCGAGGCGCGTAAACGCGCCATCGGCATGATGCTTTTATACGCCAAACAATACGGGCTTGATGGCTGGCAGTTTGATATGGAAGGACTTAATATTACCGACCGGGATAGCTTTACCTCATTTTTTAAAGAAACGGCAACAGCCCTTCACCAGCAAAAATTACAACTCTCGGCAGCGTTGGTGCATACCATTGAAAATGTAGGTGGCCCCACGGCATATCACAGCTTCCTGTTTGAAAACTGGCGTGCCGGGTATAATTTTAAGGAACTGGCAGAAGCAGGCGATTTTCTTTCCATCATGACCTATGACCAACATACCCGGCGCACGCCGCCAGGACCTGTGGCTGGCGTAGACTGGATGGAGCGCATCGTTAAATACCTTTTAGCAGAGGGCGTACCGTCGCAAAAACTATCACTCGGTATTCCCAATTATTCGGTGCATTGGTTTCCTGACTATACCGAAGAAAAAGGCGGTTTTTCAAACGGGCAGCAAATTGGTTATACTGCCGTACAGTACCTGCTTGGCAAGTACGATGCAAAACCCGTATGGAACCAAAAGGCAGGCTGCAATTACGCGGTTTGGGATAACGATGGCGTATACGAGTATATTTATATTGAGGACGCGCAATCGTTAAAGCCGAAACTCGATATTTTAGAGAACTACAAACTGCGCGGTATATCCGTTTGGGTTTTAGGTAAGGAAGATGTGGCCTTTTGGGATGTGTTGAAGAAGGAAACCAGGAGGAGGTAACAGATTTGTTGGGCAGATGGAGGCTTGGATTACTTTTTTTTATTTTATATAAGTATTTTATATCCTGATTGGGGAGTCGGAGATAATAAATTGCCGATTTTAAAAGTTTTTATGCACTGAGGGTCGAAAAACGATGTTTTTCGCGTGCCGATGCTGCTGTTTTATTAACCAATATGGCTAATCGCCACGTCAGTGGTACAACTACATGCCGTAATATTTGGATAATTTATTAAATTGCAATCCCGAAGTGTATAAATGAAGGATTATGGCAAATTTACGGATAACGAATTAGTGTCTTTGATCAAAGAAGGCGACCATGATGCCTATACTAATATTTTTGAGCGCTATACCCGCTTACTTGTAGCGCATGCCTTTCGTTTATTAGGCGATCAGGATGCCGCTAACGATGTTGTTCAGGATGTATTTGTTACGTTATGGCAAAACAGGGCTAAACTTACTTTAAGCGCGTCATTCTCATCATATCTCTATACGGCCACCCGGAACCGCGTTTTCAACAAAATGTCGCACCAAAAAGTAGTGGCAAAATATGCCGGTTCCATTATTGATTTTATGCAGGCGGGATATGCTTTGGCCGACGAGCAGGTACGCGTAAAGGAATTATCTGCTTTAATTGAGCAAGAGATCAGCGCCCTGCCTCCGCGGACGCGGGAAATATTTCTTTTAAATAAGGAGGATGAGCTATCTTATAAGGAGATTGCGCTTAGGTTGAATATCACAGATCAAACCGCAAAACAACAAGTATATATTGCATTAAAAAACTTAAGATTAAAATTAGGTTCCCTCATCAGCGTTGTGTTGCTTTTTTAGTGGCTTTTAATTTAAAAAGCACACTATATTAACATTAATTTAATTTTTTTTTGATTTCGTATATGACGATAGCATGGTTTAGCTGTCATGTAGTAGTAGGGGTTAAGATGCCTTGATACTATGAAAGAAGACAAAGCCACAGCGCTATTAAAAAAATATGAGCGGGGAGCGCTTACCCCCGAAGAAAAAGGGCTGCTTGAAACCTGGTATTTGCGACAAGCTGCAAACAGCAGCCATCAGCTCAGTGCCGAAAAGCTCGATGAAAGTTTTGAATATTTAAAAGGTAGGCTCCCGGTAAAACCCGCTGGCATCAGGCCGTTATGGCCGCGCTTAGTAGCCGCAGCCTCAATTCTGGTGGTATTATCGTTGGGTACTTATTTCCTGCTTCATAAAAATGACGACAGCCGAAAAGCTAATCTTGCGCAGCCGAAAAGCATTTTGCCAGGCGGCAGCAAAGCGATATTAACCCTGGCTAACGGAAAACAAATTATTTTAACCCAGGCCAAAAATGGCAGGTTGCTTACCGAGGCAAATACTGAAATTAACAAAACGGCAGATGGCAGTGTGCTTTATAAGGCTATAAAAACCGGGCATCATGATATCCGGGCTGAATATAACACCTTATCAACTCCGCGCAGCGGCCAATACCACCTCACGCTGGCCGATGGTACCGGCGTTTGGTTAAACGCGGCATCTTCTATTAAATACCCTGTAGCTTTTACCGGTGCCTACCGCGAGGTTGAAATAAGCGGCGAGGCTTATTTTGAGGTAGCCCACAATCCCGCCCGGCCGTTCAGGGTGAAATCAAACGCACAGGTGGTTGAGGTATTAGGCACCCATTTTAATATTAACGCCTATAGTGACGAAATGGCGGTTAAAACTACCTTGTTAGAGGGGAGTGTTAAAGTAACGCCAAATAACAACGGTACAAGCAAACTGCTGAAACCCGGACAGCAAGCTGCTTTATCCGGAAGCGCACTCAGTGTAGAAAGCGCTAATGTTGAAGAAGCCACAGCCTGGAAAAATGGCTATTTCAGGTTTAATAACGAAAAAATAAGGAATATCATGCGGCAGCTTTCGCGCTGGTATGATATTGATGTTCAGTATGATGGCGATGTTACAGACGAGGGGTTCTACGGAACTATTTCGCGCTATAAAAATATCGGCGAAGTTTTAGAAATGATACAACAAACCAAAGGCGTACACTTTACAATAGAAGGAAGGAGGATTACTGTAACCGGATAAATTTATACTTACCCCACAAGCCGTAATCCCAAATAAAAGTCATCCCGGATCCGACCCCGGAATGACTAAGGCTGGATTGCTTAACAATTAACATCATTAAATTACCGTGAAGCGCCTGCACCATCTCGACAATGAAATAGGCTCAACGCATTAATCCTGCTATAACAAATGTACAAAATTTACCCCGATAATTTTATACAGCCCCCTGGCCGTGTAAATAAATTACTGTTGATCATGAAGTTAGCTACCTTGATTTTAATAACAGCTATCGTACAGGCAAGCGCGAGCTCCTATGCGCAGCGGATTACGCTCAAGGCCAAGAATTTGCCTTTGGTTGTGGTTTTTGACCAGATCAGGGCGCAAACCGGGTACGACTTTTTTTTCACAGCATCAACGCTCAAAGGTTCAGCGCCGGTTACTGTAAATGTAACTGGTATGGAGCTGAACGATGTTTTAGAGCAAATATTTAAAGACCAGCCGCTCGAGTTTAAAATCGAAAATAAATCAGTCATCGTTTCAAAAAAAGAATTGTCGCTGATAGAAAAGGTAACCAAATTATTGGCGCCCCCTCTTCATCTCAATGGTGTTGTAATGGGGGAAGGCGCGCCTTTACCAGGTGTAACCATCATTAATAAGCGCACCGGGAAAGGAACCGTTACCAACCTGAACGGTGAGTTTAATTTAAACGGTATAAATGAAAACGATGTGCTGGTTTTTAACTACATCGGTTATGAAAAGTACGAACTGGTTGTAAAAGAAAGTAAAACATCTTTTGTAAACGTTGTGATGAAGCCAAGTAACTCCAAACTGGACGAAGTACAGGTAGTGGCCTACGGGCAAAAAACCAGCCAGCGTATCAGTACCGGCGCTATAGCCAAGGTAACTGCCGAAGATATAGCTAAACAACCGGTAACCAATGTGTTGCAGTCTTTAGAGGGCCAGGTGCCGGGCTTGCTCATCAGCCAGAACAGCGGTTCACCGGGAGCGGGCATCAATGTGCAGATCAGGGCTGCTAAATCTTTGCCATCTGTTTCGGATAATAATGGCAACACCATACCTGCTACGGGCACAGCTCCCTTATATATTGTTGATGGTGTTCCTTTTATTTCAGAACCTATTTACACCGCTGGTGGCAATAGTGTAGGTTACCTGCGGCCGTCTTTTGGCAACAACCCTTTAAATATTATTAATCCGGCTGATATTGAAAGTATCGAAATATTGAAAGATGCCGATGCTACCTCTATTTACGGCAGCCGGGGCGGTAACGGTGTGATCTTAATTACGACCAAAAAAGGAAAATCTGGTAAAACGAAACTGAGCGTTAATTTCAGTAACGGTATATCGGATGTAGCCAACCTGCACAAGGTATCAGATATGACGCTTGCGCAATATCTGGAAGTCAGGCGCAAAGCATTTGCCAATTCGGGTGCTACGCCCACGGCTACCAACGCGCCCGATCTGATGGTATGGGATACCACCAAATCTACCGATTTTCAAAAATTATTAATGGGGAAAACCGCCCATGCCACAGATGCTTCCACCACGTTTACCGGAGGTAACAGCCAAACCAATTTCCTTTTGAGCGGTACTTACCATAACGAAACAACGGTAATACCCGGCGACTATACTTACAGCAGGGGGAGTGTACACTTAGCGGTTGAACACAGCTCGTTAGACAGGAAGTTTACCGCAAATATCACTACTACTTTAGCGCTCGACCAAAATAATAACGTGGCCAGGCAGGGAAATACGACAGACCTGGGCGCTGTGGCTTTTAGCCAGGCACCTAATTTTCCATTATACAATGCAGCGGGCACAGGTTTATATTGGTTTAACCTGAATACTTTTTCGCTACAGTATGAAAACCCGCTGAAATACATGTACCAAAAATATTCAGCTAAAAATAATAACCTTATCGGCGGCATCCTGCTGAAGTACACACCGGTTAAGGGCTTGAATATTAAATTGAATACATCTTATAATAAATTGGTTGCCGATGCGCAGGACCTTGCTTACTCACAAAGCATCAATCCTTTATCGGGTACGCTTCCATCGGCCAAACGCCAGCAAAATAACGTAGAAACATGGAATGTGGAACCACAGGTAGATTATACGCTGAAGATAAGCCGCGGAGATCTGAATTTACTTTCGGGCGCAACTTTCCAGGATAATAAATACGACCAGCCGTTCTATGTGGTGGCCACTAATTACAGCTCCGATGCACTGTTAGGTTCCATTTCGGGTGCCGGTTCCGTCAATGTTTACAATTTTAATTCCGAATATAAATATCAATCTTTTTTTGGGCGTGCTAATTACAACTGGTTAAACAAGTACATCCTGAATGTAAATTACAGGCGCGATGGCTCTTCTAAGTTTGGTGCTAATAAACGTTTTGGAAACTTCGGTTCGGTTGGCGGCGCCTGGATATTTACCGAAGAGAACCTATTTAAGAATACGCTTCCGGCCTTGAGCTACGGAAAACTCAGGGCAAGTTACGGATCTACCGGTAACGACCAGATTCCTAATTACCTTTATTTAGACTCTTATAAAACCACATCGTATGGTTATAATGGTACAACTGGCCTGGCGCCAACCTCACTCGCCAACCCCGACCTACAATGGGAGGTTAATAAAAAACTGGAATTTGCCCTCGACCTCGGGTTTTTAAAAGACAGGATACTTTTAACAGGTGCCTGGTTCCGCAACAGGGTGAATAATTCCCTGGTGAGCATCCCCCAAAGCACGGTTACAGGTTTTAACTCCTATTACGGCAATTTGCCAGCAACCATTCAGAAAAAAGGTTTTGAATTTACTTTAACCACCCAGAATTTCAAAAACAAAAATTTCAACTGGACCACCAATTTCAATATCTCCTTTGTACAAAGTAAGTTGTTATCCTTCCCTGGTATAGAAAGTACGCAGTATACCAGTTCGTTGGTGGTGGGGTCATCGCTTAGCACCATCTATGCTTATCATTACACAGGCCTTTCACCCGTTACTAATTTGCCAACCATTGAGGATGCCAACAAGAGTGGCTCAACCAATATTACAAGTACCTCCGAAACCGGCCTGGCCGCCTACGGCCTGGGCGATAAGGTAGCGGTTGGTAAAACAGACCCGGATTATTACGGCGGAATGAACAATACTTTCAGGTATAAAAACTTCCAGTTGGATGTAATGCTGCAATTTACCGGGCACAGCACACAATACGGTATAGATTATTATGCCGGAACTGCCCCTCCGGGATATAACGCGGTAAATATGTCGAGCTATATGTACGATTTATTTAAGCAAACGAATGGAAAAATAGCCACACGCACTTTCGGGATCAATACAGATGGCACCGCCTATAACAGCTATACTAAATATATCCAGTCTGACGCCGTGCTTAGCGATGGCGCTTATTTGAGATTAAAGAATGTGGCGTTTTCGTACACCTTTAAAGATAGCTGGGTTAAGAGTTTAAAAATGAGTTCGGCGCGCTTCTACCTGCAAGGTCAAAACCTGCTCACTTTTACCAAATTTAAGGGTTATGACCCTGAGACTCCGGCAAGTAATATCCCGCCACTACGTACAATTATTGCAGGTGTTAACTTCTCATTCTAAAATATCCGATATGAAAACTATAAAGATCACCTATAAACTAATCATTTGCCAACTGGTTTTGTTAGTGTGCGTGTTAATCAGCGGATGCAAAAAATTCGTAGATGTTGATGCACCCAGCAATCAATTAGTTACGGCTACCGTTTTCACCAGCGACAATACGGTAAAGTCTGCTTTGGCAGGTATGTACTATTCCTTTGCTATCGGTAATTCTTACGATTTGCAATTCTCCATGTCATTTGTAACAGGTTGTTCTGCTGATGAAGCCCAATATGCTACTTCGGGCTCCAGTTTTGATGCCTTTATCCAGAATACAGTTCAGGCAGATAATAGCTCCGTATCCTCTATGTGGACCAGTTGCTATTCATCGGTTTACCAGGCCAATGCCATTATTGCCGGTATCAATAACAGTACAGGTGGCATTAGCGATGCTATGAAAACCGAAGCCCTGGGTGAAGCGAAATTTATGAGGGCGCTTTGTTATTTTTACCTGGTGAATTTATGGGGAGATGTGCCCATGCCGCTAACTCCCGACCGTGCGGTTAACAATTCGCTGTCGCGTAGTGCAAAAGCCGTGGTATACCAACAAATTATTAGTGATTTAACCGATGCCAAAGCCTCATTACTGGCAGACTACTCTTACTCGTCGAGTCAGCGTACCAAGCCTAATAAATATGCTGCGGCTGCCCTGCTGGCAAGGGTTTACCTTTACACCAGCGACTGGGCAAATGCCGAAGCAAACGCCACTTTTGTAATTAGTGCCTCGCCTTTTAGTTTGCTTTCTACCGCTAACCTTGGTGGCATCTTTGTAAAAAATAATACTGAGGCCATATTGCAATTTGACGCTTCGCCGTCAGGAACCGCGGGCCAAGGATATACCACTGAGGGGCAGTATTTCACCCTGGATATTACAACCATTCCGGATTTTCAATTAAGCAGCAGCCTGCTTAAAGCATTTGAGTCGGGCGACCGCAGATACACCAACTGGGTTGGCATATCTACCTATCAGGGAATTCCCTATTACTATTTTTCTAAATACAAGCAAAAGGTTGCCAATACAACCGCAACAGGCGAGTATGTTACCTGCCTGCGTTTGGCAGAACAATACCTGATACGTGCCGAAGCCAGGGCAAAGCAGGTTAATCTGACCGGCGCTATCGCCGACATCAACGTGATCAGAAACCGGGCAGGCCTGCTTAATACCACGGCCACGCTTCAAGCTGATATTTTGTTGGCTATTGAACAGGAGCGAAGGATAGAGTTATTTGGCGAATACGGGCACCGCTGGAATGACCTGCGGAGAACAGCGCGCGCTAATGCTGTTTTAGGGACATTAAAAACCACCTGGACAGCTAATGCTGCTTTATATCCTATTCCAAAAACAGAAATACAAAACAATAGTAATCTTACCCAGAATACGGGTTATTGAGCAATAAAAACTGAAATGCAGTAATTTGATTACGCGGGGCAGGCCTGCCCCGCGTAATTTTATCAGTAGTGCTATATCAGCCTTACTTAATAGCCTATATCAAATAAACCTCTCTCTATGAAAATGATCAGAACCTTAATCTATAGTTTAACGGTGATGCTGATGATGCAAACATTAAAAGCTCAAAATAAACACGTTGGATACGAAATAAAGGGGCAACTGGTTTCAATACCGGATGCCGCCGTTGTATATCTCACCGCCGGATCGTCTGTTGATAGCGCCGTTGTGGTCAACGGAAAGTTTACCTTTACAGGTACAGTTGCCGAGCCGGTGTTAAGCACTTTAAAATTAAAACATACAATACCTGCTCCCGATACCTATTATGCCATAAAAAGAAACACTTACCGTTTATTTTTGACGAATACAAAAATGGTTTTTTTAGCAGCCGACTCTTTAAATGGCGGGGTTGTAAAAGGCAATAAGCTGCACAACGAGTATTTGTCGTATCAGGCCGGCCTTTCTACAATTTACGATCAGATGCGGCCCCTGAATATGAGTTACTATGCATATGAAAGGGAAAACAATGTACCCATGATGCAAAAGATAAGGCCGCGTTTAGATTCGCTGGGGGCTATTGAGTTTAGTTATGTAACTAACTATGTGCGGGCCAACCCCAAATCTCCGGTAGCGTTGTTGGCGGTGCAGCAATTTGCCAAGCCTATTGCTAACCCGCCCGATTTTCCGGCAGCTTTTGCTCTTTTAGATAACTCCCTGAAACAAACAGCGGCCGGTAAACTCCTTGAACTACGTATGGCCGACGAGAACGCCTTTAAGGTTGGCGACAGCATGCCCAACTTTAGCCAGCCTGATACCCTGGGTAACATTGTTCAGCTATCTGAATTTAAGGGGAAATACGTCCTGATTGATTTTTGGGCATCATGGTGCGGGCCTTGCCGTAACGAAAGCCCTAATGTTAAGCGGGCTTTTGATAAATATAATGATAAAGGCTTCATGGTGATGATGATATCGTTAGATGTAAGTAAACCCAATTGGCTTGCCGCCATTAAGCAGGATGGTACTCAAAATTTTATTCAGTTGTGCGATATGAAATATCATCAAAACACTGCCGCCCAACTTTTAAAGATCAAATCCATCCCTCAGAATTTCCTGATTGATCCATCCGGAAAAATAATCGGCCGTAACCTTCACGGGGTCGAATTGATGAACGCATTGCAGCGCATTTTGTAATCGAAGTGCCTGATGGTTAATCATCAATTACCATAGCACGAAAAGAGGGTGAGTACAGAAGTTATGTACAAGCCCTTTCTTTGTGAATTGGTGCAACGGATTACTGCATATTGATCTTATTTATGCCATTTGCTAAGGCTGTAGAGGCACCGTAAACCAGAAGGTAGCGCCTTCACCGATGGCGCTTTCCACACCGATTTGGCCGCGATGGCGCTTAATAATCTCGGCCGAAATGTAAAGGCCCAGGCCCAGGCCCGAAAAATGGGTAGATGATTCCTGAACACGGTAAAAGCGATCAAACAAATAATCCTTTTTGGCTTCGGGAATGCCGATTCCGAAATCCTGAACGGTTAGCTTAAACTCATTTTCAAATAAAGAGCAATTGAGGATTACCTTGTCACCTTTAGGCGAATATTTGATGGCATTAGTTAAAAAATTAGTGATCACCTGCTCCAGCCTGGTCCTATCAGCGGTAATGGTGATTAGCCCTTCACCCTGCAGGATGAATTCATGTGTACCCTCCTGTGCACGCACCTCCTCCAGTACTTCTTTTACCAGTTGTACGGCATCAAATGTTTCGTAATTCAGTAACAATTTACCGGCCTGTATCTTGGTAACATCCAGCAAATCGTCTACCAGGGTGGTTAGTTTATTGGTCTGGTTGTTGGCTTTCCCAACAAAATCCATTACCGTATTTTTGCCGCCTTCCCTGGCCATAATCCGTTGGAGTATTTGTAACGAACCCTTGAGGCTGGTAATGGGCGTTTTAAGCTCGTGGCTGGCTATACTCAAAAACTCATCTTTTTTATGCATTAACTCTTCTGTAGTTTCGCGCGCCTTCACCAGTTCGGTAACATCAAAACCAAAAAAAGCTATACCATCTAACTTATCATCGTCGTTAAACACAGGTGTAAAAATAAAGTCGAACCAATGATCGGCTTGTTTACCTGTTTGTGCATTAGGCCATTGTATCCGGACAGAGCGCCCGGTGAAGGGTTGCCCCGAACGCATCACTTCTGCATCTGCCCTACCGAGTTCTGTGCCTGGCCACCATTGATTTATTTCTGCCGTGCTGCGGCCAATATAGTTTTGTTGCCCGTCAAGCCGGATAAAGGCATTGTTTACAAATTCATATACCAGGTTAGGCCCCCGGCGTATGGTGATCAGTGCGGGTGCGTTAGTAAAGATGCTGTAAAACTCTTCCTGTTGTTTGCTGATCATGTGCTGTAGCTCTTTTTGACGGGTGATATCCAGTATATAGCTAACCGATATTTGTTTTTCGTCCTCGCTCAACATAGCCGAACCCTTTAAAACCGACACCAGGCTACCATCTTTGCGGATGTATTGCTTTTCATATGGCTGGCAAAAACCATTTTCGTCCAGTTCCTTTTGTGCGCGGCTACTGGCCTGGCGCGAGGTGGGCGGGGTAAGGTTTTGCAGGTTAAGCTGCCCTGTTTCCATATCTGCGCGGCTGTACCCCAACATATTTAAAAAGGCATCGTTGGTTTCAAGCAAGCGGCCGTCAGGATCTGCAAAGCACATCCCGATCAGGTTTGAATCGAATACCTTACGGAATTTATTTTCGCTCTGGCTCAGGCGTTTTTCTGTTTCAATAAGGCGGGTAATATCAATAATGGAGCCAACAAGGCGGTAGGGAGTATGAAACTCGTCTTCCAATATCCGGCCGCGGTCAAGTATAATGGCGTACGTGCCATCGGCCTTCTGGAAACGATACTCAGCCGACCACTGCTTTTCATGATGATTAATGGCATTAAAAACGCTCTGCTCAACCCGCAGACGATCATCAGGATGAATTTTGCCGAACCAAAAACTGATCTGGTTAGTTTCGTCATCCCGTTGGTAACCAAACATCGAGGTGAAGTTGTCGCTTCGCCACATGGTGTTGCTCACCAGGTTCCAATCCCAGATGGTATCGTTGGTAGCCGTTGATACCAGTTTAAAGCGCTCCTCGCTTTCGGTTAATTTCTGGGTGCGTTCATAAACCTTATTTTCCAGCTGGCTGTTCAGGTTTTTTAATCCCTCGCGGGCGTTAATAAGTTCGTGATAATTCTTCTTTAATTTTTGTTCGGCGTTTTTGCGCGCGGTGATATTGGTGAGGCTCACTACAAAACCCTCGCGCATGGGGCCAATGGTAACCTGGTACCAATTATCTTGCCCGGTATGCAGCTCGGTTTCCCAGGCTTTGCTTTGGCGGGCCGCTTTGGCATATTGTTCGGCACTTGCTATCCCTATAAGCTCCGGGAAACTTTGAAGCCGGGGCTGGGCATCCATCTCAACCGCTGGTTTGCCAAAAAGCGTTAAAGCGGCATCGTTATAAGCTATGCATCGGAAATCGGGATTTTTACTGCCTTCGGTCCGGTTATCCCGGAAAGCCAGTATAGCTGCCGTACTGGCGTTAAACACCCCGGAGATGATCTGGTTTAATTCTACTATTACCGAAATATCGATGAACGAAATCACCACACCGTCATGCTGGCCATCCTTTTTTACATAAGGCATAATCCTCATCAGGTTGTTGGTTCCGCTTTTTAGCAATACCTCTTTCTCAATCACCTGGCCGGTTGCCAGCACACTATGGATATCGGCAATCAGGTTATCATATAAAATATTGTTGGACAGGTGGTTGATGGGGCGGCCAACATCAGCATCAATCAGGTTGATCATGTTAATAGCTGCCGGGTTAAATTTACGGATGCGCAGGTTGGCATCAACAAATATTTGCCCTATATCCGTACTGCGGAAGTAATTATCCAGGTCGTCGTTTAATTCTACCAGTTCGCGTATTTTTAGCTGGTGCTCCGTATTCAGCGTATGCAGTTCCTCGTTGAGTGATTGCAACTCTTCGTTGCCCGACTGGAGTTCTTCGTTGGCAGATAGCAGCTCTTCGTTGCTCGACTGGAGTTCCTCGTTGGTGGTTTCCATTTCTTCAACCGCCATTTGCAAATTTATCCTCGTTTCGCTTAACTCGGCTTCCATCTCCATCAGGTACTCCTGGTCGCTACCGGCGTTAACGGGGGGCAAAACAATACCCTCTTTGCTTACCGGGTCGGTTTTAATTTCCGAAAACAGCAGCAAAGTATAATCATTTGTTGAACTTTCGTCGGGTGGTTTAACGGTGATCTGTAACAACTGTTCCCGGTCGTCGTGCTTTAACTTAACCCTGTTAAGGTGTGTTTTTTGGCGCTCTTTCCAGGCTTTTCTAATGGCGGTGTTCAGCATAACAGACACCTCCCGGTTCACCATGTTTAAAATATTGAGGTCGAGTTTTTTTTCAGGAAGGTTAAGGTACCGGCTATAATTTCCGATAGTTTCTTTGATGATATAACTCTTATCAATAAAAATACCTACTGCGCTAAATTCAGAGATCATCAGTTCCCTAAATTCCTCTTCCATGTGTTTTTGATATTCGCCGGGTTTGGCCAGGGGGCGCTTTTCGGTATATTTTAAATTGGGGGTTGCTGTTGTATAGGTATGGTGTAAGCCATAGTTAATGGTTCCGGTTTTTTGGTAAATTTTCCATTTTCCGCTAATTTCGTTAACGCCCTCTTTAATGCTGGCGGCATTTTCGCTCGAGCCCAGGAACAGGTAGCCCTCTTTATTCAGTGCGTAATGAAATGTCGACATGATTTTTTGCTGCAACAGATTGTTCATGTAAATGAGCATGTTGCGGCAGGTAACCAGGTCGTTTTTAATAAAAGGCGGCGATTTGATGACGTTGTGACGCGCAAAAACAATTTGTTTACGTATACCGGGTAGCACACTGTAATTTTTGTCGTCTTTAACAAAGTATTTGGAAAGAAGAGCCGCCGGCACTTCGTTCCCGATAGATAAAGGATAGCAGTTTCTGGCCGCTATTTCGATGCTGGATTCGTCCACATCGGTGGCAAATATTTTTAACTCACGGCTCTCCCCGGTACGGTCAAGATAGTCGTTAAATAAGATAGCGATTGAATAAGCCTCTTCGCCGGTGCTACAGGCGCAAACCCATATCTTGATAATTTCGCCCTCTTGCTTGGACTTAACGATGGCCGGAATAATTTGTTGGGCCAGGATATCAAACGCGGGTTTATCACGAAAGAATTTGGTTACACCTATCAAAAAATCTTTAGCCAGAACTTTTACTTCTTGCGGATCCTGATGTAAAAGGCCGATGTAATTTTCCAGCCGGTCTATCTCAACGGCTGCCATCCGGCGGGCAATTCGGCGCAAAATAGTGGGCGTTTTATACAGATTAAAATCCTGGCCGCTGCTGATGTGTACCAACCTGAAAATTTCGTTCAGCAGGTTGTCATCCAATTGATCCTGCTCCAACAAGGGCAGGTGGCGTTGGTTAACGTAATTGTAAACCTCCACATGCATTTTGGCGGGTGGCAATATAAAATCGGCATTGCCCGATGTGATGGCGCTGTTGGGCATACCGTCAAATTTGGCCGTGGCGGGGTCTTGTACAATCACCATGCCGCCGCATTCCTTTATTGCTTCTACGCCCTTGGTGCCGTCTGTCCCTGTGCCTGATAAAATAATGGCTATAGCCTTATCCTTTTTATCCTTAGCAAGTGTAAATAAAAAGGTATCTATTGCCGTATTAGGCGATTTATCTTTGATTTTATCAACCAACCGCAGTTTGTTGCCGCGGATGGTCATGATTTTTTTGTTGGGGATAATATAAACGCAATCACGCTGCAAAATCACATCGTTGGTGGCCTCAAACACTTTCATGTGAGTATGCTTTGAAACCAGGTCAACCAACAGGCTCTTATAATCGGGCGAAAGGTGCTGGATCACCACAAAGGTAAAACCGGAGTTGCCGGGCATGTGGTCAAAAAAATCATGTATCGCTTCCAGGCCTCCGGCGGATGCGCCGATGGCGATGATATAGCGGTCTGCCAATTTTGACTCCGGGAACTGCAACGGTTTAACTTTAGCCATTGGATCTGGTCCTGAATTCATAAATAAAACTGCGTAACGTTTCGGCAGTGTCCAGTTCTATGCCACTCCAGGGGAGCGCAGTATGGCGTACCGTTTCCTGCCATATTTTAAACGAATTACGGGGATGATAGTTTTTGCTGCCGGGCTCAAAGTTAATGGCCTGGTTGGGGTTACCGCCCCAGTTAATGGTACGAACAACTTCGGGTCTGAAACAAATAATGAAATCTCCTTTTTCTTTATCAATTGTTATGGCTAAGGCACCACTGGCCACATCGGCATACGGTATGGCTTCGTCAAAAATTTCTGGCAGTTGTTCGGTATGAAAAACCTGCCCGGCAGATTTATTTTGCAGCCAAAGAATCATATTCTCTATAAAATCTACCGGCGGAACCTGTCCGATGGCCGTAAAACGGCCAGATAATACGGCCACAGCACCGGCAGCTTGGAAGAGGCTGGTGAGGTTAACTGCTTGCTCATTTAACATGCCGTTAAGTAAATCTTCTTCCGCGTAAACCTGTGCCACCAAAGCAGTTTGTTGTTTTTGCAGTTCAGTTTCGCGTTCAAAAATTTCCTGTTGTAAAATGGCGGAGACTTTGTTTGAAATTACAGATGATAGCAGTTCGCAAATGGAACATACCTCGAAATTTAAATGAAGGGGTGTAATATGATGGCATGCGATAAGGCCCCAGAGCTGCCCGCCATGGATAACCCGGATAGACATGGACGCCTGTACATTCATGTTTTTTAAATACTCCAGGTGTACAGCCGCAACGCCCCGCAAATTACAGTCGGACAGGTCGGTAAAGGTATGGCTGCCAGGGTTGATTACCGGATATAACCTGATCGGGTTGTAGTTACGGTCGGGTATAAGGCGGTACGGATTTTTAAGGTAAAGTTCGCGAGCCTGCCGCGGCACATCAGATGCCGGGAAAGTATGGCCCATATAATCGTCCAAACCTTCATTTTTTTCCTGGGCAATTACGGTACCGTTCCATTCTTTATCAAAACGATACATCATAATTCCGTCAAAACCGGTAAAGCGTCGCAGTTCCAGGATTGCGGTACGGCTCAGTTCGTCCACAGTGCTGGTTTGTTCAATAGCTGTTATGGCATGTTTAACCTCTTCAAATACTGTGGTAAATGTGCGCTCTGCGGCAGCATCCATCAATTCAAGTTCCAGCAAAAGGTAGGTATCTTTTAAATGCGCCAGGGCGTGCATTGTTTTTCCGGCCAGGGTAAGCGTTAGCGGTAACCTCGCCTTGATTGCCAGGGCGTTAAGCTTGCTGCTGTCGGAATCGCTGCTTAAAGCCGCAACGGATTTGCCTATAAGCGATTGAACGGGCTCGCCGGTTAAATCGGCGATGTTCTCGCTGGCCTGGATGATATTCAGGCTGTTTTTTTCCAATACCAGTAAATAGCCGTAAGGCTGGATCACATTGATGTGGTTAAGCGGAAGGCTTCCACAAAAATCCGAATCGTAATTATTTTTAGCCATGGCTATCCATCCACTTTTTAAATTTTACAAACGTTTCGCGGGCAGCATCAATCATCGCCAAAGCTTCTTCGGGTGTTAATGCCAAACCGTTGATGCTATTTTTAAACTTTTGCCACATGGGTTGCGTTTCTGCACCATAGCCGGTAAAAAAACTAAGCCCCAGTTGTTCAGGCAAGGTTAACTGCCCCGCAATCATCCTGCTGATCACCTGCCCGCCTAATGTTGAGCCCTCAATTACATACAGGGCGCCCAACGCTGCTGGTACCGAACCAAGAACAGGTAAGCTGCCTGTAGCGGCCAGTTCAGCAGGGGTAGCACCCAATGCAGTGATATCTTCTGCCAACGACGCTGCTTTGCGGCGATCGTGATAATCAGGCAGAATATCAGAAACTAACATCGTCGACATTTGTTTTTCAAGCCCACCGAAGTAAGTGTAAAAAAGTTGTAATAAATTAATGTAGTCGTTGGTTGACCGGATGGCCCGGATTTTTGTAATCAAGATTTTTTCTAATGCCTGGTGGCTTTCCAGGGTGTCGTGTTTTAATTGTTCGGCAAGCATCTAAGGCAGTAATATAGTCGCTAAAATATTATTTTACTTTTAAGAAAGCAATTTAACATGAACAAACATTTTACCGTTGCCATGTGGCTTGCGGACGATTCACTTTAAGTTGCAGTAAGATTTTTTTACTTTACGGCATATTTAAAACAACAATTAGATGGCCTTGTTTTGGTGATAAAGGGTATCCGTGGAGAAATTGAGTTGCACCTCGAATATTAATTAATGTATTTTGGGACTCCCAATTAGCGAGATGGCTTGGCTTTGCAGATGGAAAATGAGCTAATCGTTGGCTTTAATTACTCTAATTGCCGGATAAAAAACAACTATATGGTCAATTAACCATAAAATTTACGGATATCGGCGCTATCATCTTAATTTATGGTAATATATCTGGAAATTTATCCCATAATATAACGATTAACTTAACCGGTTTTCGTATTAAAACAGAATAAATCAATGCAAATTAAAAATCTATGCCTGGCTTTAGCCGGCTTTGTTACACTTGCGGGGGCTGTCCTTGCTCAGGATAAGCCGCTGGTGCTTGATCCGGCTGTACGCACGGGTAAATTACCCAACGGTTTTACGTATTACATTCGCCATAACGAAGAGCCCAAAAACAGGGTTGTATTTTATTTGGCCAATAAAATAGGGTCGATACTGGAAACGGATGATCAGCAGGGCCTGGCTCACTTTATGGAGCACATGAGCTTTAATGGTACCACACATTTTCCTAAGAACGAGTTGGTTGATTACCTGCAAAAAGCGGGTGTACGTTTTGGAGCGGATATTAATGCCTATACCAGCTTCGATGAAACCGTTTACCAACTGCCTTTGCCTACCGATAAGCCGGAAGTATTACAAAACGGCATCCAGATTATGCGCGACTGGGCCCATGAAGCTACGCTTGAACCCGCTGAGATTGACAAAGAGCGTGGGGTGATATTGGAGGAGAAGCGTTTGGGCAAAGGAGCACAGGAACGGATGCGCCGCCAGTACTGGCCCGCGCTGTTAAACCAATCGCGTTACGCTGTCCGTATCCCTATCGGCACCGAAGAGATATTGAAAAGCTTTAAGCCCGAAACAATAAAGTCTTTTTACCAGGATTGGTACCGCCCGGATCTGCAGGCTTTAATCGTAGTTGGAGATATTGATGTAAACCAGATGGAGCAAACCATCAAAAGTAAGTTTAGCGACCTCAGTAACCCCAAGGCAGAAAAAGTACGCACCAAATATACTATACCATTAACCGGGCTTAACCAATTCCAGGCCGTTACCGACCCGGAAATGACATCAACGGTAGCACAGATCATTATTAAACACAAAGCCAGTACCATTACAACCGCCGCCGATTATCGTACAGCTATCACCAACGAGTTGTTTAACCAAATGCTGGCCGAGCGTTTTAGCGAACTGGCACGGCAAGCAGATCCTCCTTTTTTACAAGGTGGTGCGGCGGTAGATGGCTTTATGGGCGGCCTTGACGATTTTTCGGCCAGTGTAGCTGTTAAACCAAATACTTTAGAAAGAGGCCTTAAAAATGTATGGCGCGAAATTGAAAGGGCAAAGCGGTTTGGATTTACCGCCACTGAGCTTGACCGGGCTAAACAGAACTACCAGAGCCAGATGGAATCGGCCTTAAAAGAAAAAAGTAAAACCGGATCTGAAAGTTATGTTAAAGAATACCTGGCTTACTTTTTAAAGGGTGAAGCCGCGCCGGGTATTGATGTGGAGTACCAAATTGTAAAAGATGCGCTTCCGAAAATCAGCTTGGCTGATATAGCTAAAGTGATGCAAACATACATCCGCGCCGATAACCGCGATATCCTGATCATGGCTCCCGAAAAAGACAAAGCTACTTTGCCTGATGAAGCTGCAATATTAGGATGGCTTAAAACGGTTGAGGCCGAAGATTTGGCTCCTTATAAAGATGAGGTAAACAACCAGGCTTTATTAGCGAAGGCTCCGTCTGCCGGCAAGGTTATCAAACAGGTAAAAGATGACCACCTTAATATTACAACGCTTACGCTGAGCAACGGTGTTAAGGTTGTATTGAAGCCTACCGATTTTAAAAACGATGAAATTATGTTCAGCTCGTTTGCTGCCGGTGGAACCTCATTGTATTCGGATGCCGATTTTCAAAGCGCCGCAAACGCGGGTATCATCCCATCGTTTGGTGCTGGTAACTACAATACTACCGAGTTGAGCAAATATTTATCTGGCAAGCAAATAGGCGTTCAGCCTTATATCGGCGAGCGTAGCCAGGGCATCAGCGCGCGCAGCACAAATAAAGATCTGGAAACCTGCCTGCAATTAGCTTATGCGTTTTTAACAGAGCCCCGTAAGGATGAAAGTCAGTTTAAAAGCATTATCCAACGCTCTAAAGCTGCCTTAGCAAATCGTGGTAACGATCCATCTAACGTGTTTAAAGATTCGGTAAGCGCTATTTTAGGCAACTATAATGTACGCCGTACCGGGCCTACAGTGGCTAAATTGGAGCAGATAGACCTGGATAAGGCTTACCGCATTTACAAAGAGCGTTTTGCAGATGCCTCCGGAATGACCTTTACCTTTGTGGGTAGCTTTGATGTAGAAACCATTAAGCCGCTTTTAGAGAAATATATTGCATTGTTACCTGCAACACATATTAACGAGCATGCTAAAGATCTCGGTATCCGTCCGCCTACTGGCCATATCGAAAAAAATATATATAAAGGCACCGAGCCCAAGGCTACGGTACAGCTTTTGTTTACCGGCGATTTTACTTATACTCCTAAAGAAAGAAAGCAGTTGGACGCGCTTAAAGAAACGCTTGAAATACGTTTATTGGAGCGCTTGCGCGAAGATGAAAGCGGGGTATACACCCCAAGTGCTTTTGCCAGCACCGCTAAATTGCCCAATGCCAGGTATAACTTTGGCATTGCTTTTGGCTGCGCCCCGCAAAATGTAGATAAGTTGGTAGCCTCTGCTCTTGATGAGGTTAACAAATTGAAAACGGATGGCCCGGCTCAGGTTAATATTGATAAATATAAAGCCGAAGACGCGCGCACCCGCGAGACAAATTTAAAAACCAACAACTGGTGGATGGCATATTTAAACAACCAGTTACAAGACGGCGAGCCACTCAACCAGTTAGATAATTATTCGGCAAATATTCAAAGCATCGATCCGGCAAGTTTGAAGCTGATTGCGCAGAAGTATTTAAGTGGTAAAAACTATATCAGGTTAGTACTCTTACCTCAAAGCAGTAGCGCTTTACCTGCAAGTACTAAGCAGGCTAATTAATTATTACCACTTTAAGGGTTAATAAAACCGGCTGATGATTTCAGCCGGTTTTTTCTTTTTATCAGTAGCCGTAAACGTTTTGCCATACAAGGTGGGGGTGAATTTTATAGCTTAACAGAGCCTGCTGCCGTCTAACTTTGCTGTAAATATTCGTTTTTTTTAATATTTATTTGATGTTTTAAAATCTAAGTATTTTAATATATTTAAAAATTTGATAATCAATTTTTTATGGGGTTAAATACCCTGCAGGTGGTATGGTTTGACTATCCCTTTTTTGCGTAAACAGAAGGGTTGCCTGAACCTGAGTGTTATTACTCTGCACAAATGTTGGCCTCTTTATAAAGGATTATGCTTAGCTTTGATTAAGCGGTGTAACTCATCGGCATTATCATCGCAAGCCAATTTAAACCTATGTCCGAGCTGTATTTTTTCAATGCAGTGTAAATCTGCATTGTTAACACATCTAAAACCTGACTATGAAGCATAGTATACTATCTATTGTTATGCAAAAAATAATATCTGTAATTTTTAACCGCATGGCGGTATCGATTATAGCTATGCTGATTTTGGTACTCTGGTGTTTCATCGGCTACACGCAGACGCCCGATCTGAAGTTTACTGCGCTCACTACTAAAGATGGCCTTGTGGGTAACATTGTTAACGTTATTGTACAAGACGATGACGGCATTATGTGGCTGGGCACGCCCGAGGGTATGAACAAGTACGACGGCAAGCACTTTACCGTTTATAGCCTTGGGCGCAACGAGCGCTCGCTGCTGGGTTCCAGGGAGATCAGCTGCATCTATAAAGATAAGGCTGGTACAATGTGGGTTGGAACCATAGGTGCGGGGCTTTATTATTACGACAGGCCTAATGATGTGTTTAAAAAATTCACTTCTGCAATAAAAGGACAGCGACTCAGCCAGGAGGTTGTTAGCTCCATTTGTGCTGACGAAAAAGGCAAACTTTGGACAGGAACGGTGAATGGCCTGGATGTGGTTGATCCGGTAAACAAAACCATCAGCCATGTGCGAGTGGGAAGTGGCCATAAGGGCGAAATACCTGTCGGCGCGATTTTATGTGTTTTTAAAGATGACAAGCAGCGCATGTGGGTGGGCACCATGGCGGGGCTCTATATGTTCGATACCCCTCATAACAGTTTTATCCACTTGCGGCACAATAATGGCGATGGAAGAAGCCTGGCTTCAGACGGGGTTACCACTATCGCACAGGATAAGGCCCGGCACATCTGGGTTGGTACTGCAAACGGGCTTAGCCGCTTGATGGATGATGAAACGCACTTTACAAATTATAAGTATAATGATCAGCATGGGCATTCGCTAAGCGGCGATATCGTGTATAGCATAGCTGCCGATGATAAAGATCATATCTGGATTGGAACGGAAGGCGGGCTTGATGTGATGGACGTTAATACCGGCCGTTCCGTTACGTACAAACATGACCGCAGAAACCCCTATAGTTTAAATAGTAAGTCAATCCGCAGTATTTATATTGATCCTAAGGGTATTTACTGGGTAGGTACGTATATGGGGGGCTTAAACAAGTATGATAAAAACCTTACCCTGTTCAACTATATTCAATCTTCTGAATTGGATCCTCACGGATTAAATTCACCGTTGGTATCCTCTTTTGCGCAAAAAAGCGATCATGAAATGTATGTGGCTACAGACGGCGGAGGACTGAATATTTTTAACGAAAGAACAAGTCTTTTTGAACACGTAGACATCCGCCCCCGCGAAAAGATCAATTCGGCAGGGCTTCCCATTCTTTCCATGCAAATGGACAGTAAGCAGCAACTATGGATAGGAACTTTCGGGCATGGCCTGTTCAGGCTTAACACCACCAACAACAATTATGTACAGTATACCAGCGGAAACGGGAAAAATAACATCAGCCAGAATAACATTTTCTGTTTAAAAGAAGACAGGGGCGGCAAAATATGGATAGGTACCAATGGCTTCGGTGTCAATGTATTCGATCCGAAAATCGATGCTTTTCGTAAATTTCTTCCCGGGTATATTCCGGGGAGTGACAACGAGGTGCCCCTGAACGGTTTTATCAGGGCCATTGAAGAAGATGCCGACGGAAATATTTGGATTGGCTCCTACGGAACAGGTATTGCAGTTTACCACCAGGGAACTGGTAGCTTCAAAGTTTTCAACCCAGCCAATACGGGTTTTCCTATTACTAATATCATTTCGCTGTTAAAAGACGCTAATGGAAATATGTGGATAGGTACCAGCGGCGATGGTATATTCTTTTACAACGGCAAACTCAAAAAGTTTTCGGCCTTTAAAAACAATGGTCAGTTGCCCAATGGCGTCATTTGTAAACTCCTGCAAGACAAAGCCGGTCAGATTTGGTTTAGCACCAATCGCGGCATCTGCCGTATAGATCCCCTGAGTCAAAAACTCTCGGTATACTCTCGATACAACGGCCTTCAAAATAACGTTTTCCTCAACGGGGCCGGAATTATAAATTCTAACGGCACTATTTACTTTGGTGGTGTTGATGGTTTTAACTATTTCCAGCCGGTAGATGTAAAACTGAACACGAACCCGCCGCCCGTTATCCTCACCGCGCTGGATGTGGATAGCAAGCGCCTGGCACCGGCACATGGTAATCCCGAACCTGTAAACATTGGTAAAATGCGCCAGGTAACCATTAAGTATAAGCAGGATTTTGCCATTAGCTTTGTAGCACTTAACTACACGCTCCCCCAGCAGAACAAGTATGCTTATATACTTGAAGGGTTTGACCGTTCGTGGAAGTATGCCGGTATAGCAGGCGTAGCAAACTATACCAACATCGATCCAGGAGTGTACACCTTCAGGGTAAAAGCATGCAATAATGACGGTATCTGGAACGAGACCGGTACGGCACTTCAGATCATCGTTAAACCTCCATTTTGGATGACTATTTATGCCTACCTGTTTTACATGCTGGTTATAGTTGCCGCCTTACTTTTCATTCGCAGGCAAGGTGTTAAAAAGCTGAGAAATAAATTGCGCGATGAGCAAGACTTGAAGGAAGCCGAAGCCAGGCATGAGCTGGACAGAATGAAAATTAAATTCCTCACTAATTTGAGTCACGAGTTCCGCACACCAATATCGTTGATCATGGCTCCTGTTGATAAATTAATTGCCCAGCAACACGGCCAGCCGGTAGCAGAGCAGTTAGGCGTTATTAAAAAAAATGCGCGCCGCCTGTTGAACCTGGTTAACCAGTTGCTTGATTTTAGGAAACTTGAAGAGAATGAATTAAAGCTTAATGTGGCCGAGGGCGAATTGATCTCATTCGTTCGTGAGATGACCGACTCTTTCCATGATCTTGCGGAAGGCAAGCAAATTAAAACAAGCTTTAAAACGGCAGAAGAAAAAATGTTTGTCAAGTTTGATTTTGATAAAGTTGAACGGATTATGTTCAACTTACTATCAAATGCATTTAAGTTCACTTTACCCGGTGGGGAGATCGCGGTGGAAATTCTCAACCCCGTTTTGGATCCGCAGCAAAACTCGTATGTGGTTACGCTGATGGTTAGGGATACCGGCATGGGTATAGCCGCTGCGCAGCTTAATCATATTTTTGAAAGGTTTTACCAGGTGGATACACCATCGGGCGTTCTGAACCAAGGCAGCGGCATAGGCCTTTCCATTACCCGCGAACTGGTACAACTGCATGGCGGTGATATTACCGCCGAAAGTACGCCCGGTGAAGGATCTGTATTTACGTTTACAATCAACGTTGAGGCAATAGCTTTACCCGTGGAAATAGCACCGGTATTGATTGCAGGGCCCGAAGAGGAAGATACCTGCCGGAAGATAGCATCGCCTGTATTGAACGGGATGAACCTGCCGCATGTGCTTATTGTTGAGGATAATAGCGAAATGAGACAATACCTGGCGGATAGCCTGGGTGCTTCTTATAAGATATCTGAAGCAGCGAACGGCCGCGAGGGATGGCATAAAGCGCTGGCACTGCATCCCGATCTGGTGGTAAGTGATATCAGTATGCCGTATATGGACGGTATAGAACTGAGCCGCAAACTTAAATCGGATAAACGCACCAGTCATATCCCAATCATCTTGCTAACGGCTATGGCCAGCCAGCAAGACCAGCTTGCAGGATTGGAACTCGGCGTAAGCGATTACCTGACCAAACCGTTTCATTTTGAAATTCTGAACATCAAGATCAAAAACCTGCTTCATGTAAACGAAACGCTTAAAGAAACCTATCAGAAAAAGATCAGGGTAATGCCTAATGATCTTGATGTGGAATCGTCGGCTGAAAGGTTCATTAAGGATGTGGTGATTTATATCGAGCAGAATATCCATAATCCTAAATTTTCGGTAGAAGAAACCAGCCATCATTTCAACATGAGCAGAGGGTCCTTTTACAGCAAAATTATTGAGATTACGGGCGAGCCGCCGGTAGAATTTATCCGCTCCATCAAATTGGATAAGGCAACCGTATTACTCAGAAAAACTGACCTCAGCATTGCCGAGATTGCCTATTCAACAGGTTTTTCAACACCTCATTATTTTACCAAATCGTTCAAAGCAAAATATAATATTTTACCGTCGGAATACCGTGTCCGTAAAATTGCCATTAAAGATATGGCGGCCGCTTCCTGATGGATTGATATTCCATAGTTCTGCGATGGGTGGTGGAGCATTGCAAAGGAGCTAAGCCAGCCATTGGAAGGAGTGCCAAAATCAATTATGACTGGATGAGGCTCAGAAAGCCCCCCCGGTATAAACTAAACTGCTATCATTTTCAACATTTGTGGCATTTGAACCGGATCATGGGGCATACTTTTACATGGCCTTCAGCCCTGTTGATGTTGTTGGCTCCCTGTCAACCCACTGTAAACAGATACTACAATATGATATTACCCTGCGGCCCGTCATGTAAAGATATTGCCCCCTGCCCGTTAACCAAGCTTCGGCCAACAAAAGGATCTGAATTATTTACAGTATTCTATTAATCTTACTTACCACTAATGAAAAATACCTGGAGAAAAACCGCCGTGTTATCGATCTTTATGTTTGCCGGGCTGATGGCCCAGGCACAGAACCCGGTCATTCAAACTATTTATACTGCCGATCCGGCACCTATGATATACAAAGACACGGTTTTTTTATACACCGGTCATGATGAAGACCGCTCTACCTGGTTTACCATGAAGGATTGGCACTTGTTTTCAACTACGGATATGGTTAACTGGACAGACCGCGGATCGCCACTATCGCTAAAAACCTTTAGCTGGGCCCAAAAAGATGCCTGGGCGGGGCAGTGTATTTATCGGAATGGAAAATTTTATTGGTATGTACCCATGAATGCAAAAGGCATAGGTATGTCTATTGGGGTAGCTGTTTCTGATAAGCCAACCGGGCCTTTTACTGATGCTATCGGCAAGCCTTTGATACATAGTGGTAACGGCGATATCGATCCCACTGTTTTTATTGACAACGACGGTCAGGCTTATTTATATTGGGGTAATCCTTATTTAAAATATGTAAAGCTGAACGAGAACATGATATCGTACTCTGGCGACATCATCACTGTACCCTTAACTAAAGAAGGCTTTAACGTTCGATTTAAAGATGCTGATAAACGCCCATCGGCTTACGAAGAAGGGCCGTGGCTGGATAAACGGAAGGATTTGTATTACCTTTTGTACCCCGCAGGCGGCGTTCCTGAACATTTGGCCTACTCAACGGCGCCAACAGCAACAGGGCCATGGCGATATCGGGATACCATTATGACGATCATCAAAAAAGGAGGGGCGTTCACTAATCATCCGGGCCTCATCGATTATAAGGGTAAGTCGTATTTGTTTTACCATAACGGTGCGTTGCCGGGCGGCGGAGGCTTCACCCGGTCTGTTTGCGTAGAAGAATTTAAATTTAACGAAGACGGAACCATACCCCGCATAGCGCCTACAACTGGTGTTGCAAAAGGGGCTGGGAGCATTAACCCTTTTGGACGTGTAGAAGCCGAAACGATAGCCTGGGAGCAAGGTATTGAAACTACAACCGATAGTGTTGGCCGGAGAGGAGTTTATGTTACAGCCATTGATAACGGCGATTACATCAAGATAAGGAATGTTAATTTCAATAAAAATGCCAGGTACTTTGAAGCATCGGTATTACCTGTTTCAGGAGGATCGATCGAAATACGGCTGGATAGTATTAGCGGGACTGTGCTTGGTGTTTGCGATGTGAAAAATACAGTAGCGGTACAAAAATGGACAACGGTGTCTTCTAAAGTTGGCCAGGTTAAAGGTTTGCACGATCTGTACCTGGTCTTCAAAGGTGACAAAGGCGAACTGTTCAATTTTGATTGGTGGAAATTCAAGGCGAACTAAACCCCGATACATAGATTTTCAATCGCACCAGCTTTTGGCTGTTTTGTATAAGTGAAAAAGCCCCGGTGGCGTGAAAAAATACCTGGAAGACTGGCCATAGCGATTTAAACCGCTATGGCCGAAGTGTGTAATTATATATACGCTGTATCGCTTAAAACCAGTACAATGGTTTTTAACTGGCATTAAAATGCATTTAATCCAGGTTGCTCTTTCCGGGTGTTTTATAAAAATTGATTATATCCCTCGTATCTTTTTGTACGGCTATTGAGGCTTATAAATTGTTGGGAAACCAATTTTAACGGTTAAATAGTTGAAGTTTTAAGGCGAGATTGATAGATAGCGATGGTTACGCCGATTAGCTTATTGTTCCGGCACAACGGCATCTATCCCTGGCAAAAGTCCCCACCGGCCCCTGTACGGATTTTCTAACCTGTCTTTTATCTGCATCAAACGGTATTTGCTTCCAGGATCGTTGGGTTGTTGCCTCAGCGTTTCCAGATCCAGTTTAACATATTTAGCAACTTCATATTGTGTAGTAGCCCTGTCAATCCTCATGGTATCAGGCAATACGGCGGTATCAAAATATGTTTTTAACTCTTCGTAGCTCATACCGCAAAAATAACAACCCGGCTGGTTAAACGGGTAAAATGTTGAATATATTGGCTGGTCACGCTGAAAAATGCCGGGTGGGCCCCGCGCACGTCCTTCGAGGGGCCTCAGGATGACAGCCTTTGCGCGCAGAAGGGTTAGGGGGTGTTGTGAATCAGAAAGCGAGGGTGTCATGCTGAGGCCCCTCGAAGCATGTGCGGTGGGCATCTGCGTGATGCTCTTCGTAAGCTAAGTTTGTTATCTAAGCTGCTTGCAAATCACGCTGAAAAGCATACCGTATCGGCCCTGCGCGCGTGCTTCGAGGGACCTTATAATGACGTATCGTTAAGGCGTTGATTATCAGCGCGTCTATTTTTGCTCCGATCATCAGTATTCTTAAATTTGAGCATCGGCGCGCTCAATCGCCGCGCGAAGGGCTTTGTTCTTTTTGTCTTGACACAAAAAGAACCAAAAAAGTCAAGACTGCCCGATCCTTCCTCCCACAGGCCAGCTCCCGGCCCGGCGTGCAGTCGGGCTTTTGCGCACTTTGCCTATCTGCGCAAAATAGCCTACAGGTTTCAAACGTCATCCCTGTTTTTTCCGGGGTGAGGCCCGGTGGAATACTCAGGATGACAGCCTTTGCGCACAGATGGGTTAAGGGGGATGAGAAAACGGGGGTGTCATGCTGAGGTCCCTCGAAGCATGTGTGGTGGGCATCTGCGTGATGCTCTTCGTAAGTTAAGTTTGTTATCCAAGTTGCTTACAAAATCACGCTGAAAAGCATACCGTATCGGCCCTGCGCGCGTCCTTCGAGGGGCCTCAGGATGACAGCCTTTGCGCACAGAGGGGTTAAGGGGGGATGAGAAAATGGGGGTGTCATGCTACGGTCCCTCGAAGCATGTGCGGTGGGCATCTGCGTGATGCTATTCGTAAGCTAAGTTTGTTATCTAAGCTGTTTACAAAATCACGCTGAAAAGCATACCGTATCGGCCCTGCGCGCGTCCTTCGAGGGACCGTAGGATGACAGCCTTTGCGCACAGAGGGGTTAAGGGGGGATGAGAAAACGGGGGTGTCATGCTGAGGCCCCTCGAAGCATGTGCGGTGGGCATCTGCGTAATGCTATTCGTAAGCTAAGTATAGTGATTTTTTGAGTAAAGAAGATGTACTGATAATCGATAACTTGAATGAGCGTCATGCTGAGGCCCCTCGAAGCATGTGCGGTGGGCATTTGCGTGATGTTCTTCGTGATCTACTAAGCTAACTCACTATCTTTAAGCCCATCCTTCAACAAAAAAATCTTCTGTATTGTCTTCCATTACTTATATTTAGCTATGAAAACTTACTACGTATATATTTTGTTGTGTAACGACGGCAGTTATTATACAGGTGTTACCAACAACATCGAACTCCGCTTAGATCAACATCAAAGCGGCATTGATCCCAAGGCATTTACTTATAAAAGGCGACCTGTAAAACTTGTTTTTAGCCAAATATTTCAGGATATTAACTTTGCTATCGATTTTGAAAAACAGGTAAAAGGTTGGCGGCGTGAAAAAAAAGAAGCTATAATTAATGGTGATTGGGACAAGCTTCCTGAATTATCGACCAGCAATAAAATTAATCTGGTAATTCAAAAAGAGTAACCTAAGCATGATGCAGAGCACCTGCACATAAAATATCGTTGTTATTCTGAACATCATTTAACCCGCAAGCAATCAACTTCTTTTCTTCTTGAGATACTCTGCTGAGTATGTGCATGCGCTACTATAAACCAATAACATCGCCGCCAGGCATCAATAAAAATCGTAACACCGGTTACCGTCGCTCCTTCTTACATAATCGTATTTGCCATGGCCGGGGAACGTGGTTTCATAACTTAAGGCTCCCTCGGTACTTCCGGCTGTTTTGGAATAGGGAAGCGAGGAAGTCGTTATATCGTGACTGAGCCCCAATCGGGTTTTGTCGTTGCCATCGCGGCCAAACAGGTCAAATATTACCGATACCACAATGGCATCGTTTTGCTGGCCTGTGCCGCGGTACCAGAGGCCTACATTAACGCCCTTATTTTTGTATTGCATCCCCGCGCTAAAATTATTGACACCTGCCTGGGTATTAAATACCACTGATGGAATAACCGATGGGCTCTCATCAATATAAGGATTGAGCGTTATTTTCCAACTGGCATAGGTATTAAACCGGATGGGTAAAGGCGAAGTGCCGCCGCTTAAAGATTCGTTAGGTTTGTTGAGATGCTGCCCCGATGCGCCGATCATCATATCGCCTAAAACCAGGTTAACGCCCGCCCCGGCATCGAAAAAGAAACGGTTGTTCAATTCGGGCAAGGCCCCTGCCGAAGTTCCTCCGGGGATAATGCCCTGGTCGTTCAGTTGATCCAGGTAAACCAGGCGGCCCTGGTCAACCTTGCGGTTGGTCATGCCTGCCTGCAGGCCGAAGGATAGCGCGCCGTTGTTCAGTTCGGCACTGTAAGAATAGATACCCGCGATGTTGATCTTATCCAGGTAGGCAGTCCCCTCTGATGATTTGGTGAACAGCAAACCCAGCCCGCCGTTGAGGCGCGGAATATTAAAATCCATCGAAAACGAATAATAATTGAGCGGACCCGGAATGTTGGTCCACTGGCTGCGGTAAATCAGGTTCATGCGCATGCTGCCTTCAAACTGTCCGTTAAGCGCCGGGTTAAGGTAGTTGGGCGAGTTATAAAACTGCGAGTACAGGTGATCCTGCCCGCGGGATATACCCGCTGTAAACAGCAGGCAAAGGATGAGTGAAAATATCTTTTTGATCATAACTACCTCATTAAATGAATAGATCCGGTGGTGGATGGCGTTTTATCATCGGCGTATTTCATACCGTGCCATAAAGTGCCATCCAGAAACCGGGCCTGGATATCCCAGATGTAAACACCCTGTGGCGCGGGTTGGCCCTGCATGGTGCCGTCCCAACCTTGTATAGGCATGCCTTTGCTATCCAAAGCCGTGGTTTGGAACAGCAGCTGCCCCCATTTGTTAAAAATGCGCAAGCGGTATTCCATCATCCCCGTTCCGCGTACGTTGAAGGTTTTCAACTCACTTTTGGCGCTGCCGGGTTCAAAGGCGTTTGGCACATATAAATACTGGGGAACCCCAGCAATCTGTACGGTGCGGGTGCGTGCGCTTTGGTATCCTTGGGCATTGGTTACAATCAGCCTCACCTTAAAAATACCGGCGTCGGTATAAGTATGTGCGGGGCTCTGGTCGGCAGATGAAGCACCGTCGCCAAAATCCCAATGATACTGTATCCCGCCGGTACTGAGGTTTTTAAAGTTGAAAGTATGGTTTGGGATATTGATCACACTATCCGGCAAGGCCGAAAAATCAACAATCGGTGGCGCGGTCACGGTAATGTAGTTAACCTGGACGGTCTCGTCGCTGCAACCATATTCGCCGTAGGCGGTAAGCTTCACTGTAAAAGGCGAACCGTTATAGGTGAAAACGTGTACCGGATTTTTGGCGGTAGAGAAAGTGCCGTCGCCAAAGTCCCACTGATACGAGCTGGCATTAACGGCCAGGTTTTGGAACGAGGTAGTGATCTGGCTGCAGCCCTTTAAAACATTGGCGGTAAAAGCAGCTTTTACCGGTTGGGCCAGCCTGATGGTGTGGCTAAGGGTATCGCGGCAGGTGCCGTTAAAGGCAATCAGCCTGAGTTGGTAAATACCCGGCACGCCGTACACATGGGTAGGTACAGCAGCCGTCGACTCGGCACTGCCGTCGCCAAAGTTCCAGGTATAGGATGTTGCCCCAATGGTAGTGTTGTTTACATTGATGCTCAACTGTCCGTTGCACGATACCGAATCGGTAAGGCTGAAAGCTGCCGTAGGTTTGGGGTAAGTAGTAAAGCTTTGAGTAGTGCTATCGGCCCTGCAGCCGTAAGCGTTGGTGGTTACCAGTTTAAGGGTATAGCTTTGATTAGCTTGTGGCAGCACAATGTTGCCCGGTGTTTTAACGGTAGAAACTAAAGCATTGTTAAGATACCAGCGATAGCTATCGGCGTAGGCCGAGGTATTGTTGATGCTTAGTGTGAAAGGCGCACAACTGGCGTGGGCAGCCGCTGTAAAACCGGCAACCGGCAAGGGGTTAAATAAAATGGTATGCACCGTAGTATCCGGGCAGCCAATGGTGCTGTAAGCAATCAGTTTTACCTGCAACGCGTAAGGCAGTATGGTACCTGCGGGGACGTTAAACTGGTAGGTTAAAATTTGCTGGTTTGAAATAAAAGTGTTGTTAACCAGCCAGCGGTAGTTCACCTGGTCGGTGCCGCCGTAGGTGCTGCTGTTGGTAAAGTGAAGCAAGGCGCTGTTGCCGCAAATTACGCTATCGCCGGTGACAAATGATGCTTTGGGCGTTTCGGTTACCCGGATTACTTGCGTGGCCGAGTCGAGGCAGCCGGTTTGATTATAGGCTATCTGCTTCACCAGGTATAAGCCCGGCTTGCCGAAACGGTGCTGAGCGGTATAACCGGTAGCTGTATTATCGGTACTGGTTGGGTCGCCAAAGTTCCAGGATACGCTTGCCGCGTTGGCCGGGGTTGAGCTAACCGAGAGCTGGAAAGGGACACAGTTTAAATTGGCGGCATTGCTGTTAAAGCTGGCTACGGGCAGGGGCAGTATGGTAAGCTCATGACTTACCGTCGCACTGCAGGTGGCCCCCGGCGAATTTTGCAGCGCGGTTAATTTTACCGTGTATTTGCCTGGCGTAACATAAACGTGTTTCGGCTGGATCTGGTTGCTGGTGCTGCCGTCGCCAAAATCCCACACATAGCTAAAAGATGCCAGGGCGGTGGTGGTATTGGTAAACGCTGCCGAATCCTTCACGCAATATTGCAGCTGGCCAATTTGGAAACCTGTAACCGGCTGCGCCAAAACGGTAATGGTTTGATTAGCGCTGGCCGTTGAGCATCCGTTGGATGCCGTAAGTTTTACAGTATATACGCCGGGTTTAGTAAAAGTGTGCACCTGTGTTTCGGGCGATGCGCTTGTAGCTGCCGTTGTGCCGTCGGCATAATCATACAGAAAACTGTTGGCCCCGGTTGAGTTATTATCGAAGCTTACCGTAAAGGGTACGCAGCCCGTTTTGTTGGTGCCGTTTACTACCAGGTTGGCTTGTACGGTATTGGGGTAAACCACAATGCGATAGGATGATGAATCGATACCGCACTCGTTGCGGGCGTAAAGCTTCAGGGTAAAGGTGTCGGTTTTGGCCGTGATGTAAGTGTATTGGATAGCCTGGTTATCGCTTAAGGTTTTAGTATCGCCGTTGCCAAAATCAAAGGTGTACTGGTTAGGGATGCCGCGCGACTGGTTGGTGATATGTACTGTAAAGGGCGAGCAGCCAATGGTTTTGTCGGGTGTAAAAATGGCTCTGGGGGCAGGCCTTACCGTAACCGAGTCGGTATAAACATGAAGCCCGCAGCTGGTAGTTGCCTTTAGGGTGATGATATAAGTAGTATCGCGGCTAAGCGGGTGGGGAAGAAACGTGACCGTGCCGGGTTGGGCTTGCGCCGATGTTTGTCCGTTGCCAAAATCCCACAGGTAAGTAGCTCCGGCCAAGGGTACAGAGGTATTGGTAAACTGAATGCTGAGTGGCCCGCAGCCTTTGGCCTGGCTTTTGGTAAAGGCCGGGTTTACATTTTTAACCGTACTAAAGGTAATGGAGCGGCTGTTGGTATCGCAGCCAAATTTGCTGGTGGTAAGCAGCTTAATCACTACGCTTTGCCCATCGGTATTCATGGTATAGCCTGGGAAGGCGGGGCCCGAACCAATCAGCGCGCCATCGGCATACCATTGGTAAAGACCGTTAACATCGTTATGGGGCACCGGGGTGATTACCGTACTGAGATTGAAGGGGATACAACCGCTTTGCAGCGAAGCAGAAAAATCGGCATGGGCATTGGGGTTAACCGAGATCAGCACGGCTGCGCTGGCATGGCTTTGCAAACCCACACATAGCGCTGTACTCACTACGCGCCTAAAGTAGGTAGATTGCGTGAGCGGCCCCGGCTGATAGTCGCTTTGCGTAGCTGATGCGATATCAAGCCAGCTGGTTTGGTTGGCGCTTTGCTGCCATTGATAAAAATAGGTGCCATCGCCACCGGTTGGCAGGGTGCCTGCAAGTGCCGGTACCGGCTTGCCTGTACAAACTTGTTGATTAGCCGAAATGCTGTTATTAGCCAATGCTTGTTGTACGATGATATGCACCGGCGCACTCTCCAGGTTGCAGGTGCCCGATATCACATTGCGCCTGATGTAAACCGAAGCGGACGGACTGAAGTTGAGGTTTTGAGCAGTTTGCCCGGCCATTACTGTCCAGGTGGCCTGGTCGGTGCTGCTCTCCCAGTTGTAGGTATAGCTGCCGGTACCGCCGGTTGGCAAATCGCCGGTAATGTTTACGGCCTGGCCAAAGCAAATGGTGGCAGCCAGCGGACTTACCTGATTGGTAATCAGTGGTAAATTGTTAATGGTAAGGGGCGATGTGGTGTTACCGCAAGTTGGGCTGGCTATTGACCATACCAGGTGATAAGTGTTGCCGGGTACTAAACCGCCTACCACCGCATTATAAGCATGCGCGTCGGGGCTAAAAGTTAAGGTGCTGCCGGTGGCGGCATCCGTCCAGGTGCCGGTAAAGCCAGCGCCTGGGTTGTTTCCCTGTAGCTGCGCGGTAGCCTGGCCGCAAAGGGTTAAGGGCTGGCCTGCAACTGCGGCCGGGGCGCTCGCATTAATGGTGATTGCAATTACATTGCTAACTATGGCGCATTGGTTATAACTGCTTACACGGCGGCGGTAATAAGTGCTGGCCATAGGGTTAACTGTAAGAGTTGCGGTATTGCCGCCTGTGATGGCTTGCCACCCATCAACACCGTTGGCAGATGATTCCCAGGTATAGGTATAGCTGGCGGGCAATACAGCGGGGATATCCCCACCGGATAAAGCGTCCGAACTTAGGTTAACAGGTTGGCCGGGGCAGCTAACCACTACATCTGCCTTAATGGTGTTGACCAGTTCGCTCAATACATCAAGGGTAATGCTGGCGCTGCTGCTGGTACAGGTGTGGTTGCTAATGGTCCAGTTTAACTGGTAGCGGTTACCTTTTTGCAATCCGCTTACCATTGCATTGGCTAAATTGGCATTGCTAAAGGTTACCGCCTGGCTTGCAGTCCACGTGCCGGTGCCCACTGCGGGGGTATTGCCTTTCAGGCTATAAGTTACATCGCAGGTTTTGTCATCACTGCCCGCATTGGCCACGGTAGGTTTAGGGTTTACCGTGATGGTATAGGTAAGGGGCAAGCCGTTGCAGGTGTGTCCATTGTAGTTATATAGGGGCGTTACCTGTACGCTGGCGCTGAGGTCGGTAGTGCCGTTATTGATGGCCGTAAATGCCGGAACCTGGTTGCCGCTGCCAGCTGTAAGGCCTATGGCGACCGAGGCAGTCCAGCTGTAAGTTACCGTGCTGCCTGAAAAAGGTGCCGCGTCGGCAACGGGGCTGAATGCAGGGATCGTGGTACCGGCGCAAACAGCAGCATCGGGATTGGCGGCGAGCGTGATGGAGGGTAATACCGTGATGCTGAAGCTGAGCGGGGTTCCGTCGCAGCTTGTGCCGTTGGCCGTATACGTTGGCGTTACGGTGATGTGCGCTATCAGCGGTGTTTTAGTATTATTGGTGGCAGTAAAGGCGGGTAAGCTACCCGATCCTGACGCGGTTAAACCTATCGCGGGATTATCGTTTGTCCAGGTGAAGGTAGTTCCAGACGAAGGCGTGGCCCCAAATGTTAACGCTACGTTTGAACCATTACAAAAATATTGATCGCTGATGGGGTTTACCACGGCCACCGGGTTTACCGTAATGGTTAGCGCAGGTGATACGGAAGCACAAACATTGCTGAATACGCGCCTGCGATAGTAAGTGGTAGCCGTAAGTACTGGCGGCTGATAATCTTTACCGGTGGCTCCGTTGATGGCCAGCCAGTTAACGCCATTAGCCGAACTTTCCCACTGATAGGTAAACGTGCCGCTGCCGCCGGTAGGCAAATCGCCGCTGAGCAAAGCGGGCTGATTGCCGTTACAAATGGTTTGCGCGCTGCTGATGCCATAATGGTCAAGCGTGCCCTGAACGGTGATGGTAACCGCGTTGGATGTATTACTGCAAGTACCACTACTAACTACGCGATGGTATTGCGTAGTTGCGTTGAGCACTCCGGGAGCATAGGTGGCATTGTTAGCGCCGGTAATATCAGTCCAGTTTGTACCTCCGTTAATTGAGCTTTGCCATTGATAAGTATAGGAACCGTTTCCGCCCGAAAGTGTGGCGGTTGCGGTTAAGGTATTAGGGGTGTTTGCTGCGCAGATGGTTTGATCGGTACCGATGGTATTGTTGGTGATAAGCGGATTTACCGTAACCGTGATTGTAGCTGCGGGGCTCTCGCAACCGGCGCTGTTGGATTGCGTTACATAATAAGTGCTGCTGCCGGTGCTGGTGGTTAGCGGAGTAGGCGCGGTGGTGCTGCCACCTGCAAGCGCGGCGTTTGTATACCATTTTAGGGTATTGCCTGTGGTGGGTGTAGCGGTTAAGGGTGAGGCGATATCGTTCAGGCAGTAAATTACCTGAGCAACTACTGTTGGCTTAGTTGGTATTGCAGAAACAATAACTGTTATAGGGGTTCTTGAACTTTCACACCCCGAAGGTGTTATCTGGCTAACATAATAATTTTTGCTGCCCACGGTGCTGGTAGATGGTATAATGGCGGTATTGGTGCCCGTGCCGCCAACTGCTACAGTATACCATTTTAAACTGTTTCCAATATCAGCGGTGGCACCTAATGGACTTGGTGTGTTATTTTGACAATAATTGATGGTGGCGGAGCTTGATGGTGCAGACGGTAATGGGTTGATAACAACCGCAATGGACGATCTTGTGCTTTCACATCCACCAGTCGAAACCTGGCTGACATAATAATTTGTACTGCCCGGATTAACAGAGCTGGGTATGGGAGCTGCTGTTGTTGGGGTTCCTCCTACAGCTTGGGTATACCATCTCAAGCTGTTCCCTGCACTTGCCGTGGCTGAAAGTGCCGATGTAGCGGAGCCCTGGCAATAGAATATCTGAGGGTTTGAAACAGTTGGCGCTGAAGGAATGGCGCTTATAACAACAGCAATTTGTGTACGAGGGCTTTCACATTGGGTTGCATTTGATGTTTGGCCAACGTAATAATTAACGGTACCTAAGCTTGCAGTTGTGGGAGTTGGTGCTGTGGTGCTACCTGAACCACCGGATGCGGAAGTGTACCAATACACTGTGTTTCCACTGCTACCGGTCGCGTTTAAAGCGGAGGCAATATCCCCTTGACAATAATTCACTGGGGAGGTTACGGATGGGATGGCAGGAGCCGGATTAACCGTAACTTTCACAATTTGAGGTGTTCCCGAACATCCTGCAACCGAGATCGGTGTTACAGTGTAGGTAACAACCTGGACGGTAGACGTATTGTTGATTAAGGTATTACTCAAAGTAGCCGATGTTTGGGTAGATAAAGATTCTCCTGAAATATTAGGGTTATTGGAGGCTATCCAGCTATAGGTTGCTGGAATATCACTCGTCAACGGAATACTGAATGCCGTTCCACTACAGATAGTCGCCGTTGTGGGACTTGTCATCGTGGGCAGAGGATTAATCGTTACGTTGTGGGTAATGATATCAGAGCCGCAAGGGTTAGTTGAAGTTAATTTTATAATATAAGTGCCTGGAGATGTGTAGGTATGTGCCGGTGTTGTTGATGTTGAAGTATTGGAATTACTGGACGGGTCTCCAAAGTCCCAAAGGTAGGTTGTTGTTGTTAGACAGACACCAAATGATCCGGGAACAGTAGTGTTATTGAAAGATACTGTTTGTCCGAGGCATACAGTATTAGGAGTAAATGAAAACCCAGCTATAGGTTTAGTTTGAATCTGAATATTTCCAGCGGTAAAGGGAGTAGTCGCGCATTCGTTGCTAACCCGTAGCGTTGCAATAAATGTTGGAGAGGGGCAAGAGGATTTTGTATAAATGTGATAGATCTTTTCATCCTCCATCGTTGCATTTAGCGGATGTTTCAGAGTTATGGACGATCCATCTCCGAAATCCAGAACGTAAATGGTGCCAGGAGAATTTAGCTGCCAATTGCTAATGACGAAGGGGACAGATGCCGGAGCGCAAAGACCGCTGGTTCCGCCTAACGTTGATAGTCCACCCGCCGGGTTGGATTGGTTAGCTACAAGATAAGTTTTAGAACCAGTACACCCATTGCTCCCCATTGCAGTAATTGTGAGGTTAAAGGCGCCAAGCTGTTTATAAATGTGTGTTGCAGGAAAGTTTGCCGATGTTAAGCCGGTTTGTATAGTTCCATCACCCCAATCCAAAGTGTAGGAATTTATACATCCCGCACTTGGAGATACATTATTTACTTTGAGCGTGTAATTAGGGTTTGCTGCACCTGGGTTGTTGTGACAGTTACTAAATGGATAAAACTGATCTTCGTCTTGTAAAGCCAAGTCAGGAGCTCTTAATACATTAACTGATGCTGTATAGGTATTGGTGCAGCCAGCTGAATTGGTTACGGTTAATTTGACAGGAAATGTTGTTGTGCCGCATCCTGCTGTAGTATTAAAAGTATGACTCGGGTTTGCATCAGTAGATGTATTAGAATCCCCGAAGTCCCACAGATAAGTAAGAGGATCACCTGTGGACGTGCTGGTAAATTGGACTGGTAGTTGAGCACATTGGCCATCGGCTGAATGTGTAAACCCAGCCACCGGAACTGGTGCAATTGTAATATCAATAAAAGGATATTGAACAGGAGATGTAGCAGGCGCTGTTGTAACATAAACTTCGTATCGGCCTTTATCTGTAATCTTAATAGTAGAGTTTGTAGCACCCGAGATAGCCTGCCCGTCTTTATACCAAACAAAAGTTGACGCCGGTGCAGTGGCTGTTCCGGCCATTAAAGTCATTGAGCCGCCTGGGCATAAGGTGTTGCCGCCTGTTGATGTTGTAATTACATCTCCGGCGGCAAGCAAATTAGCAAAAGTATAACGTAACGGCGGCGTTACCCCGGCATGCGCTTTAACCGGAATGAAAAAAATAAATATGAAGAGAAAATATCGAAGTAAAGGTTTCGCCATATGATAAGCTTTAATAGCACTAAACGTAATAAATGGCGTTTATGTCCTGTGGTTATTGGGTGTAAGTTTATGAAAAAAAACGATTTTAATATGTATTTTTTTAAATAAATATTTGTGTTGCCGCCTGTTTTAAAACAATAAACTACTCATCAATTCATCGGCGTATTACAATGTTCACCAGGCAATTCATAGGGAACAATAATGATGTGTGGATCGGTGCCGATTTAATTTGATCTGTTAATATGCGGCAACAATTAAACTTATGGGGGGATTTTCTATATTGATAATGTTGCTTCGGAGATAATCCGCGGGGAAGCCCCAAGTCAAATTGATTAGTGATACGTAACATCACCAAAATATGACTCAAGGCTAATTATTTTTGACTTAAGCGTAGTTTAAAACCTTACCGCTTTCTTCTGTTTGTTTTTCCCCATTTGCGGTTGTACCAAATTATAAAGCCGGTTACGGGTAAGCTGGCCCCGATAATGCAAGCTAAAAATGCTAAAATTTTTGTGGGCAAACCTAATACCTGGCCGGTATGGAGGTCAAAATTCATGCGGTATACTTTTTCGCCGGTAGATACCTGTTGATAGGATTTATCTTCGGGCGAAACGCCATTCAGCTTTTGCAGGGTATACCGGTCGTAATAGCAAATGGAGCGGTTATAAATCAGGGTGCCATCACCAAAAAACACATCGGCCTCGTAGGGGTCTTTTGCTTTTTCCGGCAGTTCGATCATGATGCGGCCAAAATCAGGATGAAGTTTGATGGTTTGGTTCCAGATACTGTCTTCAGGTGCGGGGATGAGCGGTTTGGTGATGGTGGTATCCGATAATGGGCTGCGCTGTTTCGTTACGGTTTGAGTTTTCCAGGTGAGCGTAGTATACAGCCCGCTCCTGAACCAGGCGAAAGAAAACACTATGCCGGTAATGGTGAGCACCACAACAAACAATGCCGAGTAAAAGCCCAACACATTATGCAGATCGATATTGAGCCGTTTCCATTTGGCATTCCACTTAATTTTAAAGCTTTTATCGCGTGTTTTATGGTTCCATTTTTGTGGGAACCACCAAATTAAACCCGTAACGATAGTGATCAGGAAAATAATGCAGGCCGAGCCAACAATGGGGCTGCCAATTTTTTGTGGCAACCATAAAAACCGGTGCCCCGCCCGTACAAACAAGAAAAACTTTTCGGTACCCGAGGGCTGCCGTTTATCCTGTAATATCTGGCCGGTATAGGGGTTTAAATAAATGTGTGCCAGTTTAGCTTTACCCAGTTTAGTAATGCAATACGCCGATTTGCCGGGAGCGCCATAAATGATATTGCTGACTGCCGTTAAGGTATCGTGCCTGCTTTCCAGGTAAGTTTTGGTTTTCGCAATCAGTGCGGAAGGCGGCAAAAAGCTTTTTTGCTGCACCTGTACCCGTTGATAAGGTGTGGTAAAGTAGCTAACCTCGTAACGGAAAACCCATAATGCACCGGTTAGGCAAACCACCAATACAACAATACCCGAAAATAATCCCAGCCAGAGATGGAGCCATTCCGAAATTTTTCTGAACGCTGATTTCTTTTTTCCGTGGGGTTTTTGTGTTGCTGTGCTTAACATAAAAATAGGAAGAAGCCACCCCTTTGGCAGGGGCGGCCTGCTTTATTTGGATTAAAATTTAAAGCTTAGTGTGCCTAATATTTGGCGCAAGGTTTCGGGGATACCGTAATTGGTCCAGTAATGCTCATTGGCCAGGTTATTGGCTTTGATCCCAAAACGCCATTTGGGCTGTTCGTAAAAAACGGTGGCGTTTATTACCGTGTAGGCCGGTATAACAATCTGGTTTTCGGCATCAAAAAAACATGATGCTACGTAGTTACCGCCAAAACCCAGGCCTATATTTTTTAAGAAATTGCCGGCAAACTTATAGCTTGCCCAAAGGTTGGCATAGCTGGTTGGCGTTTGCGCCTGTAAGTTGCCCACGTTTGCTGTAGCGTTCAGTATTTTATAATTGTTGGTGGCATAGCCAGCAATAATATTTAATCCGCTTAGGGGGTTAGCTATCACTTCGGCTTCAAATCCCTTACTTTTTGATGTGGCATCCTGCACGGTATAGGCATTTACGGTACGGGTATCATTGCTGATCTTGATATCGTAATAGCTTAAAGTGGCGTTCAACCTTTTGTTTAAAGTTTCCAGTTTTACACCGCCTTCCCATTGGTTGGCCTGGCGCGGTTTAAAAACATCCACATTGCCGTTGGGCTGCGTTACCGGCCCCACGTTCTGGAAACCATTCATATAATTACCAAAAAGGGATATCTGATCTTTTAGAACCTGGTAAGTTAAACCCAGTTTTGGCGAATAGGCAGTTTGATTGTAATTGCCGGTTGTTGCTGGCACACCGTTGGATATGGTGGCATCGTTATTAAAGCGGTCCACCCGCAAACTTAGCATCGCTGCCAGCCTATCTGTAATATTCAATACATCTGAGGCATAAGCGCTGTAAGATTGTTGGTTGTTTTCGGTATTGGATTGGGTTTTGGTTGCGATGATGGCGTTCAGTTTTTCGAGGTTGATTCCCGGTATAACAGGCGTAACAGAAAGGTCAACCTGGTCGTACACGCCTACTGCCGTAAATCGCAGAAAGCTGCGGTAACGGTAAAAGTTAACACCGGTTACTACCCGGTTGCGTAAGCCGCCTATTTTAAAATCGCCGGTAAAGTTTTGCTGGCCGTTTAGTGATGTAAATGTCCGGGGGCCATAGCTGGAAATGCTGCGGTCAAATTTATTGTCGGCGGTCCATTGCGGGTAGATCTGGTTGCTGTGATCGATCTGGTTTTCACCATAAGCCACGCTGGTGGTTGATGTCCATTCGTCGGATAGTTTGTATTTGGCCTCGCCGTAATAGTTGATCGCGTTCAGTGAGGCATCTAAATTAGAAGCGGTTAGGGCGATGTTAAAGCCAATCGGGATGTCTTTAAAATTTTTGTAGCTGGTTTTATTCAGGTTTTGATAGTAGGCAACCGTTGAGCGGTTGGTTTGGCTAAATTCCGCTTCCAGTAAAAAAGTCAGCTTATCGCTGGCTTTATACAAAAAGCTCGGTGCAAAAGTAAGCATGCGCTTAAAGCCGAAATTCTGGAAGGAGTTTTCTTTATGGGCGGCGGCATTGATTCTTAAAAGAGCGGTTTTATCGGCGTTAAGCGGGGTATTGATATCCGCAGTGATGCGGCTTAGCTGGTAACTGCCCAGGCTTAAACCAATATCGCCTTTAAGTGTATCAAGCGGTTTTTTGGTTACCTGGTTAATCAGTCCGCCGAAACTAACGATGCTGGAACCGAACAAAGTAGCCGATGGGCCTTTGATCACCTCGATACGCTCGATATTGATAGGGTCCGACTGGTAAGATTGAACAGCAAGCCCGTTTCTTACCGTTGTTGTTGCGTTGAAGCCCCTGATAGTACCGCCGGTACCGCCCGCCGGATTGTTATTAGGCGAAACACCAGGAACGTTCCTCAGGGCTTCTTTAAAATCCACAACCTGCTGCTCGGCAATCAGGTCTTTCCCTACTGAAGTGTATACCTGTGGGTTCTCCAGGTTCTCTAATGGCATACGGGCCACGTATTCAGTTTTTTTACTGGCAAACTTATTGGTTTTACTGTCGCTCACCACAACTTCGTGCAATTGCGCGTTGCTCTCGGTGAGTATAAAATTTGCAGTGGTAGTTTTTCCCGCTGTCACTTCCACCATTTTGCGTTGTGTAGCCAAGCCGATAAAGCTGGCAGTGAGGGTATAGGTGCCTGTTGGTACGCGGTTTATTTGGTAAGTGCCTTTGGGGTTAACGGTAGCGCCTTTAGCTATTCCGCTCAGTGCAATTGATACAAATTCGGCAGGCCTGCCATCGGAAGTTTTAACAGTGCCTTTGATGGCTCCGGTTTGTTGGGCGGATGCTACCGCGGAAGAAATAAATAAAAGAATGGTAAAGTAAAATTTCTTACTGCATAGTAAAGAATTCATAAGTTTGTTTAAATGTTTAATGGGTTGAAGGATCTGTTAGCGTTGGCCGGTGTGATGTTTGGCGACGGAGCACCGGCTTTTTTATGGGCTTGTGTTTACATAGGCTTGATTTTGGCACAAAGAAAACTTTTATTTAGAATAAATCCAAATAAAGATAATGTGATGGGTCAGCCCTATTTTGAAGACACTGCTATTGGATAGAGTGACTACGGTGGCCGTGTTAAGGATAGTAGCGGCTACCGGCCTGTGGCTAAAGCCCGTGCAGTATAAGCGGATAGCCCGGCCCGACGGAGGAGGGAAACACCCCAGCCTTAGCGGACAGCTTTTCGACTGTTTAATTTTAACCCGGCTAAGGCAAAAGGGCTATTCATGGTGCTTTTAATACTTCGCCGATATGATTGATAAATTGTAATATAATAAAGTTATATTGTACCACTGAATGCTTATAATGATGGTGCTAAAACCCCAATGTATACGATGAAGATTATTAAAAGCACGTTGAAAATGCTGTTAAGAACGGTACTGGGCATCATTGCTTTTTTAGGCATTTTTCTTTTCTCCGCGTTTTTGCTTTCCGTTTGGGCTGTGCAAAAGGAGCCGGGAACACCCGGCGATGTAGCTATTTACATATTAACCAATGGCGACCATACGGATGTGGTGATGCCGGTAAAAAACGCGGTTTTTGATTGGAGCAAAGAGATGAGTTACAGCAACACCTTGGGGCGCGATACCACGGGTAGATACGTAGCCGTAGGCTGGGGCGATAAGGGTTTTTATTTGAATACGCCTACCTGGTCGCAATTAAAATTCAGCACGGCATTTAAAGCGGCGTTCGCGCTCAGTACGTCGGCTATTCACGCCACCTTTTACCCGGCTATGCAGGAGAGTAACAACTGCAAGAAGATTATGATTAGCCATGCGCAGTATAAAAGATTGGTTGCTTTTATTGATAACAGTTTTAAAAGAGATAGCACCGGTAAGGTAATTAATATTAAAACCAACGCTAATTACGGTAAAAACGATGCCTTTTACGATGCCCAACGGAGGTATAACCTGTTTTATACCTGCAACACCTGGGCCAACAATGCCCTGAAAGCCTGCGGGCAAAAGGCCTGCGTATGGACGCCTTTTGACAGGGGGATTTTTTACCATTACAGGTAGGGGGGATGAATTGCGATATTATCGTAATTGTATGATGCCGTTAAAGCTTATTGTTCAACGTAGTTTAGAAATTGAGTTGCTTATCAATTGGCAATATACTCAGGCAAAGGCACCAGATGTTAAGCACACAGGCTGGGCTTTACAATCGCTCGTATAGAACACACCCCTCCGCCCCTCTCGAGAGGCAGGGCTGTTGCATTCTAAGTGAGTAATTGTTTCAATCTGCCGATGTCATTGCAAACGAGTCTTTGTGCTTGTGCTATATTTTGAAAGCCATGAGCTCTGAAAACGTTAATAGCGATGTTTCTAAACACCGATATATTTTCTGGTGCATGAGAAGTTCTAATGCGGGAGGCATCCTCTTTAAACGTGACATCCTTTACCCAATGTAGCTTATTCTCTATCCCCCAATGACTTCTGATTCCATAGCATAACAATTGTGCATTTTCCCTCACACTGCTGATATAGAATGCGCAATCCTCACTGATCTTATTTTTGTCTTTTACCCAACGCTCTACCTTGATTACCTGACTGGCGCCTATCCAGGCTTTACTGATTTCTTCTGGCGCCGGGCATATACATACCGATCTGCGCTCTGTACGTCCTTTATTTTTCTCCAATTCAACGAACTTGCTGCAAACCTTTGCTGTATCCGATGTCAGCGCCGCTATTTTTTCATAAAGGCCCTTTTGATTCTTTTTTACGCCTATCATATAATCATTATTCGTACCTATTATCAGCTCAACTGTTTTTTTTGGCAATGTAAGGCGTCAAGCGTAAACGTTACCCCTTCCAATCCCAGTTCAGCAATAAGCTTGCGTACCACCGGAATTTCACTTTCCTTTGAATTGTCTACAAGACCCTGGGCTAATACTTGACCACGGCTCCCATTATAGATACTCACCAAATTTACAAATCGCTGTTTTTCAAGCGCATAATCACTCATTGTCCCTTTGATCGCTTTGCCATCTATATTCATCCATTCATTTTTATTGATTTCTGTATACTGACTGGCCCATTGATAAAAAACTTCGCTTAAACTTTCAAAATCTAAATTCTGCAGTACACGCCTCACGGTATAAAACGTAGGCAAACGGGATTTTTTCGGAGTGAAATAAGTCAAAAGATCTTTTTGATTACGCTTTATAAAATCACCCAGAGCACGATAGCCGTAATAACCACTCATCGTCCCCATCACAAATAATAACAAAATAAACGTTTGGTCATGCCGCTGACCAGCCTTTCTACGCACGTCTGGCAACTTCTGCAAATAGGTTATGATGCCCTTGTCCATACTCTTTTTTCTGCAAATTTAAATCCTCCTTCTTTTAAATGCAACAGCCCTGCTCTCGAGAGGGGAATCGCACGGGCCGCTGCTTTTTTTCATATTGCTCTGATAATGAGTTTTTTATTCTGATCCCCTCTCGAGAGGGGGTGTGTTAGGCGGTGCGGCTGCAGGGGGTGTGTTTTCCGCGCGACGAACTTCCTCCCTCTTACTTCCTGCTTCTATCATCCTGCCTCTATCTTCTCGATCACCTTCGTAAAACTATCCACCAGGGTAACCGTAAGCGGCTCGCCTTCGTGCAGTTCGTCCGGTACGGTATAATATTCGGTTGTGATGCTTACACCCGATGGTGTTTTTTCGAGGTTTACTTTCAAAAAACCATGTTTGGTATCGCAATAGCTTAATAGATCCACCTGATCAAGCCGGGGGCTATCGCCGTTAAAACGGATATCATCTGTGTCTGCAATAGCGTGCAGTTCGTCGTAACCACCGGCACCGGCTACTATGTAGGGCACGGTAGAGCCATCGGGGTAGTGTTTGCATAGCCTTTGGTAATTGTGTACATGCCCGCTGAAAACTATGTCGGGCTTAACATTGGCTTCCTGGTAGGCGCTCTCCAAAAAATCAATCATCGTTAAGCTTGAGCTGTGGTTAACATCTGCCGAGTACGGCGAGTGGTGTATGCAAACCAGCAGCGCTTTATCTGGCCGTTTTGATGCGGCAGCCTTCAGTTGGTCAATAAACCAGGCGCGTTGCCGGGCATCGATAAAGCCGTATTTGGGCACGTTGCTGTACAAGCCTATGATGGTAGCCAGCGGAGTATCGAGCACCCAGTAAACGTTGGGCTGGGTGATACTCTTTCTGTTGGTGGTATTAAAAGCTACCTCACGGGATAGGGTGTCGCAAAAAACGGTTCGGAATGCATCCAGACTGTTATATGGCGTTTCCGCATCAGGGTTTACATCGCTGTCGTGATTGCCCGCAATAGCAAAGATGGGGCCGGGATAGTTTTTAAAAGGCTGAAAAAACTGCCTTTCGTATTCAAAGGCTTCGCCGTGATTATAAACCACATCGCCTAAATGGTATAAAAAACAAGGTTGGCTTTGCTGTGGCGATGACTGCTCGCATTGCTGTACCATACCTGCGGCCACAAGCGTTTGATAGCTGAAGGCGCGTAAATTACCGGTATCGCCAGCGATATGAAAAGCCATACTTGCGGGGGAGATAGCCGGAAGAATATCCTGGAGAGCCAAATGGTAAGGATATTTGCCCGAAGGCTGGGGTAAAGGCTGGGCCTTATAAGAGTCGTCGGGTTGATTGAGTTTGAAAACCGGCTTATTGTACTTCGGGGAATTTATCATTGTTGATTGGAAGAAGGCCAAAAGTAAGCAATAGATATAAACGCACTATTAACAAAAATTTAAAACGCCAAAATTTAAACTCCATCCATGTCATCCCGACGCGAGGAGGGAACTTCTAAAAGCGGTAAGTCTGCATCATATCGGGTACGCTGATTATCAATGTGCTATCTTTTTCTCCGAAAATCAGTATTCTTAATTTAGAGCATCGTCCCGCTCAATCGCCGTATGAAGGGCCCCACCCAACCCGGTACGGTAGGGAGGCCTAAAAAGAAGTCTCGCCTACCGGTGGAGATTTAGAGGGGGCTATTGTTTGTTTTTGGTGTGAATGATTGCTATCGCAATTTTGTCTTGACACAAAAAGAACCAAAACTAAGCGACAGCAACCTCGTGAATACCTTGAAAAACAAACAATAGATGAATAAACCGACCGTAGGGAGCTCATGAACACCTTTAAAAAAAACAAACAACAGGTGAATAAAGTCAAGACTGCCCGCTAGGCCAGCTCTTGGCCCTGCGTGCAGTCGGGCCTTTGCGCACTTTCTTTCTGCACTTAATAATCTAAAAGGTTCAAACGTCATCCGTGTTTTTCAGGCGATCCCTCCTGATGGCTTGCAATTCGCCACTAATTTATTTATTAGTAACTCAGCCTGATGATTTTTTGCTTGCTGTAAGGCCGATTTGCTAAATTGCAATGATTGGTTAACTTGGGCGACTGTTTTTTGCGAAGAAGGTAATTTTTTTACAAATATGCCTAAAATGTACAAACAATTAAGCCTTTGTTGCCTTTACATTATTGTAAACGCGTATTTGTTGCAAACATAATTCCATCAAACTATGTCCAGTAAAAAGCCATGTACACCTGCCGAGATTGAAGGCCCCGTCAATGGAACACGCCGCGATTTTTTAAAGCAAACATCGTTTTTAACGGCGCTGGCCCTAACACCCGGCAGTGTGGTTAAAGCAGCCGAGAGCCAGTGGGATGAAAAGCTGGCGGATGTTTTTGAAAAGGTAACTTTAAATATGGAGGTTAATGGCGTAAGGCATACCCTGGCTGTTGAGCCACGCGTTACGCTGCTCGATTTGCTGCGTGAGCAATTTGACTTAACTGGAACCAAAAAGGGTTGCGACCGTGGCCAATGCGGTGCCTGCACCGTACACGTAAACGGTGTGCGCATTAACTCGTGCCTTAGCCTGGCCGTTACCAACGAGGGTAAAAAAATAACGACCATTGAAGGCTTGGCCAAAGGCGATGAGCTACACCCTATGCAGGAAGCTTTTATTAAGCATGATGGTTTTCAATGTGGTTATTGCACTTCCGGGCAGATCATGTCGGCCGTAGCGCTGATCAAGGAGGGGCATGCTCATTCGGAAACGGAAATACGCGAGTTTATGAGCGGTAATATATGCCGCTGCGGTGCCTATCCCAATATTGTAAATGCGATACAGGAAGTTAATAACGGAGGACGGTCATGAATCAGTTTCAATATGTAAGGCCCGCCGAAACTGCGGGTGCCATTAAATCGCTAACTAAGGATACGGGGGCTCATTTCCTGGCCGGAGGCACCAATCTTATCGATTTGATGAAGATGGGCGTGGTAGTACCTTCAAGATTGGTGGATATTAATCACCTGCCTTTAAAAAACATCGAGAAAGTTCCCGGCGGTTTACGCCTGGGTGCCCTGGCTACCAATAGCGAAGTGGCCGATAACCAAACGGTATTGCAAAGTTTTCCACTGCTATCGCTTGCCATCAACGCCGGTGCATCGCCCCAGTTGCGTAATATGGCTACCGTTGGCGGCAACATGATGCAGCGCACCCGTTGCCCCTACTTTTTTGATACTACTATGCCCTGCAATAAGCGCGTACCCGGCAGCGGCTGTGGCGCTTTACAGGGTTATAACCGGATGCATGCCCTTTTTGGTGCCAGCAACCAATGCATAGCGGTTAACCCCAGCGATATGAATGTTGCGCTAACCACCCTGGAAGCCACCGTACATGTAAGTGGGCTCAAAGGTGTCAGGAAAATCAATTTTGCCGATTTTCATCGCCTGCCGGGCGATCATCCGGAGTTGGATAATACCCTGCAAAAGGGCGAAATGATTACGGCGGTTGATCTGCCCGATTCGCCTTTTCAAAAAAACGTAGCCTATTTAAAGGTGCGCGACCGTACTTCTTACGCCTTTGCCCTGGTATCGGTGGCCGTGGGTTTGAACATCAGCAATAATACCATTCGCGATGCCCGGCTTGTTATGGGTGGCGTGGCGCATAAGCCCTGGCGCTTAACCGCAGCCGAGGCGTTTTTAAAGAATAAAGCGGTGAGCGAAGATAACTTTAAGCAAGCAGCTCAAATTGCCATGCAGGGGGCTAAAGCGTACCAGTATAACCAATTTAAGTTAAAGCTTGCACCCAATACAATGATACAGGCTTTGAAAACGGCTTCGGGCCTGGCATCCTGATAGGTTGCTGATTAATTGACCAATATTTAACAATTATCGTCATGAAAAAAGACGCGATAGGCGATCCATTAAGCCGGGTTGACGGCAGATTAAAAGTTACAGGCGGTGCAAAGTACTCGGGCGAATATAAGGTTAGTGGCTTAGCTTACGGTGTATTGGTGCCCGCTACCATTACCAGTGGTACCCTAACGAGTATTGACACTAAAGCAGCCGAACGGGCACCCGGAGTGCTGGCCGTAATTACGCCATTTAACGCGCCCAAAGTACCCGGCTACCAGCCCGACGCGCCCAAGCCGTTTAAGGGATTAAAATTGTTTAACGATAACGAGGTGTATTTTAACGGGCACCCGATAGCGTTGGTTGTAGCCGAAACGTTTGAAAAAGCTACCCATGCCGCCAGCCTGGTAAAGGCTGCTTACCAGCAAAGGCCCTTTGAAACCGACTTTCATAAAAACAGGGATAAAGCTGTTACACCACAGGGTGGCAAATATAAAGATTACCTGCGCGGCCAGGCCAATGCCTATAAAAACGCGCCCGTGCAGTTGGAGCAGGAGTACCTGCAACCATCAGAAATGCACAACCCGATGGAGCTGCATGTAACTACCGCTTTTTGGGATGGTGACGACCAGGTTACACTTTATACCAAATCGCAGGGTGTAATTGGTTCACAAAAGGCTATAGCGGCTGCCTTTAACCTTGATCCCGCCAAGGTTCAAATTAATTCGCGTTTTGTTGGCGGGGCTTTCGGCTCCTCGTTGCGTACCTGGCCGCATGAGGTTGCTGCGGCGCAGGCTGCCAAAATGCTTAAACGCCCGGTGAGGATTACTTTAACACGCGAGCAGATGTTTACCTTAGTGGGCTACCGGCCCTTAACCATCCAAAAGATAGGTTTGGGCGCTACCGAAGATGGTAAACTGGTGGGTATTACCCATGAGTCGATCTCGCAAACTGCCGTTTACGAGGAGTTTACCGAAAATTCTGTTAATGTTTCAAGGTTTTTGTACCAAAGCCCCAACGCCAATACCTTATATAAAGTAGTACCCTTAAATGTTGGGGTACCGGCACCTATGCGCGGCCCGGGTGAAGCCACAGGCGCTTTCGCGTTGGAGTCGGCCCTGGATGAACTGTCGTACCTGCTTCATATGGACCCCATTGAACTGAGGCTGAAGAACTATGCGGATCACGATCAGGAACAAAACTTGCCCTGGTCGAGCAAATACCTTAAAGAGTGTTATAGCAAAGGCGCCGAGCGAATTGGCTGGAGTAAGCGCCAACCTACACCCGGAACCAACCGCGATGGTGACTGGCAGGTAGGCTACGGTATAGGTTGCGGAGCTTTTGGAGCATACCGCGGACGTGCACTGGCTAAAATAAAGCTGATGGCGGATGGTACCGTAAATATTCAAAGCGCGGCCAGTGATATTGGCCCCGGTACGGCAACAGCTATGGTATTGATTGCGGCAGATACGCTTGGGCTACCCGCAGCGCAAATTACTTTCGAGTTGGGTAATTCATCGTTCCCGGTGGCCCCAACACAGGGAGGTTCGTCCACCGTATCATCGGTTGGTTCTGCCGTACACGATGTTTGCATCGCCCTTAAACAAAAGTTTAATTTGATGGCGGGGAGGCCGCAGGATAATACCGGCGATATTGATTATGTGAATATTTTAAAGCAGCAAAATTTACCCATGCTGGAGGTAACACAGGAATCGCAAAGCGGTGCAGATGCTAAAAAGTATTCTATGTATTCGTTCTCGGCTCATTTCGTACAGGTGTATGTACACGCATTAACCGGTGCGGTAAAAATAAAAAAAGTGGTGGCGGTTGTTGATGCCGGCAAAATTGTAAACCATAAAACGGCCAGCAGCCAGATGATTGGCGGCGCCGTAGGCGGTATTGGCATGGCCATGACCGAGGAAGCTGTTTTTGACGATCGTTTTGGACGATATGTAAATGGTAACTTTGCAGACTATCATGTGCCCGTGAATGCGGATATTCCGCAGATCGAGGCCATCTTTATCGATGAGCGCGACCCCATCATCAACCCGGTGGGTACCAAGGGCATCGGCGAAATTTCGCTGATTGGCGTGGCCCCGGCTATTGCCAACGCGGTATATAACGCCACAGGTAAAAGAATCAGGGAGTTGCCTATTACCCCCGACAAGTTGATTTGAGATTTTTAAGGGTCTGGAATATTGAGTTTCGAGTTTGGATTCTTTTACAGAATCGGCGATTTTTGTATTCGTTTTTTGTTGGTTAGCTTTAACGAAAAATAGCCTAATGTCGTGTCAACGAATAAAATGTCGGTTATCATTTAGTCAAAGTTATTAGTACTTAACCATGAATTCCTGATTTTGACTCAAGACTCCCGACTAAGTACTCTTGATTTAACATTAAGGCATTTAGGGAATTGTAATAATTGATGCGGGCGATAAAATTAGATCATTACTGTTGACCAGGTAACCAAATATTCAGCTAAAGTTAAAATGTCCGAAAGAAAATTAAGTTCTACTAACTATTACAACCAATCGTTTTTAGAAAACAAGTGTTCGCTTAACGAACTGCTTTACCTGGTGAGTAAGCGGTGGCTCACCGAAGTGCTGTTCAGTATTGAGGAAGGGAATAACCGTTTCACCAGCTTAAAAGAGAGTTTGGAATACATTAGCGATCATATCCTGGCCGATAGGCTGAGACTGCTGGAGCAGCACGGATTGATCAATAAAAGTTATTTACCGGGCAACCCACCCCGAACGGAGTATGTATTGACAAGCCAGGGTTCGGAGTTAAGTGATTTGCTGGATGGCTTGTGCAACTTCGCTGAAAATAAAATGCAGTTTTAAAGGTGATGTAAATGGATTTATCGCTTTTGTAAAAATCAATCAATAATTAATAGGAGACCGGTGCCGGTTGGCTTGCTTTTAAATTCACGGTTGTGCGGTTGAGGTAAGGCACCAGGGCTATCACCAGGATAATGATCAGGATAATCCAACTGATGAGCAGGTAATAGTCCATCGCAAATCGTAACTGGCTTTGTGCTTGTGCTGAGCGGGATAGTAGTCCGTTAGCAAGGCGGGTAGCCTGATCAGGAGCCATACCACGGCTAACCAGTATCTGCCGGTAGCCTGTCAGGCGCTGTACCGCGGCCGGGTCCAGATCGGTTAACGCTTGCTGAAACCTGTTGTAATGCTCGCTTTGCTGATGCAGCGAGAAATAATTAACCAGTGCTATGCTGGTACAAAAGCCAGTGAACCTGAAAAATACGCCTGTAGCGGATGCGGTGCTGCTTAAATCTGGCGGTACGGATGATACCATGAAAACGATGAGGGGCGTCATGAGTAAGCCGGTGCCTATGCCCTGGATGAGCAAGGGAATAAAAAACTCGCTGGTATTGGCCTGGGTAGCAAATAAAATCCGCATCCACAAGTGGAAGGAGAGCAGAAAGGCGAAGCCCGCCATCCAGATTAAACGCATTGATCTTTTGTACACAATAAGTCGCGACGAAGCCAGTACGCCCAGTATAATGCCGCTGATGTTGATGAGCAGCAGGTAACCGATGTGGATAGGATCGAGCCCCAACACGGTGGCAAAGTAGGTGGATGTGATACCGAAAGCCCCGCGGCAGAGGTAGAGGAAAAAGATAAGCAGGGCACCTATTTTAAAGTTACGATGGTTAAATACCTGTAATGATAGGTAAGGCCTTTTTTGATGGGCCTGCCGGAGTACGTGTATGCACAGCAGTAAAAAGATGGAGACCACGCCCGCTATGATGCGCTTATCCTGTAGCCAGTAATATTGCTGCCCGTATACCAATACATAACCAGTAATACACAGGATGAGACCATATAGGATAAAGCTTGCCCAATCTACCTGGTATAACGGGAATTTTTTATTAAGCCTTACATTATTCATTACTACAAACAGCAGGGTAGTGCCGGGCAAATAAAAAAAGATGATACCCTTGTATAAAATGCTATAGTCGAAAGAGTCCAGCATGGGCGCTGTAACCAGGGTTGTAAAGGGGGCTATGCATAATAAAACACAATAAAATGCCGAGTACCCAATTTCGCGGGCACGCTCGGTATGTAGCCGGCCAAAAATGAGTGTGATACAAATACTGGTGGTGGCGCAGTTGGCCATTCCCTGCAAAAAGCGGAATACAAAGAGCATGTGCAGGTTGTGCGTAGTATAGCACACGTATGAGGTTATAATTTCGATCACGGTACTTAGCAGCAGGTATTGCTTTACCGCTACGAAGTTAAAAAAGCGACGTTCGAGCGCGAAAAAGCTGGCGACAGCGGCATAAAATATCACCATAGAGTATTGCACATCGGCAGGTTCAATGCCATAGTATCCGGCTGCGGCGCTGCCGCTGGCTGTTGAAACACCAAATAAGCCCATGGAAGGCAAGGTGACCATAAAAATGGCTACCCAGATTAACCAATTGGGTACCCAGTTTTTAAATATCGGCACAGTGGTTTTCATGGTCTGTTGTTTTTGGGGATGGTTACCAGCGCGTTCATCCCCGCGCTCAGGGCAGAGATAGTTGAGGCGCTGTCGGTAAGCCGGATACGTACAGGGATGCGTTGTACTATTTTAACATAATTGCCTGTTGAGTTATCGGGCGGTAACAGCGAAAAGCTTGATCCGGTGGCGGGCGACACGGAGATGATGCTCCCTTTAAACTGTTTGCCAGGAAATGCGTCCGTCTCAATAAGCGCGGCCTGTCCCACGTGCATATGCCGCACCTGGGTTTCTTTAAAGTTGGCAATTACCCATTTGCCTGCTTCGCGGTCAACAATAAAAGCCAGGGTTTGGCCTGCCTGTATCTGTTGCCCGGGCTGTATGGTACGGCGGCCCATTTTGCCGTTGTATGGCGCGCGGATTACGGTATAGCCTACATCCAGTTTATTGCGGTTTAAGATGGCCTGGCGGCGGGTAATTTCGGCCAGTAAAACTTCTTTTTGTACCCGTGTATCGTTCACCCGGGAAAGGGAAGCCTGGTAGTTATCCAGCGCCGACTGGTAGTCCGACCGGGCCACTTCCAGTGCGGTTTGTACGTTTTCCAATTGTTGCAGCGTAGCCGACTCTACGTCATAGAGCTTTTTATACCTCGCATATTCCTGTTGCTGTTTCCACAGGCGCGCCCTGGCCGCTGCAATTTGCCACTGGCTCACCTGCGATGTTTTGCCCAGTGTAGCTACATTGCTGTTTAGGGCCAATTGCTGCGCCCGCGCGTTTGCTAAGGCCGCTTCGGCCTCCTGTTGTTGCAACTGGTATTCGCTGTTATCAATCACCAGCAGGGTATCGCCCCGCTTAACGTCCTGGTTTTCTTCGTACCTTATTTCGCGGATATAGCCGCCCACTCTTGATGTAACCGGGTTGATATACTCCTGCACCTGGGCATCGTTTGTTTCTTCGTAAAAACACAGGTTCCATACCGATATGGCTCCCCAAAATATCAGCGCAAGCAAAATGATGCCCGCAATCCAGGCCGTTATCCGGGTAATTAGCTTATCGGTTTTGGTATATTTATCGTGTGTGCTCATGTTTTTAAAAATTGCCAATTGCGTTTTGTAACTGATAGTATTGCATTTGCGCTGCTATTTGCGCCGCTGCCATATCAAACCGGGTTTGCAGCAACTGGGTATTGGCTTCAAGTAAGTCGGTTACCAGCGATAACTGGTTAAAATAAGTATTGTTCACTATCCTGGAGTTTTCGGTAGCCTGCTGTATATTGGTACGGGCCACGCTAACGCGGTTAAGAGCCTCCTTATAGCGCAGGTAGGCTTCGTTAACCCGCTGCCGAACGGCATCTTGCGTGTCCTGGTGCTCTATTTCCTGCATTTTGTATTCCAGCTCCGAGGCTTTCACCTTATGGCGGTTATAGTAAAATGCCGAAATAGGAAACGATGCCCTGATGCCGGCCATCCCTAAGCCATACAGGGCAGCGCTATAGGGAAAGAACTGAATTTGCGGATAGCTATAGGCATAATTGGCAAACAAACCTAATTTAGGCGATACGTTGGCCCTTACATCCAGTAATTGCAAATGGCGCAAATTAGTTTCCTGCTCGGATATTTTATTTTGGTAAGCATGGCTGTTGGCTTCCGTTAGGTAGGCTTCATCAGGTTGCTGAGGTAACGAGTCTAAATTCATGGCGTTTACCGGGCTAATCAGCGTAGTATCCGGTAGGCCAATCAGGATGTTGAGCTTTTGGTTGGTAATGGCTATATCATTCTCAATGGTGGTTAAGGATAGCTTTTGCCTGGATAGCTGTAGCTCGGCCCTTAACACATCGCTCTTTAAAACTACGCCGTTTTTTTGCAATTGCCTGATCTGGTCAAGCTGCTTTTCCTGGTCGGTAATGTTGCTTTGCAGCAGTTGTTTAAATATCAGGCTCCGTTGCAGATCTAAAAAATAAGCCGATGCCCGTAGTTTAATTTCAGAAACGGTCAAGTTTTTTTGCTCCGTTCTGATCTGCATTACGGTTTGCTGTTCGGCAATTTTTAAGTTGGTTTTATGGCCGTTATAAATGTTGAGGTAAGTATCGCCGCCTACGCGATAATAAGTGTGCAGTACCGGGTACTGGCTTGGGGTATGGAAAAGGCCATCCTGGTAAATGGGCAGGTTGCTCACCCGGGCATATTCGCCGGCTACATCAATTTCGGGTAGGCGTTCGGCTTTAGCATCTTTAATATCCTCCTGGCTGCTTTGCACATGCAGCTGTTGCATCTGGATGTTTTTATTGTTCTGGTTAGCCTTCTCCCACACTTGCTGCAAGGAAAGGCCCACGGCTGTAGGGCCGGATAGCTGTACCTGGCCAAACGTTATTTGGCTTGTGGCTAATATGCTTAATAACAGGCATATATGTTTGTATAGATGGCACTTCATGTTCATGCACAAAATTACACGTAGTAATTTTGTGCTATTTGATGTAACTTGCCTAAAATTTGATGATTCCGGCCAGATATGAAAGAACTGCTAACTACCCAGGAATATCTTGTTCACATTGACAAATACCCCAGAACGATTTATGTTTTGCACGAGAAATCAGAAAGGCGGTTCCCGGTGCATTACCATACCAAGGGGCAGCTAACGTATGTAGAGGGGGGGATAGCCTACGTGCATACCGAGGGGAATACCTATGTGATACCAGCACGCCATTACATTTGGATACCCGGCCAGTTATCCCATTTTTTGCAGATGGGGAATTCGGCAACGGCCATCCGCACTATTTATTTCCACATGGATATTGGCGATAGTATTTTTTATCAGCACATGGGTATCTATCCGATCAATAACCTGTTGCACGAGATGATTTTATATACCAGCCGGTACCATGGCGACCAGGAGCCCCAAAGCAAGTCCTTCATTTTTTTAATGGCCCTGAAAAATATGCTGCCCGAGTCTGAAAAGCATAGCTTGCCTATCATATTGCCTACAACCCAAAATCAAAGGCTGCGGCCGGTGTTGCAGTACCTTAACCAAAATGCTGGGCAGGTGCTTACACTCCAAACCGTGAGCAGCCAGTTTGGTTTAAGCGAGCGCTCTTTATCAAGATTATTCCAGTTGGTTTTAAGTATTTCGTTTTTGCAATACCTCAGGCAGTTACGCATGGTAAAAGCGGTGGAGATGATGTTGCAAACCGATTTAAACCTGAGCCAGATTGCCTATGCCACCGGGTATGGCAGTATTTCGGCGTTTAGTAATACGTTTTACCAGTTAACCCAACAGCGCCCCTCGCTATTTGTGGGTAGTTTGCCGTAGGCAACGGTAAGTTAAATACTACGCCCATGGTTGTACAAAAATCTTCGGGCGAGGCCAAATTGGCTATGCTATATTCTTTCAGAGCTTCCTTCTCCAATATTAAATACCTTTTGTTATTTATTTTAGATAGTTTTATAAACCCTAAGCTTATGAAAATTTTTTATGGAAATTATATATATCCTGCTTTTATTACTGATCATTTATTTCCAGATTTCCGGCAAGAGTAACCTGGCCGAAAAAATGGATGCCCTTGAAAAACAGGTGCGGGGGTTAGAGCAGCTGTTAAGGCAGTACAGGCAAGCGGGTGCTCAGCCAAAGCCACCGGCTGCGCCGCTTGTGAAACCTGTTGTACCCGAGCCTCCTAAGCCCGAGCCGGTTATACCACCCGAACCGGTAGCCAAACCTGTTGCTCCCCAGAATATTGAACGGCAAAAAGAAGTGGTTACCGATCCGTTTTCCACCATCAGGCAACCGGTTAAAACACGCGATGCCCAGCCGCCCAAAATCTATCAGCCTGCGGAGCCCGAACTTTCGTTTTTTGAGCGCCACCCAGATCTGGAGAAATTTATCGGCGAAAACCTGATCAACAAAATCGGGATCGCCATTTTGGTGCTGGCTATTGGCTTTTTTGTAAAGTACGCTATCGATAATAATTGGATTGGCCCAATTGGCCGTGTTGGTATCGGCGTGTTATGCGGTGGTATATTAATTGGGCTGGCTCATCGCTTGCGCAAATCGTACAATGCCTTTAGCTCGGTATTGGTAGGCGGAGGCCTGGCTGTTTTGTATTTTACCATTACGCTGGCTTACCATCAGTTCCATCTGTTTAACCAAACAACATCGTTCATCATCCTTATTATAATTACCTGCTTCGCGGTAGCGCTATCCTTGCTTTACGATAAGCAGGAACTGGCTGTAATAGCGCTTATCGGCGGGTTGAGCAGTCCGTTTATGGTAAGTGGCAATGTGCCAAATTACCATGCCTTGTTTACCTACCTGGTTATATTAAACCTGGGTTTGCTGGCCATTGCTTACCGTAAATCGTGGCGTGTGCTCAATGCCTCGGCCTTCGGGTTAACGGTAATTGTATTCGGCGCGGCAATCTTTTCATTATCCGATAAAACCTATGTAACCGGTTTAATCTACGGCAGCGTTTTATACCTGCTGTTTTTTGCCATTAACGTGGCCAATAACGTAAGGGAAAATAAAAAATTTATCGCTTCTGATTTTTCAATCCTGCTCATCAATACCGGCCTGTACTTTGGGGCGGGCCTTTACCTGCTTACAGCTATGCACCGCGAGGAGTTTCGTGGCTTTTTTTCGGCGGGACTCGGTTCAATCAACCTCATCTTATCCTATGTGCTGTTTAAAAACAGGAAGGTTGATACCAATATATTGTACCTGCTTATCGGCGTTACACTTACCTTTATCTCGTTAACGGCGCCTATCCAATTACACGGGCATAACATTACCTTGTTTTGGGCCGCCGAAGCTGTTTTGTTATACTGGTTATATCAAAAGTCCGAAATTGAGTTAATGAAACTAACCTCCCTGATTATCTGGGGAGCGATGTTGATCAGCCTTTGGATGGACTGGTTAAGCATTTACACTTACGCGCATACCCCGTTTACCATATTGGCCAATAAGGGTTTTATCACTACTGTGGTGGCGGCCATCAGTTCGTACCTGTTATTTATGCTGATGCGGAAGGAAGAGATTAACCAGGTTTATAGTCTTACTGTACAAAGCAGCTTATACAAATACGTATCCTTTATATTGCTGTTTATGAGTGGGCTGCTCGAGGTTAATCACCAGTTTTTAAGCCGGTACCCGGATACGCAATTAAATAACCTGTACCTGATGCTTTATATCCCGGTATTTGTTTTTACTTTTTATACGCTGTCAAAAAAAATCCCGGCCATCCAGCCAAGCTGGATTATAAGTACGGTGCTGCTGGCGGTTTGTATTGTGGTCTACTTCATTTTTAATCCGCAGTTTTTTGATCTTCAGTATTTGATGCTGGTACAGCATAGTTTACCGGCCTGGCATTTTGTGGCGCATTGGCTGGGGGCTGTTTTTGTAGGACTGATTTTTTATCAGCTGATTGTGACAGCGAGAGACGTGCTGCCAAAAGAAATGCAAACTACAGCCACCTGGATACTTTCGGCAGCCATTTTATTGTTTTTAAGCCTGGAGTTTAGCCTGTTGAGCAACCAGCTATTTTATTCGCCGCTTACCGCTATTGATCGGGTGGTTACGGTTTATATTAAAGTAGGTTTACCTATCATCTGGGGGCTGTCCTCATTTGCTTTGATGTGGTTGGGCATGCATTACAAGATGAGCACTATGCGTGTTATTTCGCTTACCCTGTTTTCGGTTACGCTGGTTAAGCTGTTTGTGTTTGATATTCAAAATATTCCGCCGGCCGGTAAAATTGCGGCTTTCTTTTGCCTGGGCGTATTGTTGCTCATCGTATCGTTTATGTATCAAAAAGTAAAGAAAATAATAGTTGAAGATGAACCCAAGCAGCATGAATAAAAAGTTTTTTTTGGCGCTTACGCTGATGTTAAACGCGGCAGGTTTATTTGCACAGCAAAACTTTAAATACCGTGCAGCTTTGCCCAAAACTGATTCGGACGGCTTCTACCAGATCAGCCTATTGCCACCCTTGGTAGCGCGTGCCCAAAACAACCTGGCCGACCTAAGGATTGTTGACGGTGCCGGAAAGTTTGTGCCTTATATTTTTGGCAACCGCCTGCCGGTTAAAAATGAAGCCAGCTTTGCGGCCTTCCCCGAAGTTAAGCTTTCACCGCAGCCTGATACTGCTACGGTTTTTATAGCAGATAATCAGGCTCATCAAACCATTAGCGAACTTTATTTGAAATTGCGTAACGCGGATGTAAAGCGCAGCGTAAGTTTATCTGGTAGCGACGACCTGAAACATTGGTACGCCATTAAAGAAAACATCGGTTTAACCGGTGCCGGTTCAAATACCTCCGGAACTTATGAGCAGCAGCTTAATTTCCCGTCGAGTACTTACCGTTACTTTAAAATTCAAATCAGTCATCAAAATAAACAGCCTGTAGCCATTTTGCAGGCAGGTATTTACAGGCAGCAGCAAACTGTTGCATCCGTTTATGAGCAGTTACCCGCGCCGATGCTTTCGCAACTGGATAGTGCCGGGTCCAGCTATGTTACCCTTCGTTTTGCGGAAGCCTACCAGGTTAATAAGCTGCACCTGAATCTTTTGGGAATAAAATATTACAGGCGGCCGGTAAACATTTACCAGGTAATTAACGGTGTACATGGTTTAATTGCCGAAACCGAGATCAACTCATCGCGTTTGCCAGAGCTGTATTTTTCGGCCAAAAGCCAGATGCTTGAGCTACAAATTGTGAATGGTGATAACCCCGCGTTGGAGGTTAAGGGCATTGTGGCCTATCAGTCGGAACAGTCGCTGATAAGTTACCTTAAAAAGGGGCAGTCCTATTACGTTTTGGCTGGCAACGAAAAGGCTACCTCTCCGCAGTACGATCTCCAGTTTTTTACCGATAGCCTGCAACGCAGCATCAAGTCAATCAAACCTGGCGCGGTTACGGCCAATCCGCAATATCAGAATCAATCAGTACCAGTAGCAGAGCGTACCTCGCCCTGGCTCATCTGGTTAGCTATCGCGGCGGTGGTAGCCGTATTGGGCTTACTTACTTTTAAAATGATGAAAGAGGTAAATCAACGGAAGGAAGAGGAGAAGGGGAGAGAGGAAGAAGTTTAAGCGGTTATTAACGGTAATTAATTGGTGTTTTTTTCTAAGCCTATGTCATTGCGGAGATTTCTGAACCCTGCGGTATCTGAAGGTTAAAATGAGAAAAGGTACGTGCGTAGAAGGGGCAGTGCTGTGCTTTGCAAGGCTTATAATGGCTTCTGTTTAAGTTGCTGATTATTAATTCAAAAACGTCATTGCGAGGTACGAAGCAATCTCTACATAGGCAGAGCGGCTTGTGCAGGTTTGTCTGTATACCAGAAGTTGCTTTGTCGTTCTCCTTATAATGACGTCTTTTTAAGTTATTGATTATTAGTGTATTTTTTTTCTACAAAAATCAGTATTCTTAATTTATAGCCGGAGCCTTACTCAGTATAACACGTCCTTTTTTTGTGCGCGAAAGCGGTCATCCTGAGCCTGTCGAAGGACGTGCGGCATGGACTTGTACGAGGTGTTTTTTGATGCGGCTTATCATTTTTATTATCTAAGTTATTGATTGTCAATATGTATATTATCGCTTTGATATACAGTATTCTTAATTTAAAGCATCGGCACGCTCTATCGCCGCGTGAGGGCTGTTACTTTTGTCTTGATACAAAAAGTAACCAAAAAGTCAAGACTGCCCGATCCTTCCCCCCGCGAGGCCATAGCCGTCAACTTTAGAAAAAAAAGGGATAAAATTTTTTTAGAGCAAGAATCGGAACTGCAAAATTGCAGTCATTATTCGAGCGAATGAGTTCGGAACTATTTGAACCAACGGTGTTAGATGGCCTGGCCCGTAAAACAGAGGCTATACAACGCAAACGAAAAGTGGGAGGCAAGGAACTATTGGATATGGCGTTATTTGATGGAGATCAATCGTTTAACGGCATGAGTATGCAGTTAATGCGGAGGGATGGGCTTGATATTTCGAAGCAGGCATTGCATCAAAGACATCACAGCAATATGACAAAATTTGTACAAGCCGTTTTTGAGCAATTAATAGCAGTTGAGTTACCGCAAGAACAAACACAAGGGTTGGAGATCCGTATCAAAGATTCCACCCGTTTCGCGTTGCCGGAAGTTATTGCAGAGACATTCCCCGGAACAAAAGGAAGTGGGATGAAAGCGGGAGCATCTGTACAATTTGAATTTGAAATCAAAAGTGGTAAAAGCGATATCAAAGTAACTCCGGCCAACGCAAATGACCAGGGTGAGAGTCATCTGGACAAGGCATCAATTCAGCCGGGGGTATTATATATGAGAGATCTGGGTTACACTCACTTGAGTTATATGAACAATATTAACAAAGTCAAAGCTTTCTTTATTAATAAATTATGTCCGAAAACAACGATTTACCTATTAAAGGACGACCAATACCAAAAGTTAGGGTTGTCGAAACTACAAGGCATAACCGGCGTATTTGATCAACAGGTATATATCGGAGCTGATAAAATGCCGGTAAGGATAATAATAGAACCGGTAAGTGAAGAGCTCAAGGCAAGGCGGATAGCCAATACTGAAAAGTACAATAAGAAGAAAGGCAGTACCACCAGTAAGGGATTCAAAGAGCGGGCAGGGTTTAACTTTATTGTTACCAACCTGGTGAGCGAAAAATATAGCGCTGAATTGATCCAAAAGTTATATCACCTGCGATGGCAGATAGAATTGGTTTTTAAAGCATGGAAGTCGTTTTTAAAGATACACACGTTCCCCAAAGGAAGTTCGGATCGTATAACCAGTATATTATACAGTAAGTTGATCTGGGCAGTTTTGAGTTGGAAAATATGCATGGCTATCGGTAAGATAGGTCAAATTAGTGTTTTAAAGGTGCATCGACTAATCGCTTCTACGAAAGAAGAATTGCGAGCGCAGCTTTTAGGGATATGCTCAAAGTGGTTAGCTCTGTTGGAGAAATTAAACTTAAAGCACCTTTCAAAAGAGCACAGAAAACATAGGTTAAAAATAGAAGAAATTGTAATAAGTATTTGATTATTAGATATTTAAATACTATATTTAGATAGTTAAACAAAAATAAGAAAGGCGGGGCCATCTAAACCTCCCCGCCTTAAAAAACGAAAAATATGAGAGTAAAAATACATAGGTTTGCCCATGCGGGCAAACCGCGCCTAAAAATTAAATTACTGAAAATCAACAATATATAAGTATAGCTACTTAAATTGACGGCTATGCCCGCGAGGCCAGCTCCCGGCGTGCAGTCAGGCTTTTGCGCACTTTTCTTTCTGCGCTTGGTAATCTATAAGGTTCAAACGTCATCCCTATTTTTTCCGGTTGGTCGGGTCCAGTACTTATAATGAGGCTTTGTTAAATCATTGATTATCAAACTACTTATCTCTCCATTTTGTCATCCCGACGCGAGGAGCGATCTTCTAAAAGCGTTAAGTATGCATCATATTAGGTGCACTTATTATCAATGTGCTCATTTGCTCCGACAATCAGTATTCATAATTTAGAGCATCGGCCTGCTCAATCGCCGCGGGAAGGGTTTTACGCGTGTTAAACTTTCTACGATTTAAAGGTTTCATAGAGTGCTTTTAATTTGTATAGTATAATCCATCATCCTAAATTCTCGTTAATTTCAATTTTTCCAACAAATCCCCTATCTTCGCAGCAATTCCTGATTTGTTAACCATTTAATATCGAGGAATCATGACAGAGCAAACTTACATATCGCCCCTTTCGCTCATTGCCTAACAGGCAGGCAAACACTGTTTTTTTACGGGATTAAATGTTGATCGCTATTTTGGCGCGGTCTTACCGGTTTTTGTCTGCCCACTGTTCGCCGGGTTATATGAGCTTTCTTTAAAAAGGGTATATCCTTATTCAAGGATGAATTTTTGAGAATCATTCAAAAAAATATTCAATTTTTTATGGAAGTGCTATGGACCTGCACAATTGGCCGTACCGTTTAAAATCGGCCAGAAGAAAGAAGCGGCTCGTTATCAAAGATCGTGATAAGCAACTGATTAAAATACACAAACTACGCAAGGAGCTATGGCAGCAAAAGCGCCATTTACCTATGGTGCCTTTAAAAAATCCGTATCAAAGTGGATGGAAACGCTTTTTTGTTCTGCGGGAGGATGTGGCGCGCGACGATAAGGCCGGCTTTTATCAGACTGTTTTAGCTAAAATCAACACCGTTCGGTATCATCACGAAAAGTCGTTCAAAAAAAAGAAATGGCGTAAGCAAAGGTATCGGTACGAGTTGAAAGAGCAACTGTTAAAAGAGATTGACTGGTATGATTGGAGTAATAATAAGCTAAAGCTATCTGAGGAAGAGAAAGCCTGTTTTACCAGGGTGGAGCGCAGTAACATTTACAGCAAAAAGCTTGAGGTAATTTATGTATTTGCCGAGCCCTGGCGTTTTGTACTGAAAACCGTGCCGCACATCATTACTGAGGTGAAAATGCTGGATAGCTCGCTGGAACGGCAGATTGACGCTTTAGACAATTATATCACGAAACATTATTTAACGCCGCGTATTGACTGCCTTACACATGGGCGGCTTTACCGATGGAGGGGCGGTTATACTGAGCCGCTCAAATACATTAACAAATTTAAAAACATACCCCGGAACAGCCCTAAAGAGGCCTACGAGGATTAAAAATAAAACCCAGATGGGCAATTTACGAACAAAAGATTTAAGTAAAATAGGTTATCACAATGATCAGCTCCGGAGCCTGGTGATTGGCATAGCCTCAAAAAATTACAAGCACCACAGCAAGCAGCAGTTGCTGGATTTATTGGTGCAGATAAAAAACGACCCGGAAAGCTTTTTGGGTGATGAACTGGCCGGCAAAATTGCCGAGAAGGTGATTGGCAAAGTTGCCGGCCCGAGTTTTAAAACCTACGATTTGATGGACGAAGCTTCGCCCTGCAAAATTTATGGTGGCAAGCATATCGAGTCGTCGGCAAAAAAACAAATGGAATTGGCAACCCTACTGCCGGTGAGCGTGCAGGGCGCTTTAATGCCCGATGCGCACATGGGCTTTGGTTTGCCCATAGGCGGGGTACTGGCTACCCATAATGCCGTAATACCTTATGCCGTTGGTATGGATATTGGCTGCCGCATGGCACTCACTATTATTGACGAAACGGACGGCTTTTTACGACGATCAGAATATCAAATTAAGCAGGCGCTTAAAAACTGGACACATTTTGGGATGGAGGGCAGTTTGGAGGTAAGGCAGGAGCACGAGGTATTGGATAGCCCCGTTTTTGGGCAAATACCATTTTTAAAACCCTTGCGTGGCAAGGCTGTAAAGCAGTTGGGTACATCGGGCGGCGGCAACCACTTTGTGGAGTTTGGCGAAATTGAGCTGGCCGAAAACAATAGCCTGGGCCTGCCTGCCAAAAAGTATACCGCCCTATTATCGCACTCGGGCAGCCGTGGGCTTGGGGCCGCAATTGCCAAACACTATACCCAGGTAGCTATAAACACTTGCAAGCTGCCACGCCATGCGCAGCAACTGGCCTGGCTGGATATGGATAGCGAAGCCGGGCAGGAGTACTGGCTTACCATGACACTGGCCGGCGATTATGCCCGGGCCTGCCACCAGCGTATCCACGCCAACCTGCTTAAGGCTTTGGGCCTTAAGGCACTGCGCGTAGTTGAAAACCACCACAACTTTGCCTGGAAAGATACCTTAGCCGATGGGCGCCAGGTAATTATCCACCGTAAGGGTGCTACACCCGCACATCAGGGCGAGCTGGGTATTATCCCCGGCAGCATGACCACCCCCGCATACCTGGTGATGGGTAAGGGTATTGAGGGTGCATTGTACTCCGCATCGCACGGGGCGGGCCGCGCCATGAGCCGGCAAAAGGCTAAGGATAGCATGACGGTTTCGGCCATGAAAAAAATGCTGTCGGCGGCAGGCGTAAAGCTGATAGGCGGCACGGTAGAAGAGAATCCGCAGGCTTACAAGGATATTGAAACGGTAATTGAAGCGCAGCACGCCCTGGTTGACATTCAGGGTAAGTTTTTGCCGCGCATAGTAAGGATGAATAAGGAGTAAGATGATGGAAAAGATGATGATCCAAATTACATCAGGCAAGGGCCCGGCAGAGTGTTGCCGGGTTGTAGCCTGCGTGCAAAGGCTAATGTTAAAGCAAGCCAAGCAGTTTGGCGTGGATATACAGGTGCTGGAAAACCGTGAAGCCGATTTAAGCGGCACCTTCCTCTCGGCAACCATGATGGCGCAAGGCATGCAACTGGAGGTATTTAGGCGCGAGTGGGAGGGTACTATCCGGTGGATAGCACAAAGCCCTTACCGCAGATACCACCAGCGCAAAAACTGGTTTGTTGGTGTAGCTTTTTTTGATATAAAGCAACTGATGCAATGGAACCCTAAGGATGTAAAGCTGGAAACTACCCGTTCATCCGGCCCTGGCGGGCAGCATGTTAACAAAGTGGAAACAGCGGTAAGGGGCACGCATCTGCCTTCGGGAATCCAGGTAATGGCGATGGACAGCCGCTCGCAGCTGGAAAATAAAAAGCTGTGCCTGGCCCGGCTGGAAGCGAAAATAATGGTTTGGCAAACAGAGCAACTGATGGAGCAGCAACATAGCCAGTGGCTGCAACACCATGCCCTGGAGCGCGGCAATCCGGTTAAAACCATTACCCAAGGTTTATATTGATGGCAATTTGTTATTGGTTATTTGTTGCTTGTTATTGAGTTGGTTATTGGTTAAGTGACAACCAGTGCTTGGTTATTTGTTATTGAGTTATTTGTTGCTTGTTATTGAGTTACTGGGTTATTTGTTAAGTAACAATCTAATAAAAATTAAGCCGATAACAAATAACCCAGTAATCAGTAACCCAATAACTCAGTAACCAGTAACTCAATAAATCAATAACAAATAACTAAATATTCACTTATTTAACGTACACAAAAGTAACGCTGTCTTTAGCGGCAACACCGCTCATATTTTCGCCAACGTATTTGATGCTGTAGGTTGATGGTTTACTTATGGCGTAAGCTTTAAGCAGATCAACATTGATGGTCATGCTGTCCTTTGGATTTACTTTGAGGTAACTGCTTAAAGGTGGAGGCATCATACGTTTGGCCATAGCACCCTGGTAAGATACCTCGGTGCCGTTTGCATCTTTTACTTCCAGGTATTTGCTCATTAAAGGTTCAAAAGGCGTGTGCCATTTGCAAAATTGCTGTACGCTGTCGGCTTGGTTGTAAACTGTAAAGTTGAGCTGCACGGGTTCTCCAAGTTTGATGGTGTCTTTAATCTGCATTTTTGCAAATAATTTTTTATCGGATGTGGCTACGGTTTTTGGAGCGTTAAGTGAATCCGAATTCTGGGCTGTGGTTTTGTTACCTGTGTTTTTAACGCTGCATGATGCCAGCGAAAGCAGCAGGGCCGGTAGGATGATGTTGAATGTCTTCATAAGGGCAAAGGTATCTGTTTTTGGGTCGAATAGACTTTTGCCGACATTATTATTTACGATGCTGCTAAGGAATATTATAATGGCGTTGAATTGGAGTATATTATAGTGTAGGGTGCAAATTTTTCCTCAAAAGCCTGTTTTAGTTTATAGATTATAAAATACTATCTTAGAAGCACAAACCAACTTTATCATATGAAAAGAAAACTATTAACTATTATCGCAATAGCGATAACTCACACATCTTTTGCTCAATGGGTAAGCTCTGAAAATAATATTTATAATACAAATTCAGGGAATGTTGGTATTGGAACAACCAGCCCTGGCGCTACATTGGATGTAGGCAAATTGTTAAAATCAGGAGAGTTAGGAAGCATTTTAGCGCGATTATCTGAAGGTAACGGAGTCGGAAGTGGTACATATCTGGGTGTTCGGGGGTATAACACTCAACCAAATACCGCAACACCCAATTTGACTGATGTTAAAAGTTTTTCTATTGAACATGGTTTTTACGGAAGTATTAACGGCTCAATCAACTTCTTACGTGGTGGAGGTGCTACAGATGGTGCAATGTCATTTAGCACATATAATAACACTGAAAGAATGCGAATTGCGTCCAACGGTAATATTGGCATTGGTACAACAAATCCTCAGTACAAATTGGATGTTAATGGAGCTATCAGATATGGTGCAAACTTTCTTGGCAGACTGGGTGATGAACCAGGATTTGCGGCAATTGTAGGCGGAGTTAATGCTGGTATTAAATTTTATACCAGTGACGGTGTATCACAGCCGTTAACACTTACTTCTGATGGGAATGTCGGCATTGGTACTAATAACACTCACTCCTATAAACTGGCTGTAAACGGTAACGTGATAGCAACGTCGGTTACTGTAAAACTTTATGACAGTTGGCCTGATTATGTTTTTAAACCCAGTTACAATTTACCATCTCTGTCTGATGTTAAAACCTATATTGATCAAAACCATCGTCTGCCCGAGATGCCATCAGAAAATCAGGTGGCGAAAGAAGGGATCAATTTAGGGGAAATAGTTAAACTTCAAACAAAAAAAATTGAGGAGTTAACTTTATATCTCATTGAGAAAGACGCACAACTAACACAACAACAAGTCGATATTCAGCAGCAGAAAAAGATAAACGAACAATTGAATGCACGTATGATGACTTTAGAAAAAGCTTTAGGCGGTAAGTAATTAACCATTGCTTAATGTATAAGCAATGGTTATGTAAACAGCTTTAGTATAGGTAATTATAATGCGTAAGCCGGATTGTATATCCTCAACTTAATAATTATATAACATTGCAACAAAAGCTTATCAGTAATTTTGGCTTTAGTTAATATATTGATGATGTTGAAGAAGATAATTATCATAACCGGGCTTTTAATGTTTACACAAACTGTAATGGCGCAACAAGAGTTTGATAAACAGGGTCATAGAGGATGCCGGGGTTTAATGCCCGAAAATACCATCCCTGCCATGAAAAAGGCGGTTGATTTGGGTGCTACGCTTGAGATGGATATTTCTTTTAGCCAGGATAAAGTGGTCATTGTATCTCATGATCAGTACTTATCATCTTTAATTGCACTAAAGCCCAATGGCGATACCATTAGTAAGGCCGAAGAAAAGCAGCTGATACTTTACCAGATGCCTTACCGGCAAATTGAACAATATATTTTAGGTCAAAAAAAGTATCCTTTATTTCCTAACCAGCAGCAAGTTAAAACACACATACCGCTTCTGGCCAGCCTGATTGATAGCATTGAAGCTTACGCTAAGCAAACCGGCAAACCTGCGCCTAAATACAATATTGAAACCAAAACTACCGTAGATGGCGACAATGTTTTACACCCCGGCCCCGAAGAGTTTGTGGAGCGTTTAATGCAGGTGATTCTTCAAAAAGGGATCCAGAGCAGGGTAACCATCCAGTCGTTTGATATCCGTACGCTCGAGATTATCCACAAAAAGTACGCTTATATGCAAACCGCTTTTCTGGTATCTGGCGGTAGCCTTCGTGAAAATCTGGCGCTTTTGAGTTTCAAGCCAACTATTTATAGCCCTGCTTATAAAACCGTAACACAAGAAGTTGTAGCGGACTGCCATGCTGCCCAAATTAAAATACTACCGTGGACGGTTAACAGTGCCGAGGCCATCAAACGCCTGAAGGACTGGGGTGTTGACGGCATTATTTCTGACTATCCTGACCGGTTGTAATACAGCGAACCCGTGTTGGTCACGCCAGTTCCAAAAGCTATCGTGCTGCCCTACTTTCGCCATTCATAAAAAAGAGAAATGAGCAACACTGCGATTAATGAGGCGATCACGAATTATATCTGCCTGCCCTGGATTAGCAACGATGCTAAAAATAGCATCCGCGCGGCGTACGGAACCGGGATGTTGGAGTTAATTGAAGAAATATATTTGTTGGCAGCAAATGACACCATTTGGATACGTGGCGACTATCTTTCGGCCCGGTCCCAATGTGCCACTAAACTAATAACTCTATATCCTTTTTTATCAGAAGCTGCGGCCAACACCATAGCCAATATGGCAGCATATTCGTGGAGGTAAGTTGAAAAAGCCACAACTAATTTGCCAGTTTAACTTTTACATCTAACTCCAGTTATTGAAAATTATATATCATTTTTTGTGGTTAGGCTATTTTTAACCTTTTACGTTGAATTATACCCATGAAGTGGGTGTAGGATGACGAGAAAATATTACGCATTGGTCTTGAATTTAATTAAAAAGTTTTGATTTATGGGTGTGGCGAACTTATATTTGCCTATAAGTTAAAACATTGAAGTTTTTTTTTAAGTTTTGGTAAAACAAAAAAAGGAAAAAAAACTTCAATTAAGCAACCGTTAATATATTTAGTTCGTATATACTAACGGACCAATGCACCTAAATGAAAGATAAGCTTAACCACAATAATTACTATTGTCCGGCCTGTGGACAGCCGTACCATTATCAGATGTCACGTAACTGGTTTGTTAAAAACCTGTTGTGGTTTTGGCGCGTGCGAAAATTTTTTTGCGCCAAATGCTTAAAGTATAGATATGTTAGGATTGATGATTGATGTAGTTTATCATTATCAAACTTGTGTAATGATGTTATTGTTCTATACCGTATTCTTTATCAATATTGTTGATAAGCGCCTATATCTGTAGGTTGCTCCACCCGTCGTCTGCGTCCCTCAAAATCAACTTTACTATAGGTTGTTACATTCGCCCTTCGGACAGCCGGGCTTTTAGGCTGAAGTTTAAAATTAGCGTATAGGTTGTTAGCCGGATTGATAAACGCAGGGTTAACACCCGTAATACACGACGAGGTTGATATGCCCGCTTTAGCTTTATCAGGAAAAGTTATATTATAATGCAGGTTGTTTTGGTAAATTAAATTGGTATTTAAGTAATTTGAATTGATAACAGATACCGAGTCTGCAACGAGAATGTTATTAATAATTTTAACATCATTCCCCAAGCCCGACAAAATTTGCCCGGGATTAAACTCTTTATTGCGGGAATTGCAATAGGCTGTGTTGTTAATAATATCGATATGGTCGCTTTGAAAAGCATGTATTCCTGTACCCCCGTTAAACCAGCATATGTTGTTTTCAATCAATGTTCTGCCCTGGTACTCTTTTAATTTTGATCCATTTTGTTTGTTCCTGAAATCGTCAACTATAATTCCATTGCCATCGTAAATCTTACACATTTTTATCCACGGAACAAGTGCCTTATTATTATAACATTTGTTTCTCCTGATAAAGTTATGGTAGCCACTGGTGCGGTCGTAATTCCAGAACTGATAAAATGAGATCGCGCTGGTGCCGAATACGGTATACCAACTTGTATTATAAACAATGTTTTCTTCAACCGTGATGTAGTCGGCATGAGAAACGCCTATTCCGCCTCCTCCACAATCATGAATGATGTTTTTGGAGACGATGATATGATGAGAATGCCGGTTCTTAGTACTTTCTATAACTATAGCGTTGCCATTGTAAGCGGGATCAAAAGTTCCTTTGGGGTTTGCACAGCTCTTAGGTTGTGTTAAGGCTTTCCGGAGGGTAACCCTGGCATTATTGCCTATGATTTCAAAACCTGTTATTTTAACATAACTAACGCCATTTTTAACAGATATGCCGGCCCATCCGTTAAACTTAATTTTAGGGTGTTCGCCCGGATAATTGATGTAAACCACATATTTGCCATTTTTACCGCTTTTGGGTATATCCAATACGTTACATGTTTTGCACGGATTTAAATAAGTACCATCCATTACAAAAACAGTATCGCCAGGCTTGGTTAAGTTAGCTGCATCTTGTATGTTTTTTTTGGGCTGATAAGGGCTTAGCCCGTTAAACTTCTCATTCCCTTTGCCGGAGCTTACGTAGAAACGGGTGGCAAACAAATGATTGGCAGATAGTAAAAGTAAAAATAATAGCAAGGATTTCATTCTTAGCAACGGGATTTTAGTTAATAACACCCATTGGTAAATTTTGTTATAAAGTGCTTAAATTGTATTAAATAGCAAATTGTATTTCGTTTATTGAAAAAAAAAGCCGCTTAGTTAAATATTTTGCTAAATACTTAAAACAAGCTTTCTTGTTTGCTGTTAGCAAGTTGATTATTATGTGTTCATCAGATCTGTTATCATCCCCTCACGTAGGGGCGGAAAAGCGCAATCAATGTGCTAATAAATTCATTAAGTAAAGCTCGTTTGCCATAGTTCAAAGCGATAGCTTGTTCAGGGCAGAGGTGTCTCTATAAATTAGAGATTTTATTAGCGCAGGCGTCTTTACCTGGTAGCTTATCAATATTTATCTAACAATTCAATATTTATATAATGCAATTTACCACATCTCCCTTAATTAAATCCACAAAAAAAGTACTCCTTTTTTTATCCGTAGCCGTATTAATGGCATCATGTTCCAGCTACAGAAAGACTCCATATTTTCAGGATCTGACCAGGTCACAAATCACCACCGAGGATATAAAAAATCTTGAAGCTATAACAATACAGCCTCAAGATCAGCTATCTATTAGCGTAACCAGTTTAAACCAGGATGCGGCCAATGTATTTACAAACAATCTGCAAGGTGCCGGCACAAATTCTGCCAGCCCGGTTTATGGTTATGTTGTAAACCAAAATGGCGAAATTACTTTGCCGTTGGTTGGCACCATGAAAGTTTCAGGATTAACACCCACCCAGTTAAGCACCAACTTGCAACAACAATTGCTAACTTACCTGAGCAAGCCCAACGTGTATGTTAGAATAGTTAATTTTAAAGTTGCTGTAATGGGCGATGTTATGCATCCCAATGTTTACAATAGCCCGGGTGAGCGGCTTACACTTACAGAAGCTTTAACCTTGGCCGGAGATTTAAATATTACCGCCAAGCGGGATGATATTCTGTTGGTGAGGGAAGTAGACGGAAAAAGGGTTTTTGTTCCGATTGATATTACCTCTAAAAAATTGTTTGAGTCGCCGTATTTCTATCTTAAACCTAACGATTTAATCTATGTGCAACCAGGTAAGTTGAAGCTTGCCACAGCAGACACCGGATATCGTAACGCCAGCCTTATTATATCAGCACTTTCTCTAATCGCCATCTCTATTTCCTTATTTACCCGATAGAACTATGAATGTTAGGCAAACCGGGGGCAATAAAACTGTCCTCACCCAACAATTTACAGATCTGCGGTTCATATTAGCTAAATATCTTTATCACTGGCCTCTTTTTGTACTTGGCCTGGTGATAGCAATGGCAGGTGCTTATGTTTATCTCGCTGTGGTTAATCCTGCTTTTGAAATAAGCGCTACAATATTGGTTAAGGACGAAAAAAAATCCCCCCAGGAAAAATCGGCATTACCGGAGCTTGAACAATCCACCTCTCCCAAAAATGCAGAGGCAGAGATTGAAATACTAAGATCAAAAAAATTGGTAGGCCGGGTAGTAGATACCTTGCATTTATGGGTTGATTACAGTACTAAAACCGGGCTGAAGGCCACCGATCTTTACAAAACTTCGCCTGTTGAAATTGTTTTTTCGCAACCGCTTTCGTTATCAAAAAGCCAAAAGTTTCAAATCGTTATCAAAGATGGTAAGTCTTTTGAGATGGAGAACATGGCCGGACAAAAACAAACTTTTTTGTTTAACCAGGTTGTGAAAAGTGCATTTGGAAGTTGGACCCTTAAACCTACCGCCTATTTAAATCAATTTATTGGCGCCGGGTTGACTATTAAATTACAGGATCCGGAGGTGGTTACCAATAATTACCTGAAAACGCTCGACGTACACTTATTGGATAAGTTAGCGCCTACTATAGGTTTATTTTTGGTTGACGAGGTGCCACAAAGAGGCAAGGATTTTTTAAATCGGCTGGTGGAAGCCTATAACGAAGCTGCTTCTGATGAAGAGAAACGTACCACCAGGAGCACTATCGAATTTATTGACAATAGGCTTTCATCTTTAACCGGCGAACTTAACCATGCAGAGAAGCAAGTTGAAGGCTACAGAAGCAGTCAGGGATTAACTGATATCAGCTCGCAAACTAAAGTGTACCTTGAGAATGTGCAAAGTAACGATGCCCAGCTGAACGAAGTTAACGTACAGCTAAATGTGATTGATGGGATAGAGCGTTATGTAAATTCGCCGTCTGTTAATGCCAGCGCGCCTGCAACCATTGGTATCACAGACCCGGCTTTGAACAGCCTGATTGAAAAGCTATCCAGGTTACAGCTCCAGAAAAGTGCTTTGTTGGCTACTACCCCCGAAGGGAATCCCGTTTTTGAGCCTATAAACCAGCAAATTGCCCTAACGCGGTCGTCTATCAAAGAAACCGTTAAAGGAATTAAGTCGGCACTGTTAAATTCAAAAAAAGAGCTTCAATCGGTCAATCATAAAACGGAATCATCTATTAAAGATATACCCGTGCTGGAACGCCAGTTTGTTGGCATGAAACGGCAGCAATCTATTAAAGAAAACCTGTATATCTATTTACTGCAAAAGCGCGAGGAGCTTGCGTTAAGTTATGCTTCCACCTTCTCTGACGCCCGGATTGTTGACCAGGCTAATACCGGCGATGTGAAATGGCCCAAAACTTCATTGGTTGTAGCCATAGCACTGTTGTGTGGTATCGGTTTGCCTTTTTTTATCATCTATTTCAGAGACTCCATAGGTAATAAAATTACCGACAGGAGGGATATAGAAGCTGTATTGGATGTTCCTATATTGGGAGAGCTTTCATACGAGGAGGTGAAAAACGAAGTGATCGTGATCACCAATAAGCAACGTTTAATTGGAGAACAATTTAGGGCCCTGCGAACCAATCTTAATTATCTGCATCAAAATACAAGGGGAGCGATTGAACCTGATGGAAGTTTAAAAACAGGCAAACGCGGAAGAGTGACCTTGTTAACATCCAGTGTATCTAAAGAAGGGAAAAGCTTTGTGAGCGCTAACCTTGCTGCATCTTTTGCTGCATCTGGCGGAAAAACTGTGATTTTGGAAATGGATCTCCGCAAGCCTAAAATAAGTGTTGCTTTTAATTTGCCATCAAACCATCCAGGTATTTCGGAGTTTCTGTCGTCAGAGGTAACTGTTGATAGCATTATTCAAACGCCGGGTAATATTCCTAATCTGGATATTATCGGCAGTGGAGAAATTCCTGCTGCCCCATCTGAATTGCTTGAAAGCGATAGGCTGGTGGTGCTGATTGCAGAGTTAAAAGAAAGATACGATAATATCATCATAGATACAGCACCGCTCCATTTGGTTACTGATGCCATGATTATTGCCAAAGTAGCAGATGTTTCACTTTACCTGATTATGCAGGGCTACACAGATAAAGATGAGCTCAAGTTTATCAGGGAAATATATGAGTCGGACAAGCTGCCGAACATGAGTATCGTGTTTAACGGAATTAAACGTAATAAGTATGGCTATGGTTACCATTATGATAATAGTTATTATAACGAAGGGCCTGCAGAATCTAAATTTACCTGGAAGCAAATTGCAAGCAGGCTTTAATCGGAATGATCATTCAACCCAATGAGCTATTCTAACCAAATACGGCGTAAACGATGTTCGATAAATTGATTTTTATTTTACCTGTAATAACGCTTTTTGCCTTTTTGCTTAACGTTTTTTATAGAGGTAATACAGTACAATCATGCTTGTTATTTGTTCTGTCGTTATTGCCTTTAATGGACTTGAAAATTACCAATGAAGCTTGGGGTGGGTTTAAAACATTTGATGCGATTAGCTTTTATTGCCTGATTTTTTTGCTGAAGGATTTTGTAACAATTAATTTGGAAAGCAGGAACAATTTTTATTTCCTGCTCTTTGCCTTGCTGATGGTTGTTATTTTACTGGGTGGCCTGGCATCAGAATTTCCTGAACGAACCTATTTGAATCTGGTTAAAACCTTACCCGTTTTTATTTTTGGGCGATTTTTAATACTGGAGTGTTGCAAGGATCCGGATTTTCATGATCAAGTTATTCGTGCGCTTAAGGTTAGCTATTTAACAGCGTTGTCGTTTTTGTTTATGCAATGGATAATTGGTTTGCGTTTTACTTTTTATCCCAGTTTAAGCCCCAACACTGTCGATCCTGTTTTTCATATCATCCGGTATCCCGGCGTTTTTTACGATTCGCAGGGTAGTGGCCAATACCTGGCCATGGGGAGCTTTTTGTTTTTGTATGTAAAAGAAAATGCAACACGGCAAAGTAGATGGTTAAGTTACCTGGTTTTTGTACTGGCCGTTATAGGTATTAACATTGCAGGGAGCCGCGCCGCCTTTGGTGGTTTTGCTATAGGTTTGGTTATGGCATTCTTTATGGTAGCAAAAAACTACAGGCTTTTGGGGCTGGCATGCCTGGCTGTAGCTTACCTGGTTTTTACAAGCATTTCAATACATAACGGCGTGTTCGATAGGTCGAAGAATTTATCTGAAGATCTGGTTTTTCGTCAAAGTATCTGGAGCGAAGCTTATGATATCGCCCAAAAGCATCAACTCCTTGGTATTGGATCCGGTAATTATCAAAATTACGTTATCAGACATGCACAAAGCCAATACCTGGAAGTTGAGGACGGTCAGCTGGTGTACTTTGATCAGCCGGAAAACGGCTATCTTAAAATTATGGTTGAATTGGGTTTCACCGGGTTCGCCATTTTTTGCCTGTTTTTAATTGTTCCCTTATTTAAAGGGTTGATATTTTTCATCAAGGGGCTGGTTGATAAGCGTGTGGCATATTTAATGGCATCACTTATCAGTTGGGGTATTGCCTTTAATACAGTTTATTCCATTTATGATTACCGCATTCTGCTGATGGTTGCATGTATGGTTATTTTAATCATAACCTATCCGCTTAAAAATGTTGATACCTATGATGAGCTGGTTTAAACAAAAAAAGTATTTGCAGTCGTCGCTTATTCGAAACAGCGCTTGGGGTATTATTGCCAATGTATTGCAGCTGGCTTTTGTATTTGTGTTTTTTGCGATAGTAGCGCGTAGATACAATACCGGCGATTTTGCCAGATTTCTGATCTCTAACACAGTATATCAATTAGTGGCGGCATTTTCATCCATGGGCCTCGGCCAGTGGTTTATACGCCAATATGCAACCGAAGATGATAAATTGGCCTTTACAGGTAAGTTTTTAAAAACACAAATAGGCTTAGGCGCATTATTTTACCTGGTTAATACGGTAGCCGCCTTTTTAATTTATCCCGACGGCCAGATCAGGATACTGTGCATTGTTTTAGGTACCAATATCGTGTTTGATAACCTGATCAATGCCATCAAAAGCTTAAATATCGCAGAGAACGAACAACGTAAAACGGCATCTATCCTGGTGATAGATGGTTTTTTAAAATTACTGGTAGGATGCTTACTCTTTATTTACCCTTTTACGGTGGTGGTACTGGCCGTTTTGATGATTGTGGTCAGGCTGTTCACTTTAAGCTTATTTATTAAGCTGGGCTCATCCAGCCGTATCAATTTAAAGTTATTATGGTTTGCGGAAATTTCTTTGGGGGATATTAAATTGCTGATTATTAAGAACTGGCAATTCATAGTTATCGGAAGCATCTCCATCATTTACTGGAAAATTGGAAATATCATCATATCAAAACTGCTAACACTTCATCATGTTGCCGACTATGAGATCGCTTTCCGTATTTTTTCTGTTTTGCAGATTATGCCAGTAGTGGCATCGGCAACCATCTATCCGCGGTTTATCACGTATTTTAACAATAACGACAAGCAAGGATTAATTAGACTGTATAAAAACGTATTTTTAATTTATTCCATTTTTGCGGTACTATCTTACGCCTTTATCTACACTTTTTCGGGTTTTATTATTCCTTTAGCGTTCGGAAAAGGTTATCCTGGGGCGGTGCTGTGTTTACAGCAAATGTTTTTGACGTTTTTGTTGTTGCCAACCGTATTACTACAAGCCAACCTGATAGTTGCTATTGGCCTTGAAAAGCTGGATATGTGGTTTAATGTAGCCAGCCTGATCATTAATGTAGCTGGCTGCCTTATCGGCTTGTATTTTATAAAGGAGTTGATGGTTGTTAACTACGCCGTTTTCATATCTTTCATTGTATTCCACATTTTGCAGGATATCATATTGATCAGAAAGGGGTTTATGACAGTTAAGCATTGCCTGTTATTTTACCTTGCGCTGCTTATCACCGTATGCTGTTGCCAGTATTTTACCGTGCATATTAATCCCGTGGCTTTTTTTATTGCTTTTTTTGCAGTAATAGCCTTACCCGGTTCACTCCTGTTGTTTTTTCGTAAAAAGGAGCTTTCATCATGACGGTAGTATATTATACATCAACTTACTTTTTAGATATTTCACTCGAAATTATCAATGTTTTGAAGAAACAGGTTGACCTGCATGTATTTATCGAGGTTACATCGGCATCTAAAAAAGTGAACATTGTAAACATTGAACATTTGCCTGTGGAAAAAAAGCTTGTTGAGCCTTCGGTGCTATTAAGCGCCCAGAGTTATCGGCAACTCGAGCCCTATTTTACAGGTACGGCAAGCACGCATTTTGTTATTCATCCACATCGAAGCGGATTATCTTTTTCTACCCTACAGGCGTCGATTGCTGTTTGGAAATATATGAAGCCTTTTAAGCCTGCAATTATACATTTTGAGGGTTACACGCTGAGAACTGTTGGCATGTTACCCTTTCTGTTTTCCTTTAAAAAAGCTTTTCTCGCCGTTCACGACCCTGTTCCTCATTCGGGCGAAAAAAGTTGGAAGATAGGCTTACCTAATTTACTGTTCTTTAATTTGCCCTATAAAAAACACTTTCTGTTTTATTCCAGGTTTTCCCGCGATCTGTTCGTTAAGCATTATCCCAGGATTAAGGAACAGAAATTGCTGGTGCCCATGTGCCCGTTTAGTTATTACAAAGGGCTTGGAAGCGGTGATGAAATCGAATCTGAACCGGGCGCGATACTGTTCTTCGGGAGAATTTCTTTGTATAAGGGGATAGAAGTTTTATTACAAGCCATGCCGGCGGTAATTGAACAATTCCCCAGGCAAAAGTTGATTATAGCTGGTAAGGCTACCGAAGGCTACGCATTTAAAGAACTGATACCTGACGAGTATAAAAAAAATATACTGATCTATAACCGGTATATACCAAACGAAGAATTGATCAACCTGATTAAAAAGGCAAAATTTATTGTTTGCCCTTATTTGGACGCTACGCAAAGTGGAGTTTTAATGACAGCCTTCGCGTTAAATAAAACGGTAATTGCCAGCGACGTAGGCTCGTTTCCAGAGTTTATCATTAATAACGTTAACGGCCTTTTGGTTGAGCCGGGAAGCGTAGCCTCGTTATCCGCAAAAATAATAAAGGCTTTAAGTAACCACTTTTATAAAACACTGGAGAAAAATGTGGTATCGGCTAACACTGAAAACTGCTGGGAAAAGAGTTTGGAGAACCTTTTGGAGGCATATCATCATTAATTAAATACGAGTAGCCAGCACTTAGGACGATGAAAGTAATAGATAACAGGTCGGTTTGGATAGATAACGTGAGGTTAATTGCCACCATAGCGGTTGTAATTATTCATGTGGCTACCCCGGCTGTATTTACATTATATCATGCAAATGCGGGGGCAAACTCCGTTTGGTGGACTGCAAACGTTTACGATTCGTTTGCGCGCTTTTGTGTGCCTGTATTTGTTATGCTTACCGGAACCCTGTTGTTGCCTCAACAAATAAGCTTTGGTGATTTCATTAAAAAAAGACTGAATAGGTTACTGATGCCGTTTATCTTTTGGAGCCTGGTTTACACAGTGTTTGATTTTTTACTGAAATTAAGAGACGAAGGCCATGCCGCATTTAATCACATCGACTCATTTATTTCCGGGCATATCATCCTGGGGGCGGCGCCGCATTTGTGGTATATTTATATGATTGCAGGTATTTACCTGTTCATCCCAATTATCCAACCTTGGATAGTTAGGGCCAGCAATAAAGCTATCCTGTTTTTTTTAGCCATTTGGTTGTGTACTTTATTAATAGACCAGCAAAAAGTTACCCTTGCCGGTTCGCCGCTGGATTTACGATATTTTAGTGGCTATGTGGGATACCTGGTTTTGGGCTACTATATTTCAGAAAGGTTATTAATAACAAAGTTAATATGCTATTTAGCGATAGCCTTATTTTGTACCGGCGGCGCTGTTACATTGCTCGGTACTTATTTTTCCACGTGTGCAAGGGGCTCGTTCTCGCATCAGTTTTACGAGTACCTAACATTCAATGTGTTTTTGATGGCCGCAAGTGCTTATATTATCATCAAAGGCCTTAGCAATGGTGGGCACAGGCACAATGTTGTGTTTACTGTACGAAGCCTGGTTAGCAGGTACGGCTATGGCATATATCTTGGGCATTTATTAATACTTAGCGTGTTGGCACACTTTAACATAAACTATCAAATTTTAACACCCTGGTTAGGTATACCTGTTCTTTCTATAATAGTTATTTCAATTACATGCCTTGTTATTTATGCACTCAATAAACTGCCCTATGGTAAATACATTTCAGGATAACCATCAACTTTGCTTTTATAATGAACTTTTTTGAATTTATTTTCCAGGACTGGAGTGTTAACCGGGGCAACATCAAAGGAAGGCTCATATTGCTGCTGTTCAGGATAGCTAATTTTTGCTCTACCCGTAAAATCTACTATTATATCGGTTTCCCGTACCTGCTTTTTTATCGCATCCTGGTTGAATGGTTTTTTAGTGTAGAAATTCCCTGGAATACCCGTATAGGTAAAAACTTATCGCTTTACCATGGCCAGGCATTGGTGATGACCAACCATGTTGTTATTGGCGAAAACTGTACGCTCAGGCAATCCACCACCATCGGTAATAAACAGGCCAGGGATGGGGGCTTTAGCGGTTCTCCTGTTATTGGTAATCATGTTGATATTGGGAGCAATGTATGTCTTATTGGCGATATTGTTGTTGGGGATGATGTGATTATTGGTTGCGGAGCAGTTGTTGTTAAAAGTGTATCAGCCTGCTGTATTGTAACCGGTAATCCTGGTGTTGAAAGAAGAAGAAAAGATATTTAGCATGAACAATTTAAAAATACTGTTTAGTATGCCGGCAGTGCACCATGTTGAGATTGCGGCTGACGAAATAGACGGCTTGCAGAAGCTGGGTTATACCTGTGGATATTTCCCTTATGCGGCGCGGGCCGGGTACAACTCAGCGCCGGGCCGCCTTTGGGTAATCATACAAAATGCATTTGGCCTTATCACGATAGCGCGAAGCTTTAGGCCTGGAGTTATTTATTTCAATTCCAGGTTAGAAGTGCTTGCAGGTATCCGCGATGTCATCACCATCTGTCTCTTTAAAACATTCTTAAAATATCCCGTTAAATTCATCATCAAATCGCACGGATCAGACATCGACATTTTGAGTGATAAGGGTTTTTTAATGAGTAAAATAATACTACCCTATTTAAAAAGAAATATATCTGGCTGGCTCTTTTTATCAACAGAAGAAAAAAATAAGGTTATTCAAACCGGGTACTTCGCCCCGGATAAAATCTTTACCACCAAAAATATCGTCCGTACCGGTCAGTTTAAGCCGGATAAACTGTTTAAAAGCAAGTTAAACATTTCTGATGATCATAGAGTTTTACTGTTTGTAGGGAGGGTTATTAAGGAGAAAGGCGTATTTGAGGTGGTTGAAGCTTTTAGCCGGATTAAAGACGCATTCAAAGTTTCATTAGTGATAGTTGGTTGGGGAAGCGAACTGGAAAATTTAAAACAAAACTGTAAAGCCCTTGGCCTGGCGGATGATATTAAATTTACAGGTTTTATTCCGGAGAGTGATGTTGTTCAGTTTTATGCCAATTCGGATATATTGGTGTTTCCAACATTTTTTCCAGAAGGCTTTCCAATGGCTCTTTTCAATTCTGTTGCGGCGGGTATGGCCATTGTAACAACGGCTACGCGTGCCGCTAAAGATTTTTTATCTGAGCCGGAAAACTGTCTTTGGGTGGAGCCGCAAAATGCTGATAGCGTAAAAAACGCCCTCGTTAAGTTATTGCAGTCGGACGTGTTGATTGCCGGCATGAAAACCAATAACCTCAATACCGGGCATTTATTTAGTGAGGAACAAGTGTGTAGGGAGTTATCAGAAACTATACAAACCATAGTTAAACAATGATTTTTTTTAGCCGTGTTATAAAGCGGATCAGAAATGAATTTCTGCGCAGGGTTGTTTATCGGCAATACCAAATAGGGGCCGGCTTTCACAGTGGTATAAGGGTTAGGATATGGGCCAGGCAAAAAGTAGTTATAGGCAAAAATTTTTATATCGGTCGCGATTCGTTTATTGAGAGTGATGTCGTAATTGGCAATAATGTGATTTGGGCTAACCGGGTAGCGTTAGTTGGCCGTTACGATCACCATTACCAACAAATTGGCGTGCCCATCCGTCTGGCGTCGCAAATTCGGGATCAAGATTATAACTGGCTTGGCTTAAATAACTTAACCATTATTGAAGATGATGTATGGGTAGGCTATGGCGTAACCATCATGAGCGGTGTTACTATAAAAGCAGGTAGTATTATTGCCGCCGGATCTGTTGTTACTCGAGACGTGGAGCCTTATTCAATATATGGTGGAGTACCCGCCAAAAAGATTAAAAATAGGTTTAATTCAGTTGAAGAATTAGATCAGCATTTAAAAATTTTAACTGGTGGTCAATGATTGATTGGTTGTTTGCTTGCTTTGGTAATTAAAACTTAAAATTATTTCTCTTGGGTAAAACATTTTTATTGATTATGCGTCTTATCTCTACAAGATTGTAATTTTCACTACGTGATACATTATAATTCCCTGGTTAAATTGAATTTGAGCTACCGATGAAACAAACCCGACACGTTGATAATTTTATAGATTATTCGCTTTATACCAATACGCTGGAAGAATTATCTTTCCAATCTCCTTTATTAGTTAATACAATTAACCAATATTCTTACTGCATGGCGAATGAGGATGCTGGCTTTAAAGAGTCACTCCAGATGTCTGATATATTACTTCCGGATGGTATTTCTATAGTGGCTGCCGAATATTTGTTAACAGGAAACAAGATCAAAAAGATATCTGGGGCTGATTTACATCATCATTTGTTAAAAGATTTGAATGAAAAATCGGGAAGTTGTTTCTATTTAGGAGCATCAGAAAGTACCCTCAACAAAATCAGGCAAAAATTGGCTATCGAGTTTCCTAACGTAAAGGTTGGCACCTATTCGCCTCCGTTTAAAAAACACTTCAGTCCAGACGATGATCAAAAAATGGTTGAGGCAGTCAATTTGTTTAAACCTGATGTATTATTTATTGGCATGACAGCCCCTAAACAAGAAATATGGGCCTATAAGCATAAAGATAATTTACAGGCGAAAACAATTTGCACAATAGGTGCTGTTTTTGATTTTTACGCCGGTACCATCAAACGAGCACCTAATTTTTTAATCAGGTTTGGTTTGGAATGGTTAGGGCGCTTGCTTAAGGAACCAAAGCGCATGTGGAAACGATATTTGTATTATGGGCCTGTATTTATAGCTTTAATGCTTAAGGAGCGTGTCAAGAAAACTTTTTTTAACAGGTATATTTTACACTAATTAATTTACGCATACAAAAATTTCAATAGTGCTGGTTAGTAGTGGTAAACGAAGATGATGCATATTTAGGTTTAGCCACGGTTGCTATCAAAATTACCGACGAATAGGGTTTAATGTTTACTTGTTTAACGTAAGTATTACGATGAATATCCTGGTAATTTTGGTTTAGCGCTATAGTTTTAATCTGATCGGTTGCATTATACTCAAAACGTATAGAGTCTGTAGCAAGTTCTACCGAGAACTGATCTTTTCCATTAATCGTTTTCCAATTTGGAAGATTATAAATGGTATTTATGCCGTTCTTCAGGCGGGGCGCTGTTGTATTGCTTATCTCGTTTTTAGGCCGGTTGTAAAAATTACTATCCAATTGGCCAAAAGAGTTCATATCATCCTGGTGTGTAGAAAACTTTGCAGTTGCTTGTTGGCTTGTTCCTGAAAAAAAAGTGTTATTGACGATATTATTGTTTCTGATATAGCTGCTGGTAGTTAAATAATGATCCTGCTCTAATCGCAATTGTACACCGTTATTGAAGGCGATGTTATTATAGATGTTAATATCCTTCGCATTGTGTATCTTTATTCCATTGTCGGCGCACAACGATACCGTGTTATCTGATATCGTTACACTTTCGGTATTATCATCAATATAAATACCCTCTGCCTGCATTGATTTTGTCTTGCCTGCACCTGCGTTGTTGCCTATTCCATGCAGTATAATGTTCCCGAGTATTTTTTTATTGACGGTTTTAGACCAGTCGCCAACATAAATACCGGCGCCATCATCCTTCGTCAAACAGAAATAAGTAATATAATTGTTTTTAGCTACCGAGGTATTGCCGCCAAAATAAATGCCATTGTATCCGGTGCTGTCAATAATGTTTTTTTCTATCATCGTGTTGTCGCCAAACGCTGTAATTCCTTCATAGGTACCCGAGCCGCTTTTGCCCAGACCGGGTATAAGGCCCGTATTCTTAATCAGGTTTTTTAGCACTGAAGCATTGGTGCAGCCCACGTCCAAATTGATACCGCCACTTAATGAGTGGTTAATAGTACAATTGCTGATGTTTAAAAAAGGCGAATAAGAAGCTAAAACAGCTTCGGCTCCGGTTAAGTCTATATTACAATTGCTTAATGTTATTTTTCTACACTGGATAAGGCTGATAGCGCAACTTCCGGCGCCTACAAACGAGATGTTATCGAAAGTGATGTAATGATAATTTTTTATAGTAACTAAATTATTGGCAAAACTTGTTTGTACCTGGTATCTGTTTGGATTATAAGCTCCAAAAAATACCATCATTTTATGCCTGGTGGCATCAAAATACCATTCGCCAAATTGATCAAGCGTTTTGATGTCTTTTTGTATAAAGTAGCCGTATCCATTAGTTGGCACTGCATTGTTTCCGGGAGCGTAGGTAATGGATCCTTCTGTTTGCCCTGTAATCGTACTCCTGTCTATAATCCATCTGTTTTTCCTCACTACCAATTCCGCGCCCACCCAATTGGTTGATGCTGTAAGTTGATCGTCCGTAATGGAGCTATTATTAACGTGAGATTCGTACGAGAGATAGCCCGCGTTTGGGTATCTGCCTATTCTTTGTTGAATTCCGTTCAATATCAGCGTAATCCCTTCCGTGCTGCAGTCACTCTCATAAACGCCCGTTTTAACCTGTTTCCAGTTTTTTAGGGTGGCAAGCGTGTTAATTTCCGGCTTATCACCCTTTCCGTATGCGCCAATGTAAATAGGGGCAAACACTGCACCCGATTTACTGACTATAATTGATCCGAAAAATTTTTCACTTCTTTTAAACAAAACAGAATCGCCGCTGTTGAGGTATTTGAAGTAAGAATTTAGTTTGTCGATGCTTTTCCAGGGTGTGAGCGGATTTCTGGCTTGAATGCTCGAATAGCTGTCGTTACCATTAGTTGCCGAAAAATAGTAGGTAGCTGGATAAGCGATATGATAAGTGAATAAAATAAAAGCGACCAGTATTAAACGAAGTGGATTTAATTTCATAACCTGATTTTATCGAAGTTAAAGTTGGTACGGGTTTTGTTAATAATTAATTTTATTAATTATTAACTTTGTGTTTTTGCATGATGTGAAAAAAAATCGCAAACAACATTTGTTTTGCTTTGTTTTACGTTGAGGTGATACGTAAAGTTGCACGAATTTGCTTTTAATTATAAAAATTATACCGGGTGTATAATTTATGTGCTATTAATCCCTGCTGATTTTTTTTATTATTAACTATTTTAACCAAATACTTTGCTTAAAATAAGATCATGATTCATTTTGACTGATGAGTTGGCCTGATCAATGTGTGGGTTGCTACTTAAAATTGAATTGGTATAGCTTATCCGGAGATGATAAATGATAAGGGCGAACTCAGACTTGTTATTCGGTAAGAAGATAGTTGATTAAACGGGCTTAATTGCAAACCCGTTATCCTGAATTTAGCCAATTGGAGTGGATACTGTTTTTCCTTTTTTTAATGCCTCCAGCTGGCGTTCAAGTGCTGCAATCATAAACTCGTTTTGAACATTGGATACATAATTGCCGCAACTTGTTCCGTTTTCTATTTTAAGCGTAATCAGAGCAAAGCCGCATCCCGGAAGCTGGGATTTGATATACTCGGCCAGTTCCTGCATTTTCTGATCATTATTAATATTGTTTACAATATCCATATGCTATGAATGAAGAGCTTTAAAGCTATAACTCTTTTTATCTTTAATTTTCTCATTACTTTTTACGGAGTGATGATAAGAAATGTTGCGTTAAAAATCGATAATATGCAAATCCAATCATAAAACTTATCAACTATCTTTATTTGTGGCTTTTTAATAGTGGGTTTATCTGCTAAATTGTAGCATATTTTTCTTTATTGCTCGTCAAAATTACGCACTGTATTTTTGATTCTGTTTACATTATGGCGGTGGTTTGTTTTTAAATATTGATAATGTTTTTTGCTTTATCGACGATGTAGGGCACAGGCTGAGTTGATGGGCATAAAACAATATGGTTATTTATCGCGTTTTGTAGATAGTGTCAATTTCCGAATAGTGGTAGTCCGGTTTGCACCAGTTTTCATTCTAAACTAACAGATGCTTTATTATCTAATTTATATCAGCAAAGCTCATGAAGTTGATCAGGATGATCTGAGGAACGTGCTCGAGGAATCTCTTGAGTGGAACAAAGAACATGGAATTACCGGGATGCTTCTATATGTGCCCGGCTATTTCTCTAACCCTGCCGCAGCGAGATTTATACAAGTGCTGGAAGGAACGGAATTTGAAGTGAAATTGATTTTTGAAAAAATAAAAAACGACAGCAGGCACCACTCCCTGCTTGTGGTTAACCAGGGAAAAATAAAAAAAAGAAATTTTTCAAAGTGGGCAATGGGTTTTGAAACTTTGGCAATGAAAGACTACAATAATATACCAGCCCATTTTGAACTGAAAGAGAGTTTTATTAAGAACAATGAAGGACAAAAAATTAATGTTCCTTTAACCTATCTCAAAACTTTTTACTCCATGAGCCTCCGTCAAAAAGTTAAATGATAGGATATAACTCCAGGCGAAATTTGTTGACCTTGATAACTTTCGTCATCAAGTATCCCTTTATCCCCATCACCCGCTGATTATCTTACAGGCACAAGTTTATTTTGATTTATCCGCTTAAAAATTGATATTTACAAATAACTGCTATACAACCAAGGCTGCGTAAATCCTGTTATTAAATTTTAAAGTACTTAAATGGCCCCCAATGTATGTGGCATAAAAATAATTTTATGTAACCTGTGTCTGCTATTGATCAGCATGGCCGGGTTTGCACAAAGCGGGCAATATCAGTTTTCGCAATTAAATATTACCGATGGCTTGTCACATAACCAGGTAACCTGTATCTATAAGGATAGTAAGGGCTTTATGTGGTTTGGCACCCTCTCGGGTTTAAACCGGTACGACGGGTATAAATTTAAAGTATTTAAACATACCGATCGTGATCCCGGCTCGCTCGACGATGATTTTATCAGCAGCATCTCCGAAGGGCCTATGGGGCTGCTATGGGTCCAAACGCGTAATGGCTTAAATATTTACAATGCGGTAACGGGGCGTTTTGAACACGATGCTAAAAATAAACTGGCCCGTTTTGCCATACCCGATAGCCTGATCAGCCAAATCAGAAAAGATCGTAGGGGCAATTTCTGGTTTTTGCATACCACTTTGGGTATCTATAAGTATGACCCGCTACATAAGCTAACCCGCCATTATATTCATCAGCAAGCAGATACCACTTCAATTTACTCCAACAAGGTAACTGATCTGGCCGAGGAAAGCAATGGCGATATCTGGCTGGCGCACTCGGCAGGGGTTATCGAAAAGCTGGACCATCGTACCGGTAAAATTGTTAAGCGGATATATACCATTAAACAATTGTATGGCCGCAATCAGCCCGGCTTAAAACTATTTATCGATAACCAGAACTATTTATGGGCATTTGATACCGGTACCGCCTTAGGCGTGTTTTATATTAACCCGGCAAAAAATAGCTACAGGCATATTGATAACAATACACCAGGGGGAAAACTTAATGCTGATATTATATCCAACATCATCCAGGATAACAAGGGGATGATCTGGATAGCTACCGATCATGGCGGGATTGATATTTTAAACAAAAGCGATTTTAGTATCCGTTACCTGGTTAACCACGAAGACGATAGCAAAAGCCTGGCTCAAAACTGCACCATATCCATTTATAAAGATGAGAGCGGCATAATCTGGGTTGGTACATATAAGCAGGGCATTAGCTACTATCACGAAAACATCATTAAGTTTCCGCTATTTAAGCATCATTTAACAGACCCTCACAGTTTAAGCTATAACGATATTAACCGGTTTGCCGAAGATGATCAGAGTAATTTATGGATGGGGACCAATGGTGGCGGGCTGATTTATTTTAACCGGCACACCGGTTTGTTTACCAATTACTTACATAACGCGGCCAACCCCAACAGCTTAACCAGCAATGTAATTGTAAGCTTATGGATAGATCATCAAAAAAAGCTTTGGATTGGCACTTACTATGGCGGGCTTGATTGTTATGATGGTAAAACCTTTACCCACTACCGGCATAACCCATTGGTGCCGGGCAGCATATCTGACGACAGAATCTGGGAGATTATGGAAGACTCGCGGCATAATTTATGGATAGGCACCCTGGACGGCGGCTTGAATCTGTTAGACAGTAACCGAAAATCGTTTGTGCATTACAACGCCACCCAGCCCCATTCCATATCATCCAATTACATATCAGGCTTGGTTGAGGATGAGCATCATAATATCTGGATAGCTACTTCAGCGGGTGCATCGGTCTGGCTCGATAAATCGCACCGGTTTATTTATTATCAGCATAAAAATTCGGATAAAAACAGTTTGATCAATAATAGCCTAACCAACCTCACTGAAGATTCGCGCCACTTGTTTTGGCTGGCCACACGCGAGGGCTTAAGCGTTCTTGATCCGGCTAAAGGTAAGTTCAGCAATTTCAGAAAAGATGATGGCCTGCCCGATAATACCATCCTGGATATTCTGGAAGATGATAACCATACGATGTGGATAAGCACGCCCAGCGGCTTATCAAACGTAATAGTAACAAACGGGGCACATGGCCTGAGCCTCCGGTTTATTAATTATGACGAAACCGACGGCCTGCAGGGGCGCGCGTTTAACGAGAACGCGTCGCTCAAAACCCGCTCCGGCGAGTTGGTTTTTGGCGGCCCCAACGGCTTCAATATCTTTAAGCCATCGGCTATCCGGTTAAATAAAACGGTACCTAACCTTATTTTTACCGATTTACAGATCTTTAATAAAAGCCTGAACCCAGGCCAAGATCTGGACGGGCATGTTATTCTTTCCAAATCCATTACCGCAACCTCCGCCATCACACTGCGGCATAACGAGAGCGCGTTTTCTATCGAATTTGCGGCGCTTAATTTTTTTAATCCCGGCAAGGTTAAACTGGAATATAAACTGGAGGGCTTTGATAAGCGGTGGACAATGAGCGATATCAAGGTGCGCAAAGCCACCTATACCAACCTCGACCCAGGCAACTATGTTTTTAAGGTAAAAGCAGCCGGCGAAGATGGCGTATGGACTGCCGAGCCGCTAACCCTGCAGATCAGCATTTTGCCCCCCTTCTGGAAAACCGGCTGGGCCTATTTTGTTTACGCTGTGCTGGTTGTGGGCGGTTTATTCTACATCAGGCATAGGGCTATCCAAAAAATCGAGTTGAAATATGCGCTTGAGCGCGAACGTGAGGAAGCACAGCGCATGCACGAGCTGGATATGATGAAGATTAAGTTTTTCACCAACATAAGCCATGAGTTTCGCACGCCCTTGTCGTTGATTATGGCGCCGGTAGATAAAATTTTAAAACATACTGATAAACCCGAGCAAAGGCGGCAGCTGCAAATGGTGAACCGCAACGCCAGGCGCCTGTTAAACATGGTAAACCAACTGCTGGATTTCAGGAAGATGGAGGTGCAGGAGTTGAAGCTGCATCCCCGTAAGGGAGATATTATTGGGTTTATCCAGGAAATGGCCGGTTCGTTTTCGGACGTGGCCGATAAAAAAAATATCGGTTTTGTGTTTGATACCGAGGTAGAATACCTGGAGGTTAATTTTGATCATGATAAAATAGAGCGTATTTTATTTAACCTGCTCTCCAACGCTTTTAAATTTACGCCCGAGGGGGGGCATGTCAGTGTTTTATTATCCACGGTGGAGCGGGCCGGGGCAGAGCAGTGGCTGGAAATTAAGGTGATCGATTCGGGCATAGGGATAGCGTTGGATAAGCAGGAAAAAGTTTTTGAGCGCTTTTTTCAGAACGAGGTACCCGGCTCTATGGTGAACCAGGGTAGCGGCATCGGCCTGTCTATCACCAAAGAGTTTGTTAAACTGCATCACGGCGAAATCACGGTAGAAAGCGAGCCCGGCCAAGGCAGTTACTTCACCGTTTTGTTGCCGCTTAACCTGCCGGCCGATGCCGCAGCGCTCCAAGTTCCAGCAATACCGGCTGTTGCTCAGTTGCCTGCAACGGAAAACGCCAGTCAACCGCTTACCGAGTTTGGCCGGGCGGCTAAAAAATTAACGGTATTGCTGGTTGAGGATAACGACGATTTCCGATTTTACCTGAAAGATAACCTGGGCGAAAGCTTCCATATTATTGAAGCCTGCAATGGCAAGGAGGGGTGGCAAAAAACGCTGGCGCTGCACCCTAATTTAGTAGTGAGCGATATCAGTATGCCCGAAATAAACGGGATTGACCTCTGCCGGAAAATACGGAACGATAAGCGCACATCGCATATCCCCGTTGTACTGCTTACTGCGCTCACCGGCGAGCAGCAGCAATTGCAGGGCCTTGAAACCGGAGCCAACGATTACCTTACCAAGCCATTTAATTTTGAGATACTACTATCAAAACTGAAAAATATTTTGGCCATACAGCAGGATATGCGCAAAACCTATCAGAAGCAGGTTGATATTAAACCTACGGATGTAATAGTAGAATCGTTCGACGAGGTTTTTATTAAAAGCGTACTGCAACTGATAGAGAAAAATATGGCCAATGCCGATTTTTCGGTAGAGCAGCTAAGCAGCGAACTGTTTGTTAGCCGGGTAACGCTTTATAAACGGGCCCTGGCCCTGACGGGGAAATCGCCGGTAGAGCTGATCCGCTCTGTACGGTTAAAACGGGCAGCGCAATTATTGGAAAGCGGGCAGCTCACCATCTCGCAAATAGCCTACAAGGTTGGTTTTAAAAGCCAGAAATATTTTGTGAGATCGTTCAAGGCGGAGTACAATTGCCTGCCCTCGGCGTATGTTGCTAAAATGCACGAGGTTTAGTTTATTTATTGATTGATTGAATGAACTAATTTATTGAGTGATTGAATTAATGAACTAAAAAAAATGTCATTTCGATGAGGTACGAAGAGAAATCTTCTGCTTCAAATAGGGCCGATTGTGCAAGGTCTATAGCATACTAAACCAGTTTTGACAACTTTTAAAAAGTTGTCAAACTCTCGTCGCTTGAGATTGGACAAACTAAAAAAAATGTCATTTCGATGAGGTACGAAGAGGAATCTGCTTCAAACAAGCCCCACGTTATTCGAAGTTTCTAACTTCGAATATTTATGCCTGTAGTCTCCGACTACAGTATACTTTAATGCCAGTAAAATCCGAGCCACCTGCATTGCTCTGCGCTGGGTGTTTTGGCTAACCTTTTACATGCCGCGATAGCCAACCTCATTAACAAGCGCATCGCCCTAATGGGCAGCGATATGGACGAAACCAATGGCTTATAAAAACACCTACGCCGTAATGCCCGCTCAGAGTGATCTGGCGGAAGTACTGGCTAAGTGTTTGAGCCGAGGATTATGAGGATGACCGATGCGAGGGAGAAGCCGGAGGATTAGCCTGTAGTCGGAGACTACAGGCATAATTATTCGAAGTTGGGAAACTTCGAATAGCGGGGAAATCTTCTGCTTCAGACAGGCCCATTGTGCAAGTTATACAGCATACTAAGCACGCGCAGAAGGTTCCTCCGTTGTCGAATGACATAGTTTGGGATTGGCGAATTAAAAAAAAATGTCATTTCGATGAGGTACGAAGAGAAATCTTCTGCTTCAAATAGGGCCGATTGTGCAAGGTCTACAGCATACTAAACCAGTTTTGACAACTTTTAAAAAGTTGTCAAAACTCTCGTCGCTTGAGATTGACGAACTAAAAAAAATGTCATTTCGATGAGGTACGAAGAGAAATCTTCTGCTCCAAACAAGTCCATCGTGCAAGTTCTACAGCAAACTAACATCGTTTAAGATTGATGAATCCCAACTCCACATCCAAATTATCCACCTCTTTTAGGCCCATTTTGTTAACCTCCATGCATCTACTCATATAAAAACACATTAAATTTCCGCATTTATTTTAATTAATTACTTGTAATTCAATTCTTTAAATCAAGTTAACATTTGTGCCCCTATTTATAAACAACAACATCCTTTACCTCGTGTAATTTCACAACATCAAAAGATTAGCCGGGTAGGTCATCCTGTTATCAGCATGAAATAAGTAGTGCTATCCGGTAACAACCAATTTGTAGTATAGCCTAATTTTAATTATTATTTTATGTTAAAACGTGTACTCGTTAGTGCCTGTGTTGTTTTTTCTGCCGTGGTTTTTACCCGCGCGGTTGCGCAGCCGCTTTATAAAAAATCTGCTGATGGTATTGCGGTTAGCCTGCCCGTAAAATTATCATCCGAAGCCAGGTTGCTCAGGGTGCAGGTGGTATCGGATAAAATTATCCATATAACAGCCACTCCCGAAGCTGATTTTTCACCAGCCAAAAGCTTAATGGTGGTGGAGCAGAATCATAAGCCTGTTTCGTGGTCGGTAGTTGCCGAAGGAGATGATTTGCTGCTCAGCACGGCGGCGCTTAGGGTACATATTTCAAAACAAGGCACGCTAAGCTTTACCGATAAGGCCGGCAAAAGCATCCTGAGTGAGCAGCCTGGCAGAGCGTTTATACCGATATCCAACAATGGCGAAAACTCCTACCATATTATCCAAAACTTTAATAGCCCGGCCAACGAAGCCATCTACGGCCTGGGGCAACACCAAAATGGTATCGTTAACTTTAAGAACCAGCACCTGGATCTGTTTCAGAACAATACCGAAGTGGCAGTTCCGTTTTTGGTATCCAGTCAAAATTACGGCATCCTGTGGGATAATTATTCCCTAACCAAATTTGGCGATACCCGCGACTATCAACCCCTGTCGGGCCTTAAATTATTTGCTGCGGATGGTAGCGAGGGCTGGTTGACGGCTACGTACGCAGCAAAGGCCGATCCTGCCAGGATTTGTATTGAACGCCCCGAGTCGGATATCGACTACTCCTACCTCGACGCCATGAAAAACTTCCCGCAAGGGTATAAACTAATTGATGGTAAGGTAACCTATGCAGGCGCTGTGGCATCTGCCTATACCGGGAGCCACCAGTTTTGGCTTAAGTATGCCGGCTATGTTAAAGTATGGATTGATGGTAAACTACTGGCCGACCGCTGGCGCCAGGGATGGAACCCCGGCACTGCATTGTTTGATGTAGACATGATAAAGGATAAAAAATATGCGGTTAAAATTGAATGGCTGCCCGATGCCGATGAATCTTTCCTCGCCTTTAAATGGAAGAGCCCTTTAAGTGATGATCAGAAGAAAAAATTCACCTTTGATTCCGAATCAGGTAGTCAGCTGGATTATTATTTCGTATACGGCAGCAACGCCGATGAAGTGATCAGCGGTTACCGTACCCTTACAGGCAAGGCTGTGATGATGCCGCAATGGGCTATGGGCCTGTGGCAAAGCCGCGAGCGTTATAAAACTCAGGACGAAATATTAAATACGGTTAAGGAGTTTCGCGACAGGAAGATCCCGCTGGATAACATCGTTGAAGATTGGTCGTACTGGAAAGAAAACCAGTGGGGAAGCCAGGAGTTTGACGAAACCCGTTTCCCGGATCCTGAAGGGATGATCAACACTTTGCATAAGCAATATCATACGCATATCATGATCTCAGTATGGGCCAAATTTTACGAGGGGATTGATACTTATAACTACTTTGATAAAAATGGCTGGCTGTACAAACGCAATATTGCCAACCGCCAGCGCGACTGGATAGGTAAAGGCTATTTTTCTACCTTTTACGATGCCTATAATCCTAAGGCGCGTGAAGCCTTTTGGGGACTGATGAATAAGCATTTATATACCAAAGGGATTGATGCCTGGTGGATGGATGCCTCGGAGCCCGATATCACCTCAAACCTGAATATACAGGCCCGCAAGGATTTTATGAACCCCACTTACATAGGTTCGTCAACACAATACTTTAACGCTTTCCCCTTACAAAATGCCAAGGGGATTTACGAGGGGCAGCGGGGTACTAACCCCAACGATCGCGTGTTTTTGTTAACGCGTTCTGCTTATGCAGGCTTACAGCGTTACGCGGCAGCCACCTGGAGCGGCGATATAGCCGCCCGCTGGGACGATCTCAAAAACCAGATACCGGCCGGGATAGGGTTCGCGCTGTCGGGCATCCCGTACTGGACGATGGATATCGGCGGTTTTGCCGTTGAGCACCGTTACGAAAAACCAAACCCGCAGGACCTGGAAGAGTGGCGCGAGCAGATGGCCCGCTGGTTTCAGTTTGGCTCGTTTGTGCCGTTGTTCCGTGTTCATGGCCAGTTCCCTTACCGCGAAATGTACAACGTAGCGCCCGAAAACCATCCGTCCTATCAAAGTATGCTTTATTACGATAAGCTGCGCTACCGCCTGATGCCTTATATTTATAGCCTTGCCGGGATGGCCTATCACCAGGATTATACCCTGATGCGCGGTTTGATAATGGACTACAGTCGGGATGAAAAGGTAAAGAACATCAGCGACGAGTACCTGTTTGGCCCCAGCTTGTTAATTAATCCGGTTTATGAGCATGGTGCTAAAACCCGGAGCGTTTATTTGCCGCAGGGTAACGGCTGGTACGATTTGTATACCGGCAAGTATTTTACAGGCGGCCAAACCATTACTGCCGATGCGCCTTACGAGCGGCTGCCGGTGTTTGTAAAAGAGGGTGCCATTATCCCCTTCGGGCCCGAAATACAATACACCGGCGAGAAGCCTGCCGACCCTATTACCCTGTTTGTTTACGCAGGTAAGGATGCCGCCTTTACTTTATACGAGGATGAAGGAATCAACTATAATTATGAAAAGGGAGCTTTTAGCCAGATAGCCATTGCCTATAGCGAAGCTGATAAAAGCTTAACCATCAATACCCGCGAGGGAAGCTTTGCCGGCATGCTAACCAGCCGCAAGTTTAAAATTGTGAAAATTGACAACGCCAAACCCGCCGCGCTAAACTTTGAACTGAACAATTATCCCGATGTTAGCTATGAAGGAAAAAGGATAACCATAAAGTTAAATCAATAATAGATTTAGGGATTCGGTATTTAGGCCCATCGTTATGGCGAGGAAGCAATCTCCAACCCCATCGTGATTGCGAGGAGGAACGACGAAGCAATCGCGAACTATGCAGAGCAAAATTGCACGGCCGCTCTGCCTCAGTAGATTGCTTCGCCATAACGCTCACCACGCCGTCATTGAGGAGGAACGACGAAGCAATCTCTAAACTATACAGAGCGAACTTGCATGGCCGCTCTGCTTCAGTAGAGATTGCTTCGTCCCTCGATGACGTTTGAAGAGCAGGGTTCGTGATGCCGCAAACCCGCGAGGAATAGTTAATAATCAGCTCCTCTCCCCCCGTCGTCATTGCGTGGAGGGACGACGAAGCAATCTAAGCTATATAAGGCAACTCCGCCTACGTAAAGTCGTTAGTCCAACAAAATTCAAGAAAAGCATTTTTTAAATTTTATAACACACAATAAAATATCCAATATCCAGTTTATATATTATCAACCTCGTATATTTCCATAAAACCACTCTCGTTTTTATTTGATACCCGGGACAGACAGAGCACTCCGCTCTTCAATATTTAATACTGGCCGGAACTGCAAATCATTCCCATCAGCCTCCGGGCGGCGCCAGGTTTTAAAAAAATGATTTGAGATAAACTGCATATCGAACTAAAAAGTATATCCTCGCATATATCAAAACTGTATAACAATATTTAAAACACTAAGAAAATGAGTAAAGACAAAGGCAGTAAAGACACCAAAAAGGCTCCCAGCACCGAACATAAAAAAGCTCCTTCTGATTACCAGAGTGGTAAAAAAACAGTATCTAAAATTGAACCACCAATTAAAAAGAAGTAAGAACATGACAAGTCAATCTGTTGAATTTAAAGCCATGGAGTACGTTTACGACCTGGCTAATTGCGCTAAAGAAAACGGTTTTAAAACTGGTGAACAGTGGGATGTAAGCGTGGCATCCGCCGAGGAAAAAATAGCTATCGAGAATAAATACAATCCAACCGTCTCGGTTAAGGTTTTGCCTGCAGTTCTGTCCGAGATGTTTCACCTGGTTAAAGGTAAATTGGTTATGGCCAAAACCGAAACTGAGGTTGTTTTAGATGCTAATAGCATCCGTCAAAATCAACTTCAATACCTGGTTGCCTATAATTCAAAAAGGGAGCGGCGCTAAAAAGTGATTGTAGGATCGTGTTTTGTTCTGGTTGTTTTATTTTCGTTGTAATTAATTTAATGAATGGTGAAACTATTTTATAGGCCATTTGCTTGTAATGTTACCCTTTAGGGTAACCATAAATTATGTCCAAGCTGATAGAGCGAATTTTAAAGTTTAACCAGGGATTGCTTCCAGAAATGCTTCCTTATAAATACGAAGCAATGGCCGAAAACCCTTTCCGTTTTTACCGGGGTACCTGCCATTTGTTTTATGAAGATTTACAGATGGAGAAAGCTATTGCGGCATCTCCGCTAACCTGGATCTGCGGTGATCTGCACCTGGAAAATTTTGGTAGTTACCGGGGCGAAAACGGTTTGGTTTATTTCGATTTGAATGATTTTGACGAATCGGTTTTGGCACCGGCTTCGTTTGAGGTTGTGCGCCTTATTACAAGTATCTTTATCGGTTTTGACAGTTTAGATATTGAGCAGAAAAAAGCGGATAAAATGGCGCGGCTTTTTTTGAAAACATATTCGACCACCCTTGCCGCGGGTAAGGCTATCAGTATTGAGCCGCGTACCGCTAAGGGTATTGTTCGTGATTTTTTAACTGCCGCCGAAAAAAGCAAGGCAAAGGATTTGTTAGAAAAGCGGACAGAAAAAAAAAGTAAAAAACTGGTTTTATCATTAACCGATGAGCGCCATTTTAAGTTAGATAGAAAACTAAAAGCAGATTTAACAAGCCATATCTCAGACTGGATTTCTACCAGCAGCGACGGTCCGTACAATTATAAAGTAAAGGGTTGTGTATTCAGGCTGGCTGGCACGGGTAGTATTGGTGTAAAGCGATATCTGTTTCTGCTCAAAAGTACCAACACGCGCAACAATTATTTGCTTATTGATATGAAGCAGTCCAGGCCATCATCTGTGTCGCCTTTTGTACATTGCAAGCAGCCTGCTTGGGCCGCTGAATCGGAAAGAATCATTACCGCTCAACGCCATTTGCAGAATGTAACCCCATCACTTTTAAGTACAACTGATTTTCGGGGTGACACCTATGTGATCCAGGAGCTGCAGCCCGTTAAGGATTCTATTAAATTTAAGATGATTCGTGACCAATACCGGGATCTTTACCTGGTTATTGATGACATGGCCTTGTTAACAGCCTCAGCACAATTGCGTAGTGGTGGTAGGGGCGGTTCGGCCATTATTGATGAGCTTTCTGCTTTCGGTAAAAATCCAGACTGGCAGGAACCCCTGTTGGATTATGCCCGCAAATATGCGGCAACAGTTAAAAAGTACTATAACCAGTACATACGCAGTTACGAGGCGGGCAAGCTAACACGTTAACTATCTGTTTGGTCTACCATGTTTTTTAACAGCGAGTAGGATACGTTTAATGGCAGCAGGTAGCAGCAAGGGTTTGCCGTATTTCAACATCAATTAACGAAACCAACTTACTGCTACATGAACTGCAAAAGTGATCCGTTATCAGCGTGTCCAGGCTAAAGGTTAAATTTAAATGCACTGCGTCCCGATGATAAATGGAGGTTTTGCAATGTTTATTAAAACAATAATAAACGATGTTGGTGTGATAATTCATTATGCCAAGTTATTTAAGTAATTATTCATTAATCGGTTGGTAGTAAGCCCTTCAGGGTATCAATAAAGGGCATATTTTTAATATACATATATTGTACCAAAATTGATTATTACTAAAATAAATATTGAAAAAAATACAATCGTTGTTGAATCGCTTTGTTTTTTATCTGGCAGGGTTTTGACCGGATTTTAAAACGGTGCGTAGCTTGGTTGTTGACCACTATTTTATACCATCAATACAATATTTCCAATCGAAGTCAGTGTGGGCATAATGTTGCGCATTTTGTGGATTTAAAATAATTGAATTTTTTATCCGTTTAAACTTTTATTTATACATTAGTCTCTTTGCAGACTACAGTGTTTGTAATCAAACCAATTATATATACAATAGCCGATTTGAAGCGATTCATCTATGGGATGTTTGCCATTAGCTTATCATCAAAGAGTGATTGTTTTTTAGCGAATGAAAAGTTTTAAGGAGATGACCGACGAGGATATATTGCTTCTGTTAAACAAAGGAGACGATACCTCTTTGTTTATCGAACTGTATAACCGCTACTATGCTCAATTGTATAATACGGCATGTAAACGCTGTTCTTCGTCTGAGATTGCTGAAGAAATTGTGCAGGACCTTTTTATCAATTTGTGGAGAAACCGTGCAACAATTAAAATTAATTCGTCGTTGAGCGGTTACCTGTTTACAGCTATCCGTAATCTCATCTTAAATCAAATTCAAAGGGAGGCATCAAGGAAAAAGGCTTATGAAGCGATTATTCCTGAACGTTTCGATTACGACAATTCTACCGAGGAAAGCGTGATGGCTAACGATTTAAAGCATCACTTGGATATCAATATGGATTCATTGCCCGATAAATGCCGCTCCGTGTTCGATCTGAGCCGCAACCATCATAAAAGCAATAAACAAATTGCCTTCGAGTTGGGCATTTCCGAAAAGACGGTCGAAAATCATATCACCAGGGCTTTGAAATATTTGCGTGTTAGCCTGCATCATATCCTTTTATCTTTTGCTATAGCTGTCTTTTTTATCTCAGGTAAATAATAGTAATAGCCCCCTACTGGTAAAAAGCTTTTTCATAAAACTGTTATCTACTTTTCAATCAAACTATTCTAAATAAACCTCGGCTTAAGATTATGTTTTTAAGGTTTTTTGTTTGTTTCTAAGCATAATCATGGCTTTGTCTGCTCGAACTTTCCGGGTTTCTTCCTGTTTGGCTGAACCCACCCAGTCACAATAGCCTTGTTTATAAGATTTGGAAAGGCTAAAAAAAAAAATGCTGGCCTCGGCATCCTGATCAAGTAATACCTGTAATTCCGCAGGTGTACCTTCAATATGTTCTCCTTTTTTTAGCATTTTAGTTCGCTGTATTTTGTATGGTCCTTATTTCAACATGGCCGCCTAACTCAAATATAGGGCATTTAGCCGCAATTTGTTTGGCTTCATTTTAGTCTGCCGCATTGATAACAGCAATGTAATCTATGTGGTGTGCTGTAAGATCAGCAATACAATCAAGCTTTTTTAAATAAGCATATTTTATCTTCTAATTTTTGTGTAAGTCAGCTAATTGGCTTTGCAAAGCAGCGGATAGGTCTTCTTTTTTATCATCAAAAATGGAGCCCGATTTTATCAGGGTTTTAGCCTGTGTGCCAATCCATTGTTCGTAGCCAGAGGTTTTGATTGTAATAAAAGGTATCCAAACTTCTTTTTTGTCTTCTTTAGTTAGAAATTCGCCGGATATCAGGTATTGCTTTCCGCCATCAGCACTCTTGATGTGTCCTAATTTGACTTTCCTGAACCCAACAGGATTTGGCGGACGATGGTTGTTAAAGTCAGTAGCCGATGACGTGATCAGATAACGAACTATGGTATCAGTTTGCGTTGCAGGATGTGACGCTTGGGCTTTGGTAGTAAAGGAAGTGACAAAAGCCAGGCTGATGGTCATAAAGAGCTTTCTCATAATGGTTATAAAGTTATTAAATTAAGTTTTTTTTCAATAAGGAATAGTTGCCAAGTCCAAACCGGGGCCCCTGCAAACAAAATTCCTGTCATCCGTTTAGATCACGAGGTTAAACCCGGTCCCCCGGGATATCAAAGATGGCGTGGATCCGCGGCTTTAATTCGTTATATAAAATCACCTTGTGTGAAAAGTGGAAAACAGTCTCATTTGTAAGATTTCGTTTCTAATGGCACACTATTTTCACTTTTGATGGCACACAAAAGTGCTCATAAGCTCAACCTCACCTGCCAATCGACCAAGCATTTCTATAGATGATAATGGCTGTCCGCAGTCGTTCAGGGGCGGGAAAAACGGAAGAGCCATTGAACCACATCGCTGCTATCAGCAATGCTCCAGGAGTGAGGATGCCTTACATGACCAGGTTCCCGATAGCCTTTTCCGAAGGTTGTTACCAGCACGGCATTTTTATTCCCTAAATGTTTTAGTTCGTTAATAAAGCCGGCATCGTCCGCAATATTGATAAAAGCCAGGTCATAGCCACGCTCTTTTAGCCACCACTGGAGATCAGGCTCCGAGACAAGCATAACGGGAGTGCCCGCCAGTAGCTTGACCGCGCTTTGCGTCGTGTCGCTAAATGAATAAGGGGAATTCGCATAAAAATTTCCTAAGGCCTGTTCTGGGGTGCCTTTAATTTCTTTTTTGATACGGTCAATCATATAAGCCACTTCTTGATTCACATGTTCCTTGCCGCTTAGATGGATGACGCGTTCGGCCCCCCGGTAATAATGCTCCCAGTCCAGGGGCGGATCAATACCAAAAGCGGCTTTAGGCTTAAAGGGGTAATTGTTATTGACCGCCAGTTCGGCGTATTTGATTGCACAGGTGCCACCGATGGAAAACCCGCCAATAAAGAATGGTTTATCTTTCAGGCCGTACTTTTTCGCAACACCTTCGATCTGCTCCTTCAGTGAGCGTTGAGAAGCGTCATCCGAACCGAAATACAGTGATCCGGTACTTAACAAGGGGATAACGGTTAGTATGCCCTGTGTTGCCGCATATTTGGGTAAAGTACTCTCCATCAGGACATTTTCCGGCGATGCCCCGAAACCGTCCAATAGGAACATCCAAGCTTTTACGGGTACTTTTTCCGGGATCACCGCAATGTACCTGTTTGAGGCCGTGTCCTTTGAACTCAGATAAACATGTTCCAATTTCTGGGCACGCATAACGGTACTTAGCAGCACTAGGCCGGATAATAAAAGCGAACAGCGGATAGTCCTCATACAGGCATTATTTGGTTCGATAAAAATAATGAAAAACGACTGTAGGAAAATTGTGCAGGCTAATATTAACAGTTTTTAACGAACGGCGCTGGCTGTGCTATTAAAAGTGGAAATAGTGCGCCATCAAAAGAAGAAATTCACATCATTAAAAAAAATATTTTTTGCGCGTTAGGGGGTAGGGGACTCGAGAACTGTCATCTATATATCACCGTTAATTTTAAACCGATTAACCCAATTAAATGAAAAGTATTCCGCCTGAACTCATACAGAAATTTCTTAATGGGGATTGCTCGACCGAAGAAAAGGAAATTGTAATGAACTGGTACAATTCTTTCGATCGTAAAGCAGATCCCTACGATCAGCTCAGCGCCGGGCAGCAGCAGGAGCTCCGGCTAAGGATGCTTACCAATATTCAATCGGGTATTAATATTGCCGGTACCGCGGGTACTGGCCGTTTAAAACGGTTGAAATATATCGGTTATACTATAGCAGCGGCAGCGGCCATATTGTTGATCTTCAATAAATCGGGCCTTTTAAAATTGGCCGCAAGGCGTCAGCAAACCGGCATTGCCCAAAGCATTGATACTGCCATTAGCAACCATACCCAAACGATCTGTAAACAAGTACTTCCGGATAAAAGCGTAGTGTGGCTCAGCCCTGGCGCCCGGATAAGCTATCCTAAAAAATTTAACGGAAATTTCAGGGAGGTTAATTTATCAGGCGAATCATTTTTTGAAGTAACCAAAGATAAAGCCCACCCCTTTATTGTTTACAGCGGCCACGTTACCACGCAGGTTTGGGGAACCAGTTTCAGGATACACGATATTAAAGGCGAATCTACGGCAGAAGTGGCCGTAGTTACAGGCAAGGTATCGGTGGTTATTGCCGGGCAAAGCGGTAACCGTAACGGGCAGCCTGAATTTGTCGGCCTTAAAAGTAGGGTAATGTTATTGCCCCGCCAAAAAGTAAACTATAGTGATATGGCCGGTGGGCTTAAGGTAGCCGCTGTACCGCAGGTTTCGTCGTTAAGTATATGGACGAAAGCCAGCCTGTCTTTTGAAAAAAAATCGCTTAACGAAGTTATCGATGCCCTTAACAAACAATTCCATGTGGAAATTTCGCTTCTGGATAAAGGCTTGGGCGACTATACGGTAAATGCTGATTTTGACGGACAGAGTTTGCCCGACATTATGGAGATATTAAAAAAACTGCTAAAACTAACCTATGTAACCGATGGGACAAAATTTGTGTTACAGAAGGAGAATAATTAACCAATTATGATACAAACTAAATTTTAAGATATGAATAAATAAAAACCTATTCCTACCCCAACAAAAGAAAAGGTGCTTGCGACACCCTTTCTTTTTGATTCCCCCATTTCCAGGAAAAGAACACCTTGTTAAGGTGCAGGGGGACTTTTTGTCTCATTTTTTTAACCAAATAAAACATTCTAATGTATGAATATTAATTTACAAACCTCCATCGATTGGTGTAGAATCATGAAAATAACATGTAGTCAGCTATTGATAGCCATCGTCTTTACAGGGGTTACCCTGGCTGGCACTGACCATGCGCAAAGTATATTATCACGTCAGGTAGATATTTCTGCCCATAACATGGACCTGGGTAGTTTTTTAAAAAAGCTGGAGAAAAAGGCCAATGTTAAGTTTATTTATTTCGAAGATTTACTGGAGAGCTCTAAAAAGATAACATTAGATGCGCGCCAGCAAAAGCTTAAAGATGTGTTAACCGAGCTGCTGCAACCTTACAACATTAATTACGATGTTGTAAACGACCGCATTGTGCTAAGCCGCAATACGGGCACACCGGCTCCAACTGCTGCGGAAAACGCGCCCGTTCGCGAAGAAGCACAAGCCGTTGCCATAACCGGTAAAGTTACCGACGAACACGGCCAGGCACTGCCCGGTGTAGTTGTAAAACTAAAAGGTACCAATATAGCGGTAAGCACTAACGAACAGGGTGTTTATATTATTAATATTCCTGATAATCAAGGTGTTTTGGTGTTCTCTTTTATAGGGTATACCAATCGTGAGGTACCGGTTAACGGGCAAAAAGTGATCAACATCCAGTTACAGCAAGAGAGTAAGGATTTAAGCGAGGTTGTTGTTGTAGGTTACGGCACGCAAAAAAAGGTGAACCTCACCGGTTCGGTGTCGAGCGTATCGGCAAGCCAATTGGAAGACAGGCCCATAACCCAGGCTTCCCAGGCGCTGGCCGGCTTAGCCGCGGGTGTGCAGGTTTCGCAAAACAGCGGTCGGCCGGGTAACGATGGGGCGGGTATTACCATACGGGGTATCGGTTCTTTTGGCGCAGGGCGCGACGCGCTGGTGCTGATTGACGGATTGGCGGGCTCGCTAAATGATATCGACCCGGATAACATCAAAAGCATCTCCATATTAAAGGACGCCGCTTCGGCATCCATTTACGGAACACGCGCCGCAAACGGAGTGATCCTGGTAGAAACCAAACGCGGCCAAAACGGGAAGGTGCAAATCTCTTATAATAATTATGTGGGATGGCAAAAAGCTACCTCCCTGCCCGATTTTGTAGATTCGTGGGAATATGCCCAGCTTACCGGCGCAACGGCTGATGTGGTTGCCAAATACAAAAGCGGTACCGATCCTGATAATTATCCAAACGTATCCCACCTTAAAAACTTACTTAACTCCGGCTCTGGTTTTCAAACCGACCACAACGTGAGTTTGGCAGGCGGCGATCAAAAAAGCAGTTACATGCTTTCCCTGGGCTACCTCAACCAGAATGGTATCGTAGCTAAAAACGATTATGAGAAATACAATTTTCTTTTAAATGTTGATAGTAAAATAAAGGATAACCTGACGCTGAAGGTAAATATCAACGGTTATTCTTCCAACACCAAGGAGCCCCGCCAAAGTTCGGGAGATATGCAAAGTATGATAGGGTATGCCGTTCGCGAGCCCAATACATTTGCCGGCTTAAAATCCGACGGTACTTACGGCCACCAGGATTCATACAGCCCGGAGGGTTGGCTGGCCAGCCCGTCTTTTAACGATACTCGTAATAAGTATTTTATGGGAGGGCTTGAGCTTTCGTGGGAAATAGTTAAGGGGCTTACTCTGAGCGGAAAAGGCGGTTATAAATATTACGACCTTACCAACACCAATTACGTGGCCGATGTGCAATTTGATGCCAATACCTATATCGGCCCCAATAGTTTAACCATATATAAGGGCGATGGAGCTTTAACAACGCTTCAGTCGTTATTACAATATACCAAAACCATCCAAAAGCATACCTTTACCGCTTTGGCCGGTTATTCGCAGGAAGCCAACCGCGATAACTGGATCCAGGCTTCGAGAGACAATTTTCCGAGCAACCTGTTATATGAGCTAAACGCGGGTGCCGCCACCAATATGCAATCATCAGGTTCGGCATCGGAGTGGGCTTTGAGATCGTATTTTGGCAGGGTGAACTATGATTTTGCCGGTAAATACCTGTTTGAGGCCAACGCCCGTTATGATGGTTCTTCGCGCTTTCCTGAAAACAACCGCTGGGGATTTTTCCCTTCAGTTTCTGCGGGCTGGAGGGTTTCCGAGGAGTCGTTTATCAAGGATAACTTCAATTGGATTGATAACCTGAAGCTGCGTGCATCCTGGGGCGAGTTGGGTAACCAGAATATCTCTAATTACCCCTATCAAAATGCCATTAGCTTAGGGCAAAACTACACTTTCGGCGGATCACTGGTATCCGGAGCCGCGGTAACTACGCTATCCAACATCAACATCAAATGGGAAACTACCAAGGTTACCGATATTGGCCTGGACCTTGATGTTTTTAAAGGTAAGCTGAGCATGACGCTTGACTATTTTGATAAAACAACATCTGATATTCTTTATAACGTTCCGGTTTCTTCGGTGCTTGGTTTAACGCCGTCTGAAGTTAACGCCGGCGCCATGAAAAATACCGGTTTTGAAGTGATGCTGAAATATAACACCGCTATAGGCAATTTCCATATTGGGGCGTCTCCCAATTTTTCGTATGTAAACAGCAGGGTTACCAAAATTGCCGGCAATATTCAGCAGGATATTAGTGCCGGGCTTTTTGTAGGCCAGTCATTAAACCCTATATACGGTTACGTGGCTGACGGGATATTTAAGGATGCCGCAGATGTGGCCAGCTATGCCACACAGCCTATCGCGGGCCAGCCAGGCGTTATCCGTTTCAAGGATATCAGCGGGCCAAACGGTGTTCCAGATGGCGTAGTTAACTCTTACGACCGGACTGTGATAGGCAATACTACGCCCAAATTTGCTTACGGGCTTACACTTACAGCAAGTTATAAGGGGTTTGATTTTACTGCCTTACTACAGGGCCTCGGCGGGTACACCAAGCAAATGGGCTCGTACCAGGCATTTGCCTACTATAACTCCGGAAACATTCAAAGATGGCAGGCAGATAATGCCTGGACTACCGCCAACCCTAATCCCAACGCGTTATATCCGGCAATAACAGGTTTAAGTCAGGGCAGCGAAAACGTACAAACATCTACCTTCTGGAACAGAAACGCTACTTACCTGCGCTTAAAAAACTTACAGCTGGGTTATTCATTTTCAGACAAGGTGGTTAAAAGGCTGCATATCGGCAGGCTGAGGGTTTTTGCGGGAGGCCAGAACCTTTTCTCCTGGAATCATTTTTATAAGGGATGGGATCCTGAAATGTACCAGGCTACCGGCGACTCACCAAATTTTTACCCGATTACCAGTGTTTACACCTTCGGTGCTAATGTTAAATTTTAGTGTGATACATTTTTATAGATATAACCATAAGATCGCGAAAATGAAAAAGAACTATTGCAATTCAATGATATTTAAAACAGGGATCATTCTTGTTTTGCTTGTGCTGGGCACGGGCTGTAAGAAGAGTTTCTTAGATAAGGAGCCTTTGGATGCCGTATCTGACGCCACCTTCTGGAAAACTTCGGCAGATGCTACCCTGGCCTTAAACGGCTGTTATAATACCGGTGCCGGTTGGTCTGACGAGGATTTCTGGTCGCCCAAATCGCTGCTGATACTCGACCTGATGGCTGGCGACGGCTCGGAAAAAGAATCTATACCTGATCATGTAACCGACGGAACGTTAAACCCCTCTTATTGGGTTACCGGTGCCTATTGGAAAAACTCCTATAAAAGGATTGCTACCGAAAATAATTTCCTGGATCACATCGGCAACGTTACGATGGACGCCTCGCAAAAAGCGATTATGATTGCCGAGGTGCGCACGCTCAGGGCCTACGAATATTTTAACCTGGCCTTATATTTTGGCGGCGTGCCGCTGGTGCAGCATGTGCTCACTATTGCCGAAGCAAACAGTGTAACCCGCGCATCACAGGCGGATGTTTGGGCCTTTGTTGAATCGGAACTGAAAGCGAGCTACCCGGTATTGCCTCATTCAAGGCCTGATAGTGAAAACGGCCGCATCACATCGGCAGCTGCTTTAGGCATATTGGGAAGGTTGCAAATGGCAGAGAAAAAATGGGCTGATGCCGCTGTTAGCTATAAAACCGTTATCGACTACAATTATTATATTGTTGATCCTAAATTCAGGCAGCTTTTTCAGCAATCGAGCGAATTTAGCCATGAGTTCATCATGACTTCGCAATACCTTAAGGATGTATACAGCAATGTGCTGTTTATATACCTTACCCCCGAAACCTGGGGCGGTTGGCACCAGTTTTCACCTTTTAACGAACTGGTGAAGGATTATGAATGTACAGATGGCAAAACCATCGATGCATCTCCTTTGTATGATAAAAATAACCCTTACAATAACCGCGACCCCAGGCTGGACGCAACCATCATGATATCAGACCGTACCGTTTTCAGAGGCACAACCTTCAGTTCGAAGCCGGGTACAACCCTGCCCGACAGGCTGAATGAGTATCCGGGAGTGTGGAGCGGTTATTGCATTTTTAAATTTCTGGAAGACGATGCTACCGTGGGTCAATTGTTTAATTCTGGAACCAATTTTCCGCTGATCCGGTATCCCGAAATTCTTTTAGGTTACCTGGAATCACAGCTCGAATCAGGCGCGCCAATAACGCAATCGTTACTTGATCAAACCGTTAATAAGGTAAGAGGGCGAGCCGCCGTTAACATGCCTGCCGTAACCACCACGGATGCTACTGCTTTGCGGGCCATCATCAGGAGGGAGCGCCATGTAGAGTTTGCTTTTGAAGGACTCCGGTATTATGATTGTCTTCGCTGGGGTATTATCGGGTCAGAAAATAACCGCCAGTTCACCGGTATGAAACTTACTAATACGCCTTCATCCTATACGGCTTACCCGGTTGATGCCGATGGCTATTATGTTTACAAGAAAAGGAATTTTGTGACCGGAAAAAATGAATTGTGGCCAATACCGCAATCAGAACGGGATATCAATAAAAACCTGACCCAGAACCCTAATTATTAACATTGCCGCAAAGGGATTCATCTTTGCTGATCATTTTCAATTGATCTGGGGGGAGGCAGCGTTTAGCTGGCCCTCGGATTTTTTTTGTTTATGTCAGTAATCTCGAAATCTCAGGTTAATTTTTGGCTCTATGACGTTTTGTATAGGTACTAAAAATTCACTTTGTAAGTGATATACTAAGCCAAGATTTTGCTAATGATATTTTTCGTAAAATCTCACTACTGTTTTAAAATCTCATTTTTAAAGTAACTCTTGATTATCTATGTTCTATATCTTCATAAGTAACAGATCTGGCCAGCCGAAAAAAAAGCGATGACGTTTTGAACCTCCGTGATCTTCTCTGGTGCACAGGCAAAGTGCGCAAAGGCCCGACTGCACGCCGGGCCGGGAGCTGGCCTGCGGGCGGAAGGATCGGGCAGTCTTGACTTTTTTTGTTCTTTTTGTGTCAAGACAAAAAGAACAAAGCCCTTCACGCGGCGATTGAGCGTGCCGATGCTATAAATTAAGGATACTGATTATTAACGCAATAATAGACGCATTGATAATAATCAATTTGCCAAGACGTCATTATAATTGGAATTCCAGTGGACAAACTAAAACTATTCGTGTCATAGAGCCATTTTTTATTTACTTATACTATTCGTCATAGAGCCTAATTTTTTTGTTTTCCAGGAGATCCCACTATACTATATAATTTTGACAAATCCTCAGCTTTTCTAACCTCCATTACTTCCATATCCTGATTAGGATAAATCAAAATAGTATGCGGAATACCTTCAATAAAGTACTTTTGTTTAATTGCTTTAACATCCTGAAAAGCAAGCAGGCTACGCCAGGGGATATTTTGCTCCCGAATTAGTTTTTGAAACGCGGCCACGCTTTGTGCATTGTCAATGGATATATAGGTTAAAATCAGATTCTTCCCCAAGTCGTTATGTATTTTTTTTAGCAGCGGAATCTCTTCTCTACAGGGTGCGCACCAAGAAGCGGTAAAAATTATTAAGTTATATTTTGAAACGTCCTGAACAATATTTTCATAAGTTTTTTTATCACAAGTTGGCAGAGATGTATTAGGGAACTTTTTTTCATATAAAAAGCGTTCAATTTGTTTCGCCCATATCGTATTTTTGTGCTTGCCAGAAAAATTTTCATAAACTTTTTTAACATCCTCTTTCGAGTGGTATCTGGTAAGATTATTAGCCTGATAGGTTATCAGGAATCGGGAATCAGGGTGTTGTTTTGAAATTTCTATATACGATGCCAAATGATTGTCGTAAGAAATCGCTTCATCATTTAAATCCATAAACCAGCTGAAGAAAGGGTCTTCAGATCTAATTGCGATGTCTGCATCAGCATCTTTAATAATCAAATTAAAATCTGCACAAGTAAGATTTCCGATAATTATAGAGTGGTTATTACCTGTTTTCATCATGACGTTTTCAGGGGAAAAATGGACTGTATCAAGATAAGTAGCGTAGATATAAGTGCTCTCATCTTCTACGCCTACGTTAGCCACAATGATTTTTTTGCCAGCTCTTTTTGTAATAAAACGTATTGATTGTAATAAATTGCTTTTCACATCATAGGGTGATCCTAATAATTCAATATTCTCCGAATTCCGTATTATAGTGTCGGGAATATTTATTTCCCAAGTAAACGCCTGGGTCTTCTTTCCTGTAATTAAGATATCCCTGCCTTCTGTATAATCATGAAGAAATAAAGAGTCAAATGGAGCACGCTCTAACTTGACAATTAGTTTATAACTCTTCGGCCCGGTATTTTGAGCGTATGTTTTGTGTGTGGAAAGAATACAAAAGTATAAGAATGAATAAGATAGGGCTTTGATGAAGTTCATAATCAATTTTTGATTAGATGAATAGTTCTAATTTAGAAGCAACCCAAACATAATCTAATTATTAGATATTGGTTATCAAATGCAGAAACTATAACAACATAAGCATCGCCGTATAGGTATGCAACTGAACTTGGTATTATTCCGGTAAGTGGAAAGGAGATATAGCTATAAAAAGAAAGTATGTGGGTTGCAAACCTAAATTAGCAGTTTATCTGTTTCGAGAGATTGATCAACATAACCAATCCTGATAATTACCCTGCTCCATTTGCTGCTACATACCGGTTTAAACTCATTAAATTTTGTACGGCATCGCCCATGGTATTGTTAAAATAAACATATACTGTTTTGCCTTCACTTTGCCATTCGCTGATGTATTGCGCGTATTCGTGTAAAAAATCGTCGGTATAACATCCGCGGTAATTACCGCCTGGCCCATGGAAACGCAGGTAGACAAAATCGTTGGAGATTACTTTGAGCGGGGCGGCCGAGGATGGCATATCGTGGATAATCAAACCCATAGCATATTGCTCTAACAGGTCATATACAGGCTCATTGTACCAGGACGAGTGGCGAAATTCTACCGCTACGTCCCATTGTACAGGGTTGTGCATATGCACAGCAGTTAGCAGATGCTCCAGTTGTTTAACGTTGTCGCTCTTGATGCTTGGAGGGAATTGAATAAGTAAACAGCCTTTTTTATCGCCAGCCTGATTAATGGTATACATAAATTTTTCAACATCAGTCATCCGGAAGGCCAATCCCTTGTTGTGCGTTATCTCCCGCCATAATTTGAAGGTGAACCGGAAATTCGGCGGTACCTCGGTTGTCCATTTACTAACCGTAGCTGCCATTGGGATTTTATAAAAAGAGCTATTGATCTCGATGCTATTAAACAGCGAACCGTAATAGCATAGCCTGGTTTTGTTTTGAAATTCGGGCGGAAACGCTTGCTTATTACGCACAGGTAATACCAGTCCGCTGGTGCCCGAGTAATAGTTAACGGTATTTTTAGTTTTCATGTCACGGCTGTACTTCTCCCAATGATCTTGTCAATCCTGGTTTTAAACCTACGTTAACAGTATTTTCATACCAGTGATTCATTGTTTTAATTAATAGTTTATTTGTTTTCATAACAGCATCAAATTCGCAATTGTTTGATGAGATATAAGCAATAGCAACAGATTTTAAACTATATCCTCTGGCGGTTGTTTATGTTTGTGAAATGGACGAAGTTTTTCAATTGCCGGTTAGCTATCAGGATGAAGAACTTGAACTCGAGGCCCGGATAATGGTGCAAGGATACCTGTACAGAATAGAAGTGATGGTGAATGGCATACCGGTTCTGTTTGAACCCGATGAAGAACGCAATTACCGTGCGTTGGTAAGTATGGAACAGCTCCAAGTAAACCAAAATGCCCTGGACGTTGGGCTATTAAAAGCTATTGCCAGTCGGCTGGAATCAATTAACACTTAATCTCTCCCTCCCAATGATCTATGCTCTTATTATCCTTTTGATTGCTGTGGTTGCTTACTTGTTGTTTCGCAAAAAGAATGCCCAGGTTGCGGCAACTAACTTAACCCCTCACATCGTTTACCAAAGCCTGCTCAATGAGCATGTACGCTATTATCAAAAACTTGATGCCGCTGGCAAGGCGAGGTTTGAAAACAAGATAGCTGAATTTTTAGCAGAAACCCGGATAGAAGGGGTGGGGACTGATATTACCGACCTGGACCGCGTGCTGATCGCTTCAAGCGCAGTTATACCTGTTTTTGGTTTCCCGGAGTGGAAGTACCAAAACCTCACCAACGTGATTTTGTACCCTGATACTTTTGACCAGGAATTTCAATTTGAGGGCGAGAACCGCAATATTTTGGGTATGGTAGGTTCGGGTTATATGAACGGACAGATGCTGCTTTCGAGGGCTGCGCTAACCAAAGGTTTCTCTGACCAGGCCGGGAAAGAAAATGCCGCTATCCACGAGTTTGTCCATCTGCTCGACAAGTCCGACGGTGCAACCGATGGTGTACCCGAGAACTTGATGCCGCACGAATATGCTATGCCCTGGCTACAAATGATGCACAGGGAAATGCACCGGATTGAAGAAGGGAAATCAGACATCAACCCCTATGCCTTAACCAACGAAGCCGAGTTTCTGGCGGTAGCCTCCGAATACTTTTTTGAAAAGCCGCAACAATTTCAAACCAAGCATCCTGAAATTTACAGGCAGCTGAGCCAGATCTTCGGTCAAGATCCGGTTGCACCCAACCCTTAAAGGCGCTGTAGTATCAATTTAAGAGTACTTAGTCTGCTTTTTTTAATTTGGGGTTCAAACTTTGGCTCCAATATCTAAAACTGGGATGTATTTAAAAAGATGCGTATAATTTCCACTTGCCGAGGGCATCGTTATGCGCATCTTTTTAAATAAAGTCTGTTTAAGCAAACAAGCTCACTATTCAAAAAGTGTTCGCTTGATACCCAGTTCCAAGCCACGTAATTCGGCCAGGCCTTTTAACCGCCCAATGGCCGAATATCCCGGATAGGTATTGTAGTTAAAATCATCCAGTATTTTGTGCCCATGATCGGGGCGCATCGGGATAGCGATATCATCCCGGTTGCTGTTTACGCGTTTTTTTTGCTCCATAATCAGGTTTTTCATCACGGCATACATATCTGTGCTGCCCCCTAAATGGTCGGCCTCGTAAAAACTGCCGTCGGCTTCCCGCTGCACGTTTCTCAAATGTATAAAGTGGATATGCGCCCCTAATCTGCTCACTATGCCGGGCAGATCGTTATCCGGTCGTGCGCCCAGGGAGCCGGTGCAAAAAGTGATGCCGTTAGATGCAGACGGGCAAAAGTTGATTAAATCGGCCAGGTCTTGCTCGGTTGATACCACCCGTGGTAAGCCCAGGATAGGGAAGGGGGGATCGTCTGGGTGGATACACATTTTTATTCCGGCTTCTTCGGCATGCGGAATGATGGCTTGTAAAAAGTAAGCTAAATTTTGTTTCAGCACGGTGGCGTCCGTATTGGCATAGCGTTGCAGATGCTCTTTGAATTCAGGAATGCTGAATACCTCGTCGGTACCGGGAAGGCCGGCCATAATGGTATCGGTAAGATACTTCTTTTCATCGGCAGTAATGCTGTCAAAAAAAGCTTTTGCTTCCTGCTGCTGCTGCGCCGAAAATTCCTGGAATGCGCCTTCGCGTTCAAGGATATAGAGATCGAAGGCGGCCACAGCTGGCGCGTGGTAACGTAATGCCGAGGCGTTGTTCCCCAGCCGATAATCCAGGTTGGTACGCGTCCAGTCGAGCACCGGCATAAAATTATAGCACACCGTTTTTAGCCCGGCCTTTGCCAGGTTTTGTAAAGTGACGATATATTTTTCAATAGATTGATCACGCTCGGTACCCGCTGTTTTGATGCTCTCGTGAATATTAACACTCTCTACCACCGACCAGTTTAAGCCAGCTTGCGTAATGATGTTTTTGCGGATATTGATCTCGTCCATCGTCCAAACATCCCCGCAAGGGATATGATGCAATGCCGTTACGATACCTGTTGCTCCGGTTTGCCTGATGGTTGCCAGCGTAACCGGATCTGATGGGCCAAACCATCTGAAAGTCTGTTCTAAATTGTTAAACATGGATATTATTTAGTTTTCAATGTACTTTTTATGTGTAAGGGCCAACAGCTAAACATGGTTTTGGCATATGGATATTCCGTTTTTACAAATATTACCGCATAGCGTGGTACTAACCTGATGATAAAGCTTAAACTTATTCATCACGGCACCGGGTTTACCTTGTTTTAGCTGGCCATTAATTTTGTCATACAGCTTTTGAATGTTTTGCGGCACGAGTAGGTGAAGTTATTAACAAAAACATGAATATCGCAATCGATTACTATGTTTTTTTGCAAAAGTAAATGTCAAGTGTATCGGCTATTTAATGTCGGTTTAAATGATCGAAAATGGGGCTGCTACTCCTCATATTCTTTACAGTGCTTGCTGGTTTTTTTAACTAAATTGTTCATCTTTATAGCTCATTTTAACTGATATTTGTAATCGGTTAATATCTATCATACACGTGCCTAACCCGGATAAAGTAATAACTATTTACGACATCGCCCGAAAACTGAATGTTTCTGCCGCTACGGTGAGCAGGAGCCTTAGCGATGTGCCGGGTGTAAATAAGATTACTAAAAAAAAAATTGTAGATGCTGCTCGCCAAATGGGGTATAGCTCAAACTCGTTTGCCAGTAATTTGCGTACCAAACGAAGTAATACCATAGGCGTAATAGTGCCACGTTTAAATAGTAATTTTATGGCCGATGTGATATCCGGTATTGAGACGGTGGCCAACCATGCCAATTTTAATCTCATCATCAGCCAGTCGCTCGAAACGATGAAGAAAGAAGCAAGTATTGCCCAAACCATGTTTAATAACCGGGTTGACGGCTTGCTGGTATCTTTGGCTTACGACAGCGTTAATATTGATCACTTTGAAAATTTTATCAGGCGTAAAATCCCGGTTATATTTTTCGATCGCGTTTGCGAACATCAGCATTGCCCAAATATTCGTTTAGATAACTTTAAGGCGGCCTACGAAGCAACAGATCATTTGGCGAAGCAGGGATGTAAAAAAATACTCCACATTACAGCGCCCGGTATCAGTAACGTTTACGAGGAGCGGTTTAACGGTTATAAGCAAGCACTAAAGGATAATGAAATACCCTTTACTGAGGATGATATGCTGATTATCAATAACCTGAGCGCACAAGCAGGCATACAGGCAGCCGCATTGATTATGGCAATGCCTGAAAGACCCGACGGCATTTTTGCAGCGAACGACATATGCGCCATTAACTGCATGGTTGAGCTTAAAAAGGCCGGTATTAAAATACCTCAGGACATCGCCATAGCCGGTTTTAATAATGATCAATCGTGCCTTATTGCCGAGCCCAATTTAACCAGTATTGATTACCGGGGGATTGAATGGGCGAAGTGTCTGCCAAGTTGCTCATCAGCCATTTAACTAATAATTACGATGTACAGTTAACACATAGCCTGGTGTTAAGGCATCAACTGATCATCAGGGAATCGTCGAAAAAAAAATAGAGAATTTTAAATCCGGCTATTGGTACCGGCATTATACATTATAAGATTAAAATTGAAATGACTTTAACACAAAACATTGCTATTGTAACAGGCGGAGCCTCTGGTTTAGGACTCGCTATCACCAAAAAATTTGTACAAAGCGGCATTAAAACGATCATTATTGGTCGTAATGAAGAAAATTTGACCAACCTGGCTAATGAGTTGGGTGAGTTATGCCAATACTATGTTTTTGATCTGAGTAACCTGAGCGGGATACCGGGGCTGATCAAGACTATTGCAGACCAATATGGGCATATCGATATCTTAGTGAACAACGCCGGCATTAATTCAAAAAAGAGTTTTGTTGAGGTGAGCGATGAGGATTTTAACAAAGTAATTCAAACTAACCTGAATTCTGTTTTCAGCGTTAGCCGCGAGGTAACCAAATATATGCTTGCCGCTAAGCAAGGTTGCATTATCAATATCAGTTCGATGGCTGCCCAGTATGGTATACCCTATGTGATTGGTTACACCGCCGCTAAAACCGGTATTGAAGGCATGACGAAGGCTATGGCCGTAGAATTATCTCCCGATGGTATCCGGGTAAATTGCGTGGCGCCTGGTTTCATCAAAACCAACATGTCGTCAAAAGCGCTGGATAATGATCCTGCACGCAAACAAAAAGTAATGTCGCGCACGCCGATGGGCAGGCTGGGTGAGCCCGAAGACATAGCCGAAGCCGTATATTTCCTTTCATCAAATGCCGCTAAATATATCACCGGGGCTATATTGCCTGTTGATGGCGGTAACTCAATCGGCTTTTAATTGAGTGAGCAAATAGAACATACTTTTTCGAATAACTTCATGGCATCCGGTGCAAGCCGGTTGCCAAATTTCATCCCACCCTTACATTGTTACACAGCACACCTAATCTTGTAAATGGATAAAACCAGGGTTAAGTTTTGTTCGGAAAAACATAGTGATGATGTTGGTTATAATAAAAGATACATCCTTATTACCTGAAATATAAGGCTTATTTCCTATATTTTTCACCTTCTGGCTCATTTTTCATTTTCATTTCATCTGCTTTTTATAACTTACAGCATTGTAAATATCATTGCATGCTGAAATATCTACCTTCTAAAAGGTGTACTCTTCATATAGCCAGTAAGCCTCCGGTAAATAACTGGTACTTAGTTGTGTATATTGTTTTATTTTCATTTTCTATCTCCATTACCCATGTATTGGCCGAGGGGAGCAAAGAGCTCAACTCCAACGGTGGCAACCGGGCCTACCTGCTTTCGAGTACTGTTTTTAATGCGTCGTATCCTTTTCCAACTTTAGGTACCATGAAGGTTTATGTAAAGGCAGGCGAAAGTATTTATGTGGGCTCGAGCGTGCAGGGTATCAATGGCGGGACAATTAATTTTCGCGCACCTGATGGCTCAACTTACAGCAGCGGAACAGACGCCGTTACAGGCCTGATTAGCAACCGCACCCAGGAAGTGGCCGGGCCGCTGCCCAATACCGGCGGCTATACGCCTTTTATTAAAACCGTGCAGGTAGGGCAGGAGGGAGTATGGGAAATTGATTTTATACCCGAGGCTAATGGCACCCAGTTAACCGCTAATCCTACTCCGGTAGCCTCAAGTACTATGTGGGTACAGCCTGCAGCTCAATATATAGCTGCCTTTGATGTGTCGGTACGCGATGCCGCTAACGCTAAATTTCTAACTGGAAGAGTATTTACAAACGTTTTTTCGGGTGTGCTGGGCGCTTTTAATGTGGGTTTCAACGGGATATTTAATATTTTAACCAAAGATGGCTACCAGTACACCCTCAATAATAACGGGCAGGCAGGTAATGGCTTTACTTTTTTTGTAAACAACAAGGGTTTCAGGGATGCCAATGGGGGCGTATCTTATAAAAGTGTGAACCTGATAACGACCAACGTGCAAGACCCTCGCTCGGCCGATACCCAGATGGACGTTACCCAAAAAATATTTTTTAATCCTCCGGCCTCAGATCTGCCAGCTTCGGCAAGTATTCCTGGCGGCGGTACAACCTGGTTATTAAGCGCGCCGGTTTTGCCAACTATCAGTAACGTTACTTTTACAGGGATTGAAGGTACAGTGGGCAGAGCCGGTACCAACCCTTTGGGCGGATATTTTGTTTTTACTACCAGTGGCAATGGCAATTATGTGCTGGCGATTGACGCCAACCAGAACGGTTTGTTTACCGACGCTGCCGATCGTAAATTAGCAGGCGCGGTAAATACCGGTACCAACCTAATATATTGGGATGGGCTTGATGGCGAGGGGAAAAAGGTACCTGCTAACGCGCTGGCCGCTTATAACGCCAACATCACTATTATTACTACAGCGGGGGAAGTTCATTTTCCATTTTTTGATGTAGAACGTAATGTAAACGGGTTGAAATTGAGCCGAACCAATGGGATATACGCGCCCGACGATACCTTATTTTGGGATGATTCGCCCATAACCGTTGTTGGTACGCCATCAAATCCTATCAAAAACTTAACGGGTATCAGCAGCGCAGTTAACGGGCATAAATGGGGCACCACTACCTTCGACCCTAATAACGACGCTGATTTTGGCAACAATAAAAGTATAGATACCTGGGGGTATACCAGCAGCGCACCTGTTAGCAGTGCGGTTAGTTTTCAATTGTTAGAAGCCGATTTGGCTGTGGGCGATATTAGCGCTGCCGCGGGATGTGCGGGTTTGCCGGTTACCTATCAGTTTACGGTTAAAAACAATGGCCCCAGCGCGGTTACTGGGGCCAAACTGAGTTTCAATTACCCAACGGATATTATGGGCCTGGTGGTTAACAGTACGGCAACAACCGGTACATCGTCGGTGTCGGCAGGCCTTGTTACCGCTACCGCCTACACCTGCAATGTAGATCTGACCAATGGTGCCGTCAGAACGTTCAACATCACCGGCAAGGTCAGTTTATCGTCCAGTGGAAGTCTTGCTGTTTCGGCAGGCATTTTGCGGCCTGCCGATGTTACCGATCCGGATGCCACCAATCCGGATGCCACGCCGCCAACCGATGCTCTCCTTGAGTGTGATGCTTCGCCCTCAGGCTTGGGCTGCAACAATGTTAAAACCAATACTGTTGTGGTTATTGCCGCTCCAAACGCCGGGCCCGATCAAACTGTTTTTCAATATGCTAACGCTACCCTGTCGGCAGTTGGTGCAGGTACCTGGTCGCAGGCGTCTGCTGATGCTCATATGGCTACCATTTCCAACCCGGCGAGTAACATAACCACCGTTACCGGCTTAGATAATTTAGGGCTTCATCATTTTGTTTATACCAATGGAAACGGTTGTACCGATACGGTGGTGATCAAAGTGATAGCCGCCGATCTGGAGATCCCCAATATTTTCACCCCTAATAACGATGGTAAGAACGATGTGTTTAAAATAACAGGTCTTGAAAGCTATGCGGGCTCGCAGCTGATTGTTTTTAACCGTTGGGGAAACGAGGTTTACCGGTCTGATAACTATTTAAATAACTGGGATGGCAGCGGACTGGCAGAAGGTACCTATTATTATATTTTGAACCGAAAGGATCATGACGGCGCAATTGTTACCATCAAAGGCTGGGTGTTTTTAAAGCGAGGTAAATCATGAGCCGATATAAATTACTGATACTTTTTTGGGGCCTAACTTTTTGGATGTTGCAGGCGCGGGCGCAGCAAACCGTACAGTTTAGCCAGTATGTATTTAACGGCCTCGCTCTTAATCCTGCTTATGCCGGTTATAAAGACGATTTAACGCTTAATTTAAGCAGCAGGATACAATGGGTGGGCATTAACGATGCGCCAAAAACAGGTGTGGCATCCGTTGATGGTTTACTGAATAGTAGCGGAAACAAAAATGTTGGTTTAGGCTTAATAGCCACTTTTGATCAATTGGGCCCCGAAAGTACCACATCTGTATACGCCAACTATGCTTATCGCCTCCGGCTGGATGCCCTGGATACCAAACGCCTGTGTTTTGGTATCGGTTTTGGCGCAATTCAATACCGTTTGGATGGAACTAAATTTAACGCTACTGATGCAGGCGACAGCGAGATAACTACAGGTATCGCCAGTAACATCACACCCGATTTTCGCTTTGGAGTTTACTATTATACTCCGAAGGTTTATGTTGGCGCTTCGGTGTTTAATTTACTTTCGGGCACGGGTACCAACCTGGTTGATAACATCCAACTGGCTAAACAGGTGAGGACAGCCTATTTAACCGGCGGAGCATTATTGCCTTTAAGTGAAACCATCGACCTTAAGCCATCTTTTATGATTAAAGAAGATTTTAAAGGGCCAACAAATCTGGATATAGGCGGCTACATAGCCTTTAACAAAGCCGTTTGGCTGGGCACATCATACCGCACGGGCGTACAGATCTGGAACAAAAATAATTTGCAAAGCGGTTTGGATCAATCGGACGCCGTGGCGGCAATTGTTCAGTTTTATGTCAACGATCATTTCAGGATAGGTTATTCGTTCGATTTTACTACGAGCAAGTTAGCGGGTTCGCAAAACGGATCGCATGAGTTTTCGTTGAGCATCAGTTTTCCGGGTAAAAAACAAAGGGTGGTGAGCCCACGATATTTTTAACGCATGAAAAAATTAATACTGAGTGCGCTACTATTGATGCTAACGGTGCCTGTTGCATTTGCACAGGAGCAACTAAGCCTTAAGGAGCAGGCCAACCAACTTTTTAACCGCTTTGAGTATTTTAAAAGCTTGAGCTATTACCTTAAGCTTGCCAATAAAGCTAAGCCCGATGTTAAAATAATGGAGCGGATAGCCGAGTGTTATCGCAACATTAACCGCTACGGCAATGCTGAGCAGTGGTATGCCCGGGCGGTAGCCAATACTAAAGCCGACAAATCAAGCCACTACTATTATGCAGAAGTGCTATTGCGTAATCAAAAATTTGAGCTGGCAAAACAGCAGTACCGGCTTTACTTTGTTAATGATTCGGCAGCGCTGGCCTTTAAACTCTCCACCTGCGATTCGGCCATATCATGGATGAAACATGCCCTGCACCAGGTAGACAATGCAACCACCGCCAACTCGGCCTTTTCTGACTGGGGCGCTATTGATGATGGCCATGCATCGCTCATTTTTACGTCGGACCGTAAAACAGAGGCTGGCGTTGCTGATAACCGTACGGGCAACAATTGGTTTAAGCTCTATCAGTTTAACCTGAAAAGTCAGCAAACTATGCCACTTTCTATTGTTTCTGACAATGGCGTGGATTTTAACGACGGTTATCACGTTGGCCCGATGGTGCTCAATAAATCAAATGATACCGCCTACATTACCGTAACTACTGAAATAGCCTTAAATAAACTTGCCGCTGATAAGCCCGATAGTAAACGCGGTCAAAAGCTTTATACCCGCCGTTTACAATTGTTAACGGCTGTCAGCAGAAATGGAAGATGGCTTGTCTTTAACAGCTTTGCTTATAACAACGTTCAACAATATTCTGTTGGAAATGCCGCTTTGTCTCCAGATGGAAAGTTGATCTATTTCAGTTCGGACATGCCGGGAGGTGAGGGCAAAACCGATTTGTGGTATTGCGAAAAACAGAAGGACGGCTCATGGGGAAAGCCTGTTAACTGCGGCAAAACAATCAATACTAAAGACGAAGATACTTTCCCGTTTTTGAGCAGCAACGGTACGCTTTATTATGCGTCAAAGGGTTTGCCCGGTATGGGGGGCTATGATATTTACGCGGCTGTGGGTAAAAAAAGCGAGTGGGGTATTCCCCAAAATCTTAAATATCCCATCAATAGTACCAGCGACGATTTTTATTTGGTTAGCTCCGATGGTTTAAATGGCTTTTTATCATCAAACCGCGATGGAGGCAAAGGCAGCGATGATATTTACGCCTTTAGCCCCAACCCTGACACCATAGCTGCGCCCCCTGCCGTTATCGTTAATGTGCCAAGACCCGAACCTAAACCTGATTTTGTGATCAGAACAATTTATTACGACTTGGACAAATCGTTCATCAGGCCGGATGCCGCTGCCGAGCTGGATAAGCTGTCTGTGGTGTTAAAAGAACACCCCGCATTAAAAATAGAGCTTTCGTCCTTTGCCGATTCAAGGGCATCTTATTCTTATAACCTGGCCCTTTCACGGCGCAGGGCCACCGCAGCCGTCAATTACCTGGTTAATAAAGGAGTGAGCATAAGCAGAGTATTGGCCAACGGTTATGGAAAAACACACCTGGTAAACCAATGTGCCGACCATGTAAAATGCAGCGAGGCGGAGCATCAGTTAAACCGCAGGACCGAGTTTAAGTTAATTGGAAATTTTGACTGATAAAAACAACCTGTCACATATAACGTTAATCAATTAAAATAATTAAATCATGATCATTCCCGAAAACCAAATACCCTTAGACGATGCTGAAAACTCTGATTCCGAAGATCAGCAAAGCCAGCAAGACGTTCATTCAAATGGATTTGATGATACGTTTGAAACTACTGCAGAAGACGATGTAGCCAATGACACTGATAATTTAGAACAGGCAGACAAAGCATCAGAAGCAGCTTATACGCTCAATGTTGATAAAGGCATTGCTCCCCGAGTTGAGAAAAAGGACGATTCCAATATCAAGGAATAATCTTATCTTGATCAATGTCTGGCCATTGTATTGGGGCGGACATTGATCTAATTTTCCTATTTATTCAATAAATTTTACGGCCTGCGTTTGTTAAATCGATTGTAGCAACGAAATGCTAAGCTCAAAGTGCGGTGCAGCTTTGGATATGATTTTCTGTTGCGCATATAAAAATGAAAAACGGGTGTATTGGAGGTGTGCCTCTAAAAATAAATATGTCAGTGCGGTGAAACGAACATCTTCGTGTTGTTAAATTACCGGGACAATAGTTATAAAACAAAAGAGGACACTAATAAAAGTGCCCTCTTTCCCCTAATTAATTTAAACTATTGATTAAACCCAACGAAAAAGAACGTACTTAACACAACTTGGGCAATTGAGTAATACTACTGTTTAACGGAAAAAATTAATCAGGGTTTAATGAGTTTTTAAAAAACAGACGTATTTGTCTGTTTTTTGTTAAAAAAACCTTCAATCTTTTCCAAATGGATTAAAATTGCGGGTGCCAATTTCCATCCCGGCGGCCCGGCAAACTGTTTTATTGCCGTATCTGAAATTAATTTGATCGAGCGCGCGGTATAGTTTTATTTTTTCCTCGTTATCTTCAAAAAGATTGATCTGGTAATTGCCGCTGCATAAATTGCTCAATTTAACACCAATAAGCCTGATGGGCCGGCTTTGGTTCCAGGCGCGTTTCAATAAGTTTTTAACTCCTGGTATCAGGATATGGTCTGCCGACGTCAGGGCTATTTTTTCCTGCTGGGTATGGGTTTCAAAATTGGCGTACCGTATTTTAATAGCCAGGCAGGCCGAAAGCTTATCTTCTTTACGTAGCTTAAAAGCCAGTTCTTCTGTCATGGATACTAAAATGGCTTCCAGAGTTTTCAGGTCGGCAGTGTTATGGTCAAACGTATGTTCGGTGGATATCGACTTACGATCAGAGTATGGGATAATTTCGCTGTCGTCCAGTGCGTTGGCCTTCTCCCAGATAAACCTCCCGGCTTTACCGAACACCGATTCCAGGAAACGGATGTCTACACGTTGCAGATCGGCTATTTTTTCTATGCCATATTGATACAGTTTCTGGCAGGTTTTCTCGCCCAGCATGGGTATTTTACTGATAGGGAGGGGCGCCATAAATTCTTTTTCTTTGCCGTGTTCCACCAAAAGCTGCCCGTTGGGCTTGGCCTGGTTGGTGGCCATTTTTGCAACAGTTTTGTTGGATGCCAGTCCGAACGAGATGGGCAGGCCTGTATCTTTTATAATTTTTTGACGCAGGTCGCTCGCTATCTGGTAAGCGTTGTAAAAGCGGTCCATCCCGGTAAGGTCGATATAAAATTCATCAACAGATGTTTTTTGAAAAAGCGGGACGGCATATTCAATAATCTGTGTTACCTGTTGCGATGCCTCGGAGTAGCGGCCATGGGTACCATGGATCACAATGGCTTGGGGGCATAGCTTGAGTGCCGTACGCGTGGGCATAGCCGAGTGGACACCAAATTTGCGGGCCTCGTAACTGCACGACGCTACCACGCCACGCTCAACCGAACCGCCGATAATAACAGGTTTGCCAATGAGCGAGGGGTTAAACTTACGCTCAACGGAAACGAAGAACGAATCCAGATCGATGTGTACAATATGGCGTTTGTTAACCATGCACAAATCTAAAAAATTAAAATTGATTTGCTAAAAATATTAGTAAATTGTATCTTTGGTTAATGGATATCAATGCAAGCACTTATTCTGACTACATGATGCTGATTTCGCCTCCGCCGGAAGTGATAGAGGGGATAAGCAAGTATAAAAAGGCATCGGCCCGGTTGATTGGGGATTTTGAGGGGATGTATGGCAAGGCTCATATCAGTTTAACCAGCCAGTACAGGCAAATACCGGGGCTGATGATGCAAAAGCTGGATGCTTATCGTAAACCGGTGAGCAGTTTAAACCCTGTTCAATTGCATATTAACGGGTTTAGCTTTTTTAAACATGGTGATACAAGCGCAACTATCTATGCCAAAATTGAGCTGAATGCCGAGGTAGCTAACTGGTTTATTCATTTAAAGAGGATTTTTGGCGATAAAAATAAAACCAGCATCCCGCATATTACGGTGGTCAAAAATATTCCTGTTGAGTTGTTTAAAACGCTTTGGCCCAAGTTTACAGATCAACGGTACCGGTATGATTTTATACCTCAGAGCATTACCATTTTATCACGACCGATGATAGGTGGAAGGGAACACTATTGGACGCCCTTTAAGGAACTGTATTTCAATAATTTTAGATGATTTTATTTGAGATAGACGTGTTGTTGGTGTGATTGGTTCGATTTTTTTCGATGTGTGTGGGCCCATCACCGAGATTTATTTTTTGTATAACAAGGCTAACATTTACAGTTACTTAACCTGTAATTTACGCCTGTTTACTATTTATTTCAACTTTTAAGCTCAATAAGCTTTCGTGCATCCGTTCAAATTGCTACATTTGTGCCGGGGTAAGTCTTTTACGACCAGCTCCTCTTGAACTCCCCCAGGGTGGGAACGCAGCAAGGGTAGAGGGTTGTAGCGGTGCGATAAAAGGTGCTTACCCTTTTTTATTTTCTTTATCTTCAAGCGGGGCAATCATCTTTTGCCGAAAAATTATCACCACTGGTTTAGAGCCGGGTGGAAAGCAAGTATTGGTTTTTGGGATTGGTATTTTGGAAAAAAAAACGCTGTTTTAAGCCTTGCGTATACTTTAGGGTTTTAACAACTTTTAAAGCTGATAAATCTGACGGGCGGTTACAGGGGAATGTTGAAAAATTTATCCAGTATTTTAATTGTCCCAATTTGCTATAGGCGTTTTCTTATTTTCTTGTTGTTCAATATTCTGAACTTTGACTATTATTGTTAAGAAATATTTAAGATGGGGAGATTGGAAAATCTGTTTGATAAATATGCCTTTCCAGCACGCACCTCCTATCCAGGGCGAGCCATCGAGGATATTGAACAAGAAATTGGGTTTCAATTACCAGAAGATTACAAGCTATTTCTCAGGAGGTACAGTGGTTTTGAAGGAATGATTAATTGTGAATATGTAGTGCTTTGGGAAATAGAAGCTATTTTAGAATTGAATGCAGGATATGAAATTATAAGTTCTCTTCCCAACACTATAGGCATTGGAGGAAGCGGTGGAGGTGATATGATTGCAATAGAATTTGAAGAACCCGATAATTACAAGATTATTCTGGCTCCTTTCATAGGTCTTGATGAAAAAGAATACCATATAGAAATAGGAAATTCATTTTACGATATGCTTGCACGTTTAGATGCTGGAAAAGGATGGTTTTAATAATCATTGTTTTAGCGTATAACCTCAGCGGTCGATTTACTTTTCTACGTGTTAGCGATTGCAGTGAGCCCGGAATGGAATGAAGCACTAATTTTCACGAATGTAAGGTTTAGGATTTCGTGTTAGGGAGCGCAATGAGGACTTGCAACGGAAAGCGCGGCCCGGCGAGGAACACCCAATAACCTGTAGGAGCGAATGATATGCCCGAAATCGCTTCGGCATTTAACCTCAATTCGGATTTTAAGTGATTTGTTATATCGATTTAAATATCAAATAGTTGGCAGGAGTGTTTGTTTAAGGATAGTACAGCGGTTGGAGAAGTCGCTTTTAACATCGGAGAAGAATCAATGGGTACTCAAAAGATTCTTACTATCGGCGGACGAATGATTGATGCGTTGATGGATGGGCAGGTTTTGATTATAGAGGAATTTAATAGCAGTTTGAGCCCTACTGTTATGTTATTCATGAACTGACGGTTATCGTTTAATCAAAGTCATTAATACTTAACCAGGAATTTCGAATTTTTGACTCAAGGCTCCGGCCTAAGTACCCTTGGTTTTAACAATAGCTCACTAAAGAAATTGATTAGATTTTTCCATTCGTCAGTAAAGGGGGCTTTTTGAGTGGGCCAAAAGAGGCATTTTGATGTATTTTATCCCCCAATTAATAGTGGAATAAAAAGATAATTAATAAGCATTCGTTTTCGAATTATTTCAGAATGTTGGAAAAAATTCGGATAACCTTAATTATCCAGACAACTTTGGTTGATAGCAATTATTGCCTGAAGTTTTTGTGTTTTAGTTTCCAGGCTGTAGTGATAAGCGGATTTTCAAACAAATTCATGTGTTATTTTTAAATTAGGGGCTATTTTATGTAAATTCGGATAGAATATATGCAGCATCCTTATGATCGGCTTTCTGACCTCGAATTGACAAAACGGCTGCGCTCTGGTGATGATGACGCTTTCAGAGAAATCTACCAGCGTTATGATAAACCACTTTACCTTTATGCCTATCATAAACTTGGAAGCAAAGAAGAAGCCAGGGATGTGATACAGGATGTGTTTGCCTGGCTGTTGGATCACAGGGAAAACATCGATTTAAAAACAACCCTCTCCGGGTATCTTTATCAGTCGGTGCTTCATAAGGTGTTCAATATCTTTAAACATCAAAAGGTGTTGGAAAAATATGCAAATGAAGAATATACCTATACAGATATAGAAAGCAAGGAAACTGATTACCTGATCAGGGAGAAAGATATTATTGCCATGGTTGAAAAGGAAATTGCGTTAATGCCGCCACGAATGCGGGAGATCTATACGCTGCGAAGCAAAAACTATATGACCAATAAGCAAATAGCTGAACAACTCGGTATCGCCGAAGCTACGGTGGCAACCCAAATAAAACGGGCGATGAAACACCTCCGTGTAAAACTTGGCATAGCTGTATACCTGCTCTATATCATCAACCAACGATGATTTTAACCAACAGATAATCAATATACTACTTAAAATTTAACATTTTCTTAATTTTTTCTTTATCTGTTGTACCCAAACAGGGCTCTTCGGTTGCCTTTACTTATAATACGGCAAAAAACCATTTAAATAATGAGCAAAAAAGGCATTAAGCAGGCACTACAACGCGTAGCTTCGGGAACAGCTACCGAAGAAGACGACCTTAAGACGCTATACTGGTTACATTATTTTCGCAGGAAAGACGCTCCTCTTCTTTCGGAAGAGGAATTAACTTCAGAAAGTGACGCGATATTTCATCAATTGATGGAACGAAAGTTAATAAACAGACCGTATCGGGCTAAACGTTTATGGCCACGCGTAGCGGCAGCGGCTTCAATAGTGCTTTGCCTGTCGGCGGGAATATACCTGCTTATTCATAACCGGAAAACAGCAGAGTTGGAACTATCACAAAAATATGATATTTCTCCGGGTGGCAATAAAGCTATGCTGACCTTATCGAATGGACAAAAGATTATACTAAACGGCGCAAAAAATGGCCGGCTGGCTATTCAACGAAATGTATCCATCAATAAAACTGCCGACGGAAGCCTAACATACGCCGCAGCTGCGCCGGAAGCTGAAGTTACGTATAACACACTAACAACGCCGCGTGGGGGCCAGTATCAGCTCACTCTGGCCGATGGTACCCGGGTTTGGCTTAATGCCGCGTCATCAATCACTTATCCTGTTGCCTTCAATACCCACGAGCGAAAAGTAGTTATAACCGGCGAAGCTTACCTGGAAGTTGTACATCATTATGGCCGGCCTTTTAGGGTTACGGCTAATGGCCAAACCATTGAAGACCTTGGCACTCATTTCAATATCAATGCATATTCTGATGATCCAAACAACAAAACAACCCTGCTTGAGGGCAGCATTAAAGTTATTAAAAATGGACGGTCGGCTTTGTTGCAGCCCGGCCAGCAGGCTGTAATTGAAAACAATGTGGGTACTACTGATATAAAAATAACTAAACCGGTTGATATAGCAGAAACAATTGCCTGGAGAAACGGACAAACAAGTTTTACCAACGCAGATATCAAAACGGTTATGCGCATGGTTTCCAGGTGGTATGATGTAGATGTAACCTACCAGGGGAAGATGCCCGACCAGTTATACACCGGAGCCATATCCCGCAACGCCAACCTTTCGGGCTTGCTAAAAATATTGGCGCTGAACGATATTCATTTTGAACTTCAGGGGCGAAAAATCATAGTAAAACCATAAACCCAAAACCTTATAGTTAATTAACCCGATCAGATGACTTTTAAACCCGCAACGATGAAGAAATAATACCAGCAACCATCACGGGTTACCCAGAAAAAAGCCGGAAGTGCAACGAACACTTCCGGCGGATATCCGGGTCAACCGCACCGTAAAACACGGTAAAAATCTTTCGACAGATATTTATTCACTTAACCCAAACACTACAAATGTATGAATTTTTGTACGCTCCCTGATGCCATGTCCTTAAAACGGGGGCAAGTAAACAGAATACTCCTGATGATGAAACTGACTGCCTTATTTATAGTGCTATTTTGTTTCCGGGTTGCCGGGGGCAGCTTTGCGCAAACCGTCACTCTTTCAGCAAGAAACGCCCCGGCGGAAAAAGTTTTTCAAGAGATCAAAAAGCAAACCGGATATATGTTCTGGTATAAAAGTGATTTGTTGCAGGACTTTAAGCCTGTTACTATCCAAGTTGACCACGCCAGTCTTCAGGATGCCCTTGACCTTTGTTTTAAGGATCAATCCCTTACTTTTACCATTGTTGAAAATACAAATACCATTGTTGTATCCCGGAAAGAGACCGGGGTATTGGATAAAATAAAAAAGATATTCTCTCCGTCGGTCACTATTAGAGGAACGGTGAAAGGCGAAAGTCTCCCCTTGAGCGGTGCATCCGTTTTGGTGAAGCGACTCGGGAAAGGAACATTTACCAATGAAAAAGGAGAGTTTAGCCTTGAGGGGCTGGAGGAAAGCGATATTCTTGTGATCAGCTTCATCGGCTATGAAAAACAGGAAGTAAAAATATCGGGAACTACCGGCGAACTACAGATCCAGTTAAAAACGAGTATCAGCGCATTGGACGAAATACATGTGCTGGCCTATGGGCAGCGAACTTCCCAGCGTTTAACTACGGGTTCCAGCACCAGGATAGGTGCCGATGTTATTGACAAGCAGGCAACCGCTGATCCGATAAGTGCTATTCAGGCCAGGGTTCCGGGCTTGCTGATTACCAATAACAGCGGGCTTCCAGGAGCAGCAGTTACGGTTCAGATCCGGGGAATAAGCACGCTCAATCTGGACGGCGCGGCCCGAAACCCGCTTTATATTGTAGATGGCGTGCCATTTACGGCCGGTTCGCTTAGTACATTAACTAATAATGGTATATACCCCGGTTCGGTTGAAAGCCCTTTTAAAAGTATCGATCCCAGTTCTATTGAAAGCATTGAGGTTCTTAAAGATGCCGACGCAACCGCCATATATGGTACCAGGGGAGCAAATGGTGTTATTCTGATCACGACAAAAAGAGGAAAAAAAGGCAAGGTGAAAATTAATGCTGATGCCTATACCAGTATTTCGCGGGTCCCCCATTTCATGGACATGCTGAATACCCAACAATACCTTGCCGCCCGCCGGGAGGCGGCTATTAACAGTGGCAGAGTCATTAATACCACATCATATCCTGACCTGACCCTATGGAGCCAGACCGACTATACCGATTGGCAAAGAAAATTTTTTGGAGGGACGGCGCAAACCAATAATGCAGAACTGAACGCTTCAGGTGGTAACGCGACCACACAATTTCTATTGGGCGGAGGCTACCGGGATCAAAAAACGGTATATAACAGCAAGTACGGCCTACAATCCGGGAATATGAGGTTTAACCTGGACCACAACTCAGTAAACAATAAGTTTAATAGCAGCCTTTCGGTTAACTATTCCAGGGATAAGAACAGCACTGTCGCGCTGGATCCAAATTCATTTTATAATCTTCCTCCCAATTATTCTCTTTATAAAGCTGACGGCTCTTTGAACTGGGCTTTACCTAATCCGGTTGCTGTTTTACTGCAAACTCTTTCTAATCAAACAAAGAATCTCAATGCCAACATGCTGTTAAGTTATAAAGTATTACCCGGGCTAACGCTGAAAACAAGCCTGGGCTATACGGATATGCGGCTAAACCAGCTTTACCTGAGCCCCCGGGCATCACGTAATCCGAACGGTTACGACCCACTCGGTTCGGCCGCATTTGCCAATAACATGAACAGTTCAAAATCAATGGAACCGCAGGCCGACTATGTACTCAACGTGGGAAAGAGCAACTTTCATGCACTGGTTGGCGGTACTTTTATCTATAATTCTTCCAGCGAACACCGGCTGACAGGTTATCAGTATAAAAATGATAACCAATTGGAAAATATATCGGCAGCGGGGATCATCGATACGTTAAACACAGCCAGTAAGTACAAGATCCTTTCTGGGTTTACGCGGTTAAGTTATGATTACGACCAGAAATACTTGTTAAATGTAACATTACGCCGGGATGGCTCCTCACGCTTCGGTCCGGACAGGCAGTTTGGTAATTTTTGGTCAGCGGGGGCCGCCTGGATCTTTACCGAAGAAGCCTGGATTAAAGAAAACCTGCCCGTTTTGAGCTTCGGAAAAATACGGGGTAGCTACGGTATAACAGGCAACGACAACGTTGGCGATTATCAGTATTTTGTTAACTACGTTAAAACCTATGCTAATTATCAAACGGCGGGATTATACCCTAACAACCTGTATAATCCTGGCTATCAATGGGAAGTTAACAAAAAACTGGATGCCGCCCTGGACCTGGGCTTTTTGAAGGATAGGATAACCTTGAGTATTGATTACTATAGAAATATTTCCAGCAACCAATTGGTATCCTATCCATTAGCCACCCAAAGCGGCCTGTCGTCTGTAGTACAGAATCTGGACGCCACCATACAGAATACCGGTTGGGAGGTCCAATTAAATGCCGTTCCGATAAAAAATAAGGACTTTAAATGGTCAACCGCCGTTAACCTAACCGTAGCCCGGAATAAGCTTCTCGCCTTCCCGAACCTCGCAAGTTCAAGTTACGCCGATATCTACACAATCGGACAGTCGGTTTCCTTAATATGGGGTTACCGAAACCCTGTAGTAGATCCCAAAACGGGAATCCTCCATGTCGATGATATTAACAAGGACGGTGTGATCACGTATCCTGAAGATTATGCGTCGATAGGCAATAACCTTCCGTCCTACTACGGTGGGTTTAACAACAGTTTCAGTTACCAGAATTTCCAACTGGATATTTTCTTCAGCTTTAAGGAGACGGGGAAAAAGTATTTTACCTACTTAAGCCTGGGTTCGGATATTCGTAATCAACCATCGGTTGTTTTGGGGAGATGGCAGCAACCGGGTGATGTAACTTCCATTCCGGCTTACACCACAAACTCAAATGTCGTTAGCGAATATAACTCCAGCACTGCGTCCATGTACAATGCATCTTACCTACGCTTATCCAGCTTATCGCTAAGCTATAGCTTCCCCCGAACTTTGGCGGCCAGGTTAGGTATGCAGAATTTAAGCCTTTACACCATGGGCAATAATATTTTCACGGTTACAAGTTATCCGGGGCTCGATCCCGAAACCGGTACCAGTATGCCCACACTGCGCACAATTACGTTTGGTTTACGCACGACATTCTAATTTGCTAAAACATGAAATTACACAATAAGATCACTAATAAAATCAAGATATCGGCTGTAATGCCTGTATTTTACCTCGGCTTAATCGTGATGATTACTATGAGTTCCTGTAAAAAAATATTGGAAGTTAGCCCGGAATACATCAGAACAACAAACCAGGTTTATGCCAGTGACGCGTCGGCAGACAGCGTGCTCGTCGGGCTATACGCTACGCTGTCCAATAGCATTAGTTATAGTTCAGACATCCCGCTCAGTACCGGGCTTTCCGCTGATGAGCTTGTTCCTAATCCCAATGGCTTCAGCACAGGTTATATTTCGATGTATAATAATGAGCTTGATCCGAGTAATGCGCAGACTAATGGATTTTGGGGAGATAGTTATAACGTGGTCTATATTGCCAACTCCATTATGGAGGGTGCAGCGGCCTCCCAGGGAATGACTGCGCAGAAAAAAAAGCAATGCACAGGCGAGGCGCAGTTCCTCCGCGCTTTCGCCTACTTTTACCTCGTTAACTTTTTCGGAGATGTACCATTAGTCACCTCGACGGCTTACAAAACATCGTCGGTATTACCGCGGACAGCAACCGCCCTCGTTTACCAGCAAATTCTGAAAGACCTGCTTAGCGCGGAAAGTAATCTGGGTGACGACTATCCCACAGCGGGCCGGTTCAGGGCAAATAAATGGGTAGTCAAAGCGATGCTGGCCAGGGTTTACCTTTACCTTGGCGACTGGGCAGATGCCGCGGCGAAATCAGGCGAGGTTATCAACCATAATGCGGTTTACGCGCTCGGGAAGATGGCCGCTGATCCGGCAGTCATGAATATCTTTCACGCAGATAGTAAAGAAGCAATCTGGCAGTTTTGGAACAGCTATGGCTCGGCGCTGGGCGGTTACACTTTGGGGGATTATGCTTACTTCCTGGTGTCTCAACAGCCGCCTACCAACCTAATCTCAGCATTCGAAGCCGGAGATCTCCGCAGTATCAACTACGTTGGATATTCAGCTACGGCAAATGCTTATTACATCAACAAATACAAACTGGACGGTAGTTTCACTGCTAATTACCAGGAATACACGATGGTGTTTCGGCTTGCAGAGCAATACCTCATCCGGGCCGAGGCAAGAGCGCAACAGGGAGACATTGGTGGCGCGCAGGCGGATATCAACGTGATTCGTGGAAGGGCCGGTTTGGGTAATACAAAAGCAGCCGATGCCCCGTCATTGCTTTCTGCAATAGGGCAGGAACGGCGGGTAGAGCTTTGTTTTGAATGGGGCGACCGCTGGCTCAACCTGAAACGGCTTGGCCAGCTCGATGCCGTTATGAAGGCGAACAAGCCAACCACCTGGAAAGCTACCGATGCCTTATACCCCATCCCGAGAATAGAAATACAGAATAATAACGAACTGACACAAAACCCCGGCTATCAATAGATTTCATCATGATAGTTAGGCAATCACGCTTAACAATAATTTTTATTTAAAATCAAGTAGAGGAATACATCCAAATGAATATAAAATCGATTGTAATAGCCTTTTTCTGCCTTCCCGCTTTTGCCAGTGCACAGGTAGCTAAGGGGACATATCTTATCAAAGGCCAGATAACCGGGATCAATAAAAAACAGGCTGTCAAGGCATATCTCAACATTTATAGGAATACGGCAACTTACGATTCAGTAAGCATCAAAAACGATTATTTTAAATTTACAGGAAAAATAGCAGAACCCAATATTGCATCCATCACCTTCAGGCTGAAAGTTAAGGGGAAAGACACTATAAAAGTGTTTAGGTTATTTATTGAAAAAGGGGTTGCCAATGTGGTATTTAAAGTTGATTCGCAGATCAGGCTGGAAACGGTAAGTTCAGCCCTCAATAAACAGATGAAGGCCTATGATAGCAGCACTGCTGCTATCACAGAAAAATCCGATAGTCTGTTCAGGGCTTATATCAGGTTGGAAGATCAAAAACTTGACAGCACCCGCGATCAGGCAACCATCATTGAGAAAACGGGGCGGATTTCTGACCGCATAGATTCGTTAGATGTTTTACTGCACGCGGCCGAGCAAAGGTTTATCACAGCACATCGCGCTTCTTATTTCAGCCTTTTTCTGTTGTCTGAAAGCCAGCGCCATGGCCTGCCCTACGAAAAAACGCAATTTCTTTTCGCGAAGCTTAACCCAGCTATCCGTAAAACTGGTTTAGGTAGAAAATTAGGGGCAACGCTGATTAAGGAAAGCGCTTTCGCTATCGGAAAAAAGCTCCCGGACTTTTCGCAGAGCGATACCAGCGGCAAAGTGCTCTCGCTTAAAAGTTTCCGGGGGAAATATGTTCTGGTAGATTTTTGGGCAAGTTGGTGTAACCCCTGCCGTGCTGAAAATCCTAATGTAAAAAAAGCTTATCAGCGATATCACCAAAATAATTTTGAAGTGTTGGGTGTATCGTCTGACATTCAAAAAGCCTCATGGCTCAGGGCCATTAAAGCAGATGGCCTTGTTTGGACCAATCTAATTGATAACGACGGAAAAGTAGGCAAACTATTAAACATCCAGGCAATCCCATCTAATTTTTTATTGGACCCTACCGGAAAAATTATCGCCAGGAACCTTCGCGGGGATGAGTTGAACAAAACACTTGCAAGTGTTTTGTTCAAATAAGTCACCTGATTTATATCGTTGTTACAAACGATATAAAAAAACAAACCAGCTCATTAACAAAGCAAATGAACACACTACGCTATTTACTGTTACTCTTCCTGTTTATCCCTGCCATAATATTCGGGCAACCCCCGGTAAAGAGTGTACGCAATAACAAGACAGCGGCAACTCTGCCACAAGATCCGGCGGTAAGAACCGGAAAACTTGCCAACGGATTTACTTACTATATTCGTCATAACGAAGAACCCAAAAACAGGGTAATCATGTACCTGGTCAATAAGGCGGGTTCGGTACTGGAAGATGAAGACCAACGCGGCCTGGCCCATTTTATGGAACACATGAACTTTAACGGCACCAAACATTTTCCTAAAAACGAGCTGGTTAATTACCTGCAAAAGTCGGGAATCAGATTCGGGGCCGACCTGAATGCCTATACCAGTTTTGATGAAACGGTTTACCAGTTACCAATTCCGTCAAACAATCCTGAACTTTTAAAGGGAGGCCTGAAGATTATGCGCGACTGGGCCAGTGAAGCAACGCTTGATCCGGCGGAGATTGATAAAGAACGGGGCGTGGTGCTGGAAGAAAAAAGGCTGGGCAAAGGCGCGGGCGAAAGGATGCAACAGGTTTACTGGCCTGTTCTATTAGCTAATTCGCGCTATGCCAGGCGTATCCCAATTGGCCTGGACACTGTGCTGAACAATTTTAAACCTTCGGCCATTGCAAGGTTTTATAAGGATTGGTACCGGCCAGACCTACAGGCTTTGATTGTTGTTGGAGATATCAACGTGAATAACATGGAAGCTGCAATTAAACAGTAGTTTGCCAGCCTGCGCAACCCATCAAAAGAAAAGCCAAGGGTAAAGTATACTGTTCCGCTTACCGGCAGTAATAACTTTATTACGGTAACGGATAAAGAGATGACAGGTACCGCTGCTGAGGTTATGATTAAACACCGTGTTAGCGATTGCAGTGTAAAGTCCGGAATGAAGCGGAGCGCAATGAGGACTTGCAACGGAAAGCGCGGCCCGGCAGGGAACACCCCAATAATATAACTTGATTAGGTGTTTGGTAACCTGTTTGTTATTTTCCGTATGCTATAGCTTCAAATTACCTGTCGGCGGTGCTCAAATGTAAACTTATTGCTAAATTGCCCTCAATAAAACATTTTATTTATGAAGGTTGAACGGGAAGAGAAAAATAATCGCGGCGCTTTTTATGTAGAAAAGGATGGACATTGGGTTGCCGAAATGGCCTATGGCATGTCGGGCGATCAGATGATCATTTATCATACCGAGGTATCTAATGAATTACAGGGGCAACATGTTGGTATGCAATTGGTTAGGGCAGGTGTGGAATACGCGCGGGCTAATCATATTAAAATAGTTCCGCTTTGCCCTTTCGCCAAAGCGATTATAGATAAGGTTGAAGAGTTTCAGGACGTTTTAGCCTGATTGTTTTAAATTAGTATACCATGCTTGATATTTTCATCATAGGTGCCGGTCCGATTGGTTTAGCCTGCGGACTGGCAGCTCAAAAAGCCGGGCTGTCCTTTGTTATTGTTGATAAAGGTTGCCTGGTTAATTCGCTGTATAATTATCCGGCAACGATGACTTTTTTTTCCACTTCCGAGAAGCTGGAGATAGGCAACATCCCATTTGTATCAAACAATGTAAAGCCCACCCGGGCCGAGGCGCTGGAGTACTACCGCCGGGTAACAACTTCTAATCATTTACCGGTACAACTGTTTGAGGAGGTAAAAGGCATGGCGCACGGAGCCGATGGCTATACCATTAACACGTCTAAGGCAACCTACCAGGCCAGGTATATTATTATAGCTACCGGGTTTTATGATGTGGCTGTTGATTTGAATGTGCCGGGCGAGCAATTGCCTAAAGTAAAACACTACTATAAAGACCCGCATTACTATGCCCTGCAAAAGGTGCTGGTGGTGGGTGCCAGCAATTCGTCGGTTGATGTGGCGCTGGAAACTTACCGTAAAGGCGCCGAAGTAACTATGGTAGTTAGGGATAACGAAATTAGCAGCCGGGTTAAATATTGGGTGAGGCCCGATATTATTAACCGGATTAAAGAGGGCACCATAAAGGCTTATTTTAATTCGTCGGTAGTCGCTATCCGGGAGTACGAGGTGGATATTCAAACACCAGATGGAATAGTTACCATTCCGAACGATTTTGTAATGGCCATGACCGGCTATAAACCCAACTTTACTTTTCTAAAGCGGCTGGGCATTCAGCTTTCGGCTGATGAAAAATTGCTGCCCCAATATAACCCGCTCACGATGGAAACCACTAACCTGCCGGGCGTTTACCTGGCTGGTGTAGTTTGCGGCGGTATGGATACACATTTGTGGTTTATTGAAAATTCGCGCATCCATGCCGAAATGATTATTGCCGATATGCTGAAAAAAGAGAACGTTGAAGTGCAGATTTAACATCTCTTAACATATGGCCCAATAAACCTTCGGCTTTTGCTTTAGTTCAATTAATAAATACATATTATTATGAAAACGATAAGCAAATTTCTGATGGTATTCACCATTCTGATAACAACAGCAATAGCAAGTAATGCGCAGGTAAGGGTTTTTGTACGCACTAGGCCGGTAGAGCCTGTAATTGTAAGGCCGGTTGCTCCGTACCGGGGTGCCATATGGATTCCGGGTGAATGGCGATGGGAAGGCCGCCGTTACGTATATGTGCACCCACATTATGTACACGAAAGAAGGGGGCATGTTTGGATGCCCGGCCACTGGGATAATGTACGCGGTGGATCTGTTTGGGTGAGCGGCCACTGGAGATAAATTATAAAGGCTGGCCCGTGTGTTTACTGAAGTGAACCCCAAAAGTTAGACAAAAACTTTTGGGGTTTATTATTTATGTCAAAGCACACATTTGAAGAGAAACTTGATGTAGTTTCTCAAGTAAGAAAGGGAAAGCCGATTCTACGGATATCCCGCGAACGCCATATCCGTGAAGGCATGATATTGGAATGGGTTCGGAAATATGATCTTTATGGCGAAAGTGGGCTGCTCAAACAACCTAACGTCAAGCCCACGCCTGATTTCAAAGAAGAAGTTGTAAGGCTTGTCATAGAAAAAAAAGTACCTTTAAATCAGGTTGTTCTGGAATATAGATTAAGCAAGACTGCTTTAGAGCGCTGGGTAAGATCAGTACGGGTTGAGGGATATGCAGTACTATACCAGCAAAAGAATCCTGGACGACCACCTAAATGCATGGGAAGATCAAAGAAGCTTGAACCTGAAACAGAAGTAGAGAAGCTCCAGGCGGAAAATAGCCGTTTGCGGGCGGAGAACGCACTATTAAAAAAAGTCACGGCCTTAGTCAAGGAAAAAGAAGCCCGCGAACGCATGAGTGGGCAAAAGCCATCGAAGAACTAAGGCCCGAACATGATGTTTCAATTCTATTGGATTGCAAACAGATGGCTCGTTCTGTATTTTATTATCATCGCAAGCGCCTAAATGATGATAAATACAAGCATGAAAAAGAAGAGATCGCAAGTATATACCACTTGCATAAAGGCAGATATGGTTATCGGCGGGTCACCGCCGAAATGAAGAACCGGGGTTATAGCATAAATCACAAGACTGTCCAAAAATTGATGGGAACATTAGGCCTAAAATGCAATATCAGGAAAGTAAGTTATCGCTCATACAAAGGTGAGGTTGGTAAAATTGCCCCTAATGTACTTGAAAGGGATTTTGAGGCAAATCTGCCTAATCAGAAATGGGCTACGGATGTCACTCAGATGAACATTAAAGGGGAGAAGATCTATTTATCTCCTATAATTGACATGTTCAACGGGGAAGTCATTTCTTATAGTATTTCAAAATCTCCAAATATGCAGATGATAGATGAAATGTTATATGAGGCTTTTGATAAAGTGAAAGATATAAGGGGACTTATTTTTCACTCTGACCAAGGGTGGCAATATCAACATTATGGATATAGAAAGGCTTTGGAAAAACATGGAATTATTCAAAGCATGTCCAGAAAGGGAAACTGCTTGGATAATGCCTTGGCCGAAAGCTTCTTTGGGATCTTAAAGACAGAATTACTGTACAAACAGAGCTTTGAAACTGCGGAAGAATTTATAACTTCGTTAAAAGAATACATTCATTACTATAACAATGAAAGAATAAAAAACAGGTTAAATGGAAAGAGCCCGGTGGAATACCGAGCTCTCGTACAAAAAACTTAATTTTGTAAACTGTCCAACTTTTTGGGGTCACACCATACCGGGGCGGCCTTTTTTAATTTGATATCAGACACTAATTTAGGCTTGGGCTTGTATGCTATAACAACAGGTTTTGTATTTTTAACCAATCAATACCGCAACATGAAAAAATACTTATTAATTTGTTTGTTTACCGCCATGTGCATGGGGCTTAAAGCTCAAAACAAAGACACTGTTAAATTATATAACCCTGCTGCTGATGCTCAGGCAGATATTAAAGCGGCGGTAAAACAAGCGGCTATAGCACATAAAAATGTATTGCTGCAAATTGGAGGCAACTGGTGTGTGTGGTGTTTACGATTTAATAACCTGGTAACTACCGACCCGGATTTGAATAGATACATGACGGACAATTACGTTGTAGTACACGTAAATTATAGCAGTGAGAATAAAAACGCGGCCGTTTTGGCAAGTTTAGGTTATCCGCAACGCTTTGGCTTTCCGGTTTTTGTAGTGTTGGACGATAAGGGCAACCGTTTACATACCCAAAACTCCGCCTACCTTGAGCAGGGCGAAGGGCATAGTAAGGCCAGGGTAATGGAGTTTTTTAAAGGATGGTCGCCGGCAGCCATTGACCCTAAAACTTATATCAAAAAAGGATAGGTTGGGGGCGTTGATGCCTTGGCCCCGAGTCTTTAGTTTCAATTTCTTAGTATTGCGTCAAATAGAAACGGTAATTATTTAATTATAAGGGGTATGCGGTGTCGCTTTTCGTTTCAGATAATACAAAAAAGCTTTGTATCGACGTGATGTTGGGTAAAGTAGCTAATTTGTTCCGGTAAAAATGATGATAGGCATCCATATCACGGGTGGCAATACGCAGTAAAAAATCAAATGTGCCCGTCATCTGGAAACATTCCATTACTTCCGGAAATTTAACTACTTCCTGCTCAAACTGATATAAAGTATTTGCCGTGTGGCCGTTTAAGAGCACCTGACTAAAGGCGATAAGCGATTTATCAATCTTAGTCCTGTCAAGCAAAGCTACCACCCGGTTGATATAGCCTTGTTCTTTTAAGCGCCTGATCCTTTCATGTATCGTTGCTATAGATTTGCGGAGTTTAAACGAGATTTCTTTATTGGTTAGAAGAGCATCTTTCTGTAAAAGTTTTAAAATTTCGATATCGGTAGCATCTAAACCCGTGATTGTCATCATTAAAAGTATTTGGGATTGGAAAATTATACAATGTAACTAAATAAAATTCGTCTAAATCAGGAAAAAAACCAATTGAAAGTTAAATATCCGGAAAATTTACGGATTTCAGCAAAATGATTGCTAATAATTATATATATGGGGAGATTTACCATATAATAATTTAAGTTTCTGTGGACGATATCATACTAATGGGTTTAGATTTAAGCCTGGAAAAAAAGTTCGAAAACCTGTGGCATCTGGTAGGTAATACGCCAATGCTTGAGTTGCAATATGAATATAAAGGCAAGCCGGGGAGCATTTACGTTAAATGTGAACATTATAATCTTACCGGTAGCGTTAAAGATAGGATGGCCCTGTATATTATGTACCGCGCCTACCTGAATGGCAAGGTTAAACCAGGAGATACGATTGTAGAGGCTACAAGCGGTAATACCGGAATTGCTTTTGCAGCCATAGGTAAAGCTTTAGGGCACACCGTAAAAATTATTATGCCCAACTGGTTAAGTAAGGAGAGGATTGACATTATACGCAGCATGGGTGCCGAGGTGATTTTGATCAGCAAGGAGCAAGGTGGCTTTTTAGGCAGTATTGAGCTGGCAGAGTATATGGCTCGCGAAATGGAAAATATTTTTTTACCAAGGCAATTTGAAAATTTGTATAATGCCGAGGCGCACGAAAGAACAACCGGCAAAGAAATTTGGCAACAATTGGTGAGCGTTAACAAAATGCCTGATGCTATTGTAGCGGGTGTAGGTACAGGCGGCACTATTATGGGGATAGGCAAATATTTAAAGAGCATGAATCCGGATATTAAAATCCATCCGTTGGAACCTGCCGAATCGCCTACCTTAACTACGGGGTATAAAGTGGGCAGTCACCGTATTCAGGGTATCTCGGACGAGTTTATTCCGGCTATTGTGAAGCTGAACGAATTGGACCAGGTAATACAAGCCAATGATGGCGACGCCATCATCATGGCGCAAAAGTTAGCCCGGCAGTTAGGTTTAGCGGTAGGTATATCTTCTGGAGCCAATGTAATAGGCGCTATTAAATTGAAAGAAGAGATGGGCGATAACGCAACTATTGTAACTTTGCTTTGCGATGACAATAAAAAATACTTAAGTACAGACTTGATGAGAGAAGAAACCGTTAAAGATGGATATTTGTCGTCGGAAATTACGTTTACAGGTTATCATCCCATTAGCAGATTAAACAACCATTTACATAACAACAATAATTAAAAATGAAGAAAGCAATTTTAACGGCTTTAGCAGCTATCCCGGTAACGGTATTTGCCCAAAGCAACCAATTTAGCATCACGGGCAAAATTGGCGCAGAGAGTAAGCCAGCTATGGCTTATTTAAATTACAGGGCTGCAGGCAAAACCATACTTGATTCGGCTGTTGTGACTAACGGAGCTTTTGAATTTAAAGGTACAGCCACCGAGCCGATGCGTGCCCAACTGGTGTTGGATCATCAAGGTGTTGGAATACGCAAATTAGGCCGCGACGCTGATGTTTTAAGCATGTTTATTGAAAAAGGAAATATTGTTTTAACATCAAAAGATTCGGTAAAGAAGGCTGTTATTGCAGGATCGAAACTTAATACAGAAAATATAGCTTACAACAAGTTTATCAGCTTGCCCATACAGCAAATGAATGAGGTTAATGCTGATTATATGGCTGCTTCGAACGATAAGCGCAAAGACCCTGAGTTTAATAAACAACTGGAAGCCAGGTATAATAAAGCAGAGGAAGAAAAAGAAGCTTTGCAATACAAGTACATCAGCCAGCATCCGGACTCTTATTTAAGCTTGGCTGCCTTAGGTGAAATTGCCGGCCCAAGTATGGATGTGCCTAAAATTGAGCCGATTTTTAAAGGCTTATCCGCAGGTATCCGCAGTAGCACATCCGGAATCGAGTTTGCTAAATTGATAGAGGCAGCAAGAGCTACTTCCATCGGAGCCATGGCCCCGGTATTTACACAAAATGATGTGAACGACAAGCCTGTTAAGCTAAGCGATTTCCGCGGGAAATATGTGTTGCTTGATTTTTGGGCAAGCTGGTGCGGCCCTTGCCGCGGCGAAAACCCTAATGTAGTAAAAGCTTATCAGCAATATAAGGTTAAAAACTTTACCGTGTTGGGTGTGTCGTTAGATCGTCCGGGTAAAAAAGACGATTGGTTGGCAGCAATTAAGGCTGACGGCTTAGATTGGACTCAGGTATCTGACCTTCAGTTCTGGAATAACGAAGTTGCCAAACAATACGGCATCCGCTCTATTCCCCAAAACTACCTGATTGATCCAACCGGTAAAATTATAGCGAAAAACCTGCGCGGCGAAGCATTAAATCAAAAACTAAAAGAAATTTTCGGCTCTTAATTATCCAAATTTATATCACATGAAAAAAATAATAATTGCGGCCATTGTGTTGCTGTCGGCCACAAGTTTACATGCTCAAATTCTTACTCCGGTAAAATGGAGCTATGCCGCTAAAAAACTTAAAAATGGCGAAGCGGTAGTATTTATGAAAGCTACTATTGATGAAGGCTGGCACTTATATTCGCAAACGGTAAAAGAAGGTGGGCCGGTTAAAACTACATTTACCTTCCCGGCATCAAAAGAGTATACCGTAATTGGTAAAACCATTGAGCCTACCCCCATTACACGTAACGAAAAGGTTTTTAATATGGATGTGAGCTTTTTTCAAAACTCGGTTATATTTCAACAAAAGATAAAACTGAAAGGTAGCAAAGCCACAGTTAAGGGCAAGTTAGAGTACATGACCTGTAATGATAAACAATGCCTGCCACCAGAAGATATTGACTTTAGCATACCTGTTAACTAAGTAATGACATTCAAGTTGAAATTTATACCCTTATTGTTGTTGTTAGCCGCAACATTGTTGTTCGGTACAGCGGTAAATGCCTATAGCCAGGATACAGTGTCAACTGCGGGAGTAGAATTTGCACCCGCCGCTCCTGATACTGCCAAGCCTGAGGTTAAAACTGCCGACACAGCTAAACAGCAGGTGCAGAAGGCAGTAGTGAAGGCCGAAAGTAAAGCCGTGGTTAAAAAAGAAGAAAAGCGTTCGCTTTGGGCTATTTTTATCGCGGGCTTATTGGGTGGCTTTGCAGCTATCCTGATGCCATGTATTTTCCCGATGCTACCGCTCACCGTGAGTTACTTTACTAAAAGCGGCGAGAAAAAAGGAAACGGGGTAAGTAAGGCGCTAACCTATGGCCTATCCATTATTGTAATTTACGTAGTGCTGGGCTTATTGGTAACCGTTGTTTTTGGTGCCGATGCGCTTAACAGTTTATCAACAAACGGTATTTTTAACTTTTTCTTTTTCCTGTTGCTGGTGGTATTCGCGGCATCTTTCCTCGGTGCTTTCGAAATTACACTGCCCAGTTCATGGGTTAATAAAATGGATCAAAATTCCGACAAAGGCGGAATGGCCGGGCTGTTTTTTATGGCGGCTACCCTGGCGTTGGTGTCGTTTAGCTGTACAGGGCCTATTATTGGTACACTGCTGGTACAGGCTGCAACCACAGGCGCCTTATTGGGGCCGGCAATCGGAATGTTCGGTTTTGCGCTGGCCTTATCGGTTCCGTTTGTGTTGTTTGCCATGTTCCCAAGTTTATTGCAGTCGTTACCCAAATCGGGGGGCTGGCTAAACAGTGTAAAGGTAGTTTTAGGATTTTTAGAGCTGGCTTTATCGCTAAAGTTTTTAAGCAACGTGGATCTGGCTTACCACTGGAGGTGGTTTGATCGTGAAATATTCCTGGTATTGTGGATCGTTATCTTCGCCATGATGGGTTTATACCTGTTGGGTAAATTAGCCTTCAGTCATGATAGCCCATTGCCTTATATATCTGTACCGCGGTTATTTTTATCTATTGTTATCCTGGCATTCACGGTTTATATGGTGCCCGGTTTATGGGGAGCGCCGCTAAAATCAATTTCGGCTTTTTTACCCCCTCAGTCAACGCAGGATTTCGATCTGTACACAGCATCTTTAAACAGTGGCGGTACAAGCCAGTCAAGCACAGCCCAGGCTGATCAAAAGCCCCACAAATATTCGGAGTTGTTTGACAAGCCCGCGCGGCTAAACCCTTATTTTGATTATGATGAGGGAATGGCCTACGCCACTAAGGTGCACAAGCCGGTAATGATTGATTTTACGGGCCACGCTTGCGTAAATTGCCGCAAAATGGAAGCCAACGTATGGACCAATAAGGATGTTTACCAAAGGATTAACGAAGACTATGTGCTGATTCAGCTTTATGTGGATGATAAAACCGACTTAGCCGCCGCCGAGCAAACTACCACGCCTCAGGGTAAACATATTCAAACCATAGGTAATAAGTGGAGCTATCTGGAAGCATCAAGGTTCCAGGCCAACTCGCAGCCGTTTTATGTTTTGCTTGATAACAGCGGTAATTTATTGGTTCCGCCCGGCGGAGCCGACTACGATCCTATAAGTTACTTGAAATTTTTAGATAGTGGTTTGCAGGCTTATAAAGCCCTTAAATAAAATAAATGGCATGGTATTGCGTTGTATTGTAAGTAATTAACCACAACAAATTTATGCTATATAGTTATTTGTATTATTGAAATAACCAGGTATTTCTAATTAGTTCTTTATCGTTTTCATTGCGTTAAAATGAAGTCAGTTAATAACAATAAATCAGCATCCCGCCTGGGATAGGGATGTTTTTTTATAGGTTGATGGTCCTGAATGGTACTGGTGACTATAGATGGATGATAAATTGAGACCGAAGGGCTCACTTACGATAAATAGGCGAGGGGATTAGAAGTCGTTCCAATAAAATGGATATACTGTTAGTTACTGGCTTTGGTTTATTAATTGTGACCTTGGTAATCGTAATTATACTTTTAATTAGAAATTTAATGAGGCGTTAGGACAGTGATAGGTGGATATAAAAATACTCTTTAGTTCTTTATAGTTTTTCATTGCTTAAATGAAGTCAGTTAATTATTATAGTAGCACATGCAGTAAGAGCTGTATGTGCTTTCTTTTTTATATCAAGTCAGTCTTTTTTCAGGAACTGCTCCGAGGGGCAAATTCGTTAGAAAAATATTATTGATTTTTAAACGGGAAGTCTGTAATGATTGTTTCGTTTTTTCTTAATTTTTTCAAAAAAAAGCCCCCGATAAAATCGAGGGCTATCAAGTATAGGGGGTATTGTATACTATCTGTTTTCAATATCCACATAGTCGCGGTCTGTTTCGCCTATGTATATTTGGCGCGGCCTGCCAATGGGCTCTTTATTCTCCCGCATTTCTTTCCATTGAGCAATCCATCCCGGTAAACGGCCCAATGCAAACAGCACGGTAAACATCTCGGTAGGGAAACCTAAAGCGCGGTATATAATACCCGAATAAAAGTCAACATTAGGATATAATTTACGCTCAATAAAATAGGGGTCTTTCAGTGCTATCTCTTCTATTTTTTTAGCAATATCAAGTACCTCATCATCAATGCCTAACTTTTCTAAAATATCATCGCAGGCTTTTTTAATGATCTTGGCGCGAGGGTCAAAGTTTTTATAAACCCGGTGCCCAAAACCCATCAGGCGGAAAGGATCATTTTTATCTTTAGCTTTGTTAATCCATTTGTCGGTATCACCGCCATCGGCCTTAATGGTTTCGAGCATCTCAATAACGGCTTGGTTAGCGCCGCCATGCAGCGGGCCCCACAAGGCTGAAATACCGGCAGTTACTGATGAATATAAGTTAGCTTCAGACGAGCCAACAATGCGCACCGTTGATGTAGAACAATTTTGCTCATGGTCGGCATGTAAAATCAGCAATACGTTCATGGCCTCAACAATAACCGGGTCAATAGTAACCTCCTCGGTACGCTGGCCAAAGGTCATGTACAGAAAATTGGTTACATAGTCGAACCTTTTTTGAGGATATATTACCGGATGGCCTAACGATTTTTTATAGATCCAGGATACGATGGTAGTCATTTTAGCCAACAACTTAATGATGGTCTCATTAATCTCATCCGGTGTCTGGTTCGAATGTAACGACTCCGGATAAAAAGCAGATAGGGAGCTGATCAAGCCGGTAAGTTGTCCCATAGGATGGGAGTTTGACGGATAGCCATCAAAAAACTTTTTAAGATCCTCATGAACCAAAGTATGGTTATTGATTTGCTTTTGAAAGTTCTGGATTTGATCCTTAGTGGGCAAGGCGCCGTATATCAGTAAATAGGCAACTTCTAAAAAAGTAGATTTTTGAGCCAGTTGTTCAATAGGATAGCCTCTGTATTTTAAAATACCTGCTTCGCCATCCAAAAAAGTAATTGCACTTTTGGTGGCGCCGGTGTTTTTATAACCAACATCTAAAGTTACATACCCGGTTAGGTCACGCAGTTTTGAAATATCAATCGCTTTTTCATCTTCGGTACCTTGTATAACCGGTAGGTCATAAGTTTTATCGCCGATTTTTAGTTGTATTATTTCTGACATGTAAATTGGTTGTTGTTGGCAAATGTAAATAAATCTGTGTACTTTTATTGATTAGATTTGTTTTGAAATGTAAAATTTTAAATTGATTTTACTGAACAAGTATAGCTAATATTTGCCAATAATACCCCATCAACGCCATGTTTTTGAGTTTAGACAGACTATTAAAGGCAGATAACGATAAAGACTTTTACCGTTTGTTTTTTATCATTATTTGCTTTTTAAATATAGTATTTCATTTTCTGTATCTTAATTACGCCCCACAGTCGTGGGATCCGCTTGCGTTACGTGCATTTACCTGTGGTTGTTGTCTGGTTGCTTTTTTAGTGTCATTTTATAACGATAACAAAGTATATAAGTTTGCGGCTTATTTTGCGCTGATCGTATTTTTAGCCATCAATAATTGTTATTTGCTTGGTAGCAATAATTTTACCGGCGAGTATTTTTTTGGTTCGCTGGTTAGTTTGTTATTGGTGAGTTTTTTTTGCCGGCGGTTTTTTGAATTACTATCCCTTATTGCTGTTAATTTAATTGCCTTTGCCGGAGCTTTTGCTTTTTCCCAAAGTTTAATTTCAGAAATACCTGTAATGCTGGTGTCTATAGCCATCTTTTCAGTGTTGTGTGGTTTGCTTTTTTTGCTAAGGCGGTCCTACATTTTACGATACATCAAAATGAAAACCTTGATGATCGAAAAAACAGACGCTTTGGTTAAAGCTAACGATCTGTTGGAGAAAAATGTTTTTTCAAAACAAAGTTTAATCGCCGGAAATTCAAATCTGGTTATCGAGTTTAATAAAAACAAAATATGCACCAATGTATGGTGCCAGTATGATGATGCTCTTGCCGCTGATGCGGAACAATTGGTTGGCAAAACCCTGGCCGATCTGCAAATACCCGGTTTGAGTAATATGGCTAAAACAGCCACTAAAACACTTAAACCCCTTAGGTTTGAATTTCAGGGTTTGTTTGGTAACGACTTTTGGTACAACGCTACTATTGCGCCGGTTTTCACCGACGATTTGCAGTTTACAGGCAACTTTACGCTTACTTTAACTGATATTACCGAGCTGAAAACAACAACCAGTAAGTTGAAAGAGAACGAACTGGTGCTTTATAATGAGCAGATTGTGGCCAAAATAGGAAGCTGGTGGACACATGTATCAGGCAGGGACATTTCATGGTCTAATAATTTATTTTCCATCCTGGAAGTAACTGATATCCCTCCAGACCGCAGCAAACTGAATTATTATATCAGTTTGGTTCATCCGGAAGACCGTGAAAAGGCTCAGCTGTATTTTGCTAATCTGGGCGATAACCCCTTAAACGAGTTTGAGCACAGGCTGATTACTCCTAAAGGCAATTTGAAATATTTTAAAGTAGTAAGCGGCTATCCGGTTAAGGATGGGCAGGGCAAGGTGGTTAAAATGGCAGGGATTGTTCAGGATATTACCGATAGCATCCTTGCGCATAAAACCATCCGAAAAAATGAGGCTGAGTTGATGCAGGTACAGGCTATCGCAAAAATTGGTGGCTGGAGGTGGGATATCATCCTCAATAACCTCGCTTGGTCTGACGAGATGTACCGTATTTACGAACTGGACAAAGAGCAGGTGAAACATGAAGATCATTTTAAACTGCTATTATCTTTTGTACATCCTGATGACAGGCCAAACGTTGCCGGCATTTTTAAGGATCATTTAAAAATTGTCCGCTCGTTTGTTGAATACCGTATTATAACGCCCGAAGGCAAACTGAAATATTTAAGTTTAATTGTGGGTAAAACACTGGCTAAGGACGGTGCTATCAAAAGTATTTTAGGTACTCTGCAGGACCAGACCGACAGAAAGAAAATAGAATTTGACTTTGAGCGCGCAGAGAACAAATATAAGAATGTACTGGAAACCGTTAACCTGGCTGCAGTTACGCTGGATAAACAAGGCGACATCGTTTTTTGTAACAAACATCTGGCCGATATTATAGGCTATGATAAGGTTGACTTGATAGGTATGAACTGGGCAGATAACTTTGTACCGGCCAAATTGCAGGACCAATTTAGGCAATGGCTGGACAGCGATAGTTTTTATGCGCAGCATACCAGCCCAATTATATGCCGGAACGGCAAGCAACGCATCATCAGCTGGAAAAATACTGTTACCCATGATGAGTTTGGGAAGATTGTTGAAACAACCAGCATAGGCGAAGACATTACGGATATTAAGAAAGCGCGCGAGGCTCTGATTATAGCCAAAGAGAATGCCGAAAAATCGTCCAGGTTCAAATCAGAATTCCTTTCTATCATGAGCCACGAAATTCGTACGCCGATGAATGCGGTAATCGGCACTACCAATTTATTGCTACAGGATAATCCGGCGCCAAGGCAGCTGGAGTATCTCAATACCCTGCGTTTTTCGAGTAACAACCTGCTCGAACTGATTAACGATATTTTAGATTATAATAAGATTGAGGCCGGAAAGCTGGAACTCTATAAAACGCCGTTCAATATTAATAAGCTGGCGCAAAATATATTACAATCGTTTAAAAACAAGGCCGAAGCTAACTCATCATACCTGGAACTGAAACTGGATGACCGGATTCCGGCCAACCTGATTGGCGACCAGTTGCGCCTCGGCCAGGTACTTAACAATTTGCTGAGCAACGCTGTTAAATTTACCCGCGACGGAACCGTGTTTTTGAAGCTGGAATTGGAACAGCTCAGGTATGATAAAGTAACCATTAAGTTTATTATAGAAGATACCGGGATTGGTATTTCGCCCGAGAATATTGATAAAATATTTGACCCCTTTACACAGGAATACAATTCAACCCAAAGCGATTATGGTGGTACGGGTTTAGGTTTAGCTATTACAAAGCGTCTTATCGAACTGCACAACAGTACCATTAAATTGGTGAGCAACATAGGCGAAGGCACACAGTTTAGTTTTTCGATTGTATTTGATAAAGCGGAAGTTGATGAAGCTGAAGCGGTTCCCCAAAAAGAAAAGGAGAGCAGTATTAAGGGGATGAAAATTTTGTTGGTGGATGATAATAAAATGAACCTTTTGATAGCCAGTAAATTTCTTAAAAACTGGCAGGCCAATGTTACCCAGGCTACCGACGGACAGATGGCTGTTGAAAAAGCCATGCTTACTAATTACGACCTGATTATTATGGATTTGCAAATGCCTTTGATGGATGGTTTTGAGGCAGCCGGGATTATAAAACAAACCCAACCGGATATCCCTATTATCGCCTTGAGCGCCGATGCGATGCCCGAAACCAGAATTAAAGCTACGCAATATGGTATGGACGATTATTTAACCAAGCCCTTTGTGCCCGAAATATTATTCGAGAAGATTTTAAAGCATTATACACCCCTTGCTTTACAATAGGCTTCGTAAGTCTACTGCGTGTATAGAGCTTGCCATCAATTAACCTTTACCCTCGCTGATACCAACCAGAGGACAAATAAGCAGATTATAGATTTTAAAAGGCTGCGTAGTTTGTTTGGTTGAGCAAAACGTTCTTTCTATCTGATTTTGTAAAATCACGATTTTATCACTGCGTTTAATGGAATTATACGCTGTGAAATTCAAGTTTAGGTAAAGCATTTCAGTTCCTTAAATTTACCGATATTTATAAAATGAATACCTTTTCAGCTTTTATGAACCAGTTTGTTTGTCTGAGTGAAGAAAACCGGATGGTGATGGAATCAAAGCTGAGGACTAAGCAATATGTTAAGGGCGAGCTGATGCTCTTACAGGGAAACATCTGCGACAAAATCATCTTTATAGTTAAAGGCCGCTCGCGCTCATACTATACTGATTTTACCGGCAAAACTTTCACCTGGTATTTTCATTTTAACGATCATCATTCCCGCTTCGAAAACTTTTTCGCGATAGATTATCAAAGCTTTTTAACACAAACGCCCTCCAAACTAAACGTGGAGGCACTAACAGATATTGAAGCCATTGTGATTGATTATAAAGAAGCTATCCCGCTAACATCCTTACATGTTGATTTTGAGAAACAAAGTAAACTGGTAACTGAGCAGGCGTATATTGCTACACATAATAGATCGCTAAGCCTGCTCACCCTATCAGCATCGCAACGCTATGAGCAATTATTGGCCGAGGAGCCGTACTTGCTCCATAAGTTTGCCAGCCATTATATAGCCTCTTATCTTGGCGTAACTCCACAGTCTTTGAGTAGGATAAAGGGCGATATTTAACCGCTGTTTATTACCAAATGTGAATGCTTTTGACAACTGTTGTCGCCAACTTTGCTGTCAATAAATATTAACCACAATCGATATGAAAAATACGATCTTGATAACCGGAGCATCGGGAGGCATAGGCAAGGAATTTGCACTGGTTGCCGCCGAAAATAAAAACGATGTATTGCTGGTAGCCCGCAGCGGAGACTTGCTTAACGCGTTATGTGAACAGATCAAGGCAACCTATAAGGTAAAGGCCGATTATATTGTAGCCGACTTGTCGGATTACGGATCGGCAGAAAACCTGTATAAGGAAGTAATCAATAGGGGATATAGAATAAATTATCTGATTAATAACGCCGGTTTTGGCGACTACGGGAATTTTTTGGAACGTAGCCTGGCTAAATATCAGCAGATGATCCATCTTAACATCACCTCGCTTACCGAACTTACGTGGTTATTTGCCAAAGATATGGTGAAGGATAAGCGCGGTGGTATATTGAACATTGCTTCAACCGCTGCTTTTCAGCCCGATCCTTATATGGCTATTTATGGCGCTACCAAATCATTCGTGGCCAATTTTACCGAGGCGTTATCATATGAGTTGAAAGGCACCGGAGTAACGGCTACTGTACTATCACCAGGGGCAACCACCACCGGTTTTTTTGATGAAGCGCAAATGGGCCAGTCAAAAATGGTGAGTTCGAAAATGATGAACGCTAACAAGGTTGCCCGCATAGGCTACCATGCCATGATGAAAGGAAAGCTACACGTTATTGCAGGCTTTATGAATAAGTTGCTTGGCTTTTTTTCGGCGACAATGCCACCATCAAGATTCAGATTAAAAATCGCGGCAGCGGTACTCGGAAAAAAGTAAGGTCAGATGAACATCAAACAAGCTGCGGCCATAATCTCGGCTTGTTTGATGTTGTTAGGGGAGCAATGATAAAATGCCGATTTGATGGCCGCTGATCCTGACGATATTGATGGCACTATAACTTTGTTTTTTATTGGCCGGATGATCAGTATTTATCGCATCCCTGGCGACGCATATCGGCTTAAAGCCGATTGAACCAACCTTTTTTCCAGAAAAATAAAATTTGTGCTATGGTTATGACGAACATGGCTATCAGGCAATAAGTATAACCATGCGGGCTGTAGAGCTCTGGCATATTTTCGGGCAAAACCTTGTTGGTAACTGGGTCCTGGCGGGCAAAGTTCATTCCGAACACACCTACAATAAAAGTGATGGGCATAAATATAACCGAGATAAGGGTAAGTACCTTCATAATCTCGTTCATCCGGTTGCTCACAATAGAGAGGTATACATCAATGATGCTCGAAGTGATTTCCTGGTAGCTCTCTATCATATCGATGATCTGGATACAATGATCATAGGCATCACGCAAAAAAACCTTTACATCTTTATTAATGAGCGGTATATCCTCGCGAATCATTTCGTTCACCTTATCCCTTTCAGGCCAGATGGCACGCCTCAACATAATCATGGTACGCTTTACCTTCTGCGAATCGTACATGATGGATTTATCCGGGTTTTCGTAAAGCCGGTCTTCTATATCGTCCAGCATATCACCTAAATTGTTAAGCAGGCTAAAATACAGATCGAATATCGTATCCATCATGGCATAGCACAGGTAAGCCGGTCCGGCTGTTCTGATGAGCCCTTTGCCTCCTATCAGTCTTTTAACAATCATCTCGAAGGTGTTGGAGTAATCTTCCTGGAAACTGATGATGAGGTTGTCTTTCACAAAAAAAGATACCTGGCAATTGCTCAGCTCATCTTCGTGATAAGTAATGAGCCTGCTGGTAACAAAAAAATAGTTATCGTAATCATCAAATTTAGGCCGTTGGTGCGTGTTCACAATGTCTTCTAAAACGAGCCTGTTAACACCAAAGTGGGTTCCTATTTGCTCTAACAGGTTTTGATCGCCAAGGCCGTTTACACGCAGCCAATGGGTATGGTTGGTGCAAACATCCAACTGTTGTAATACCGATTCAAAATTACTGCCATCACTTTGCTGCACCTCCTGCTGATTGTAGGAGTACAACCGCAAAACGGGCTTCATGGCATTTTCGTCAATGTGGATCATGCCGGGGCTGTCGCCTACATTACCATACTTTCTATTACTCTTTATTTTAAGTTTCCGTATCTTCTTTGCCATTTAAACAGTTATTATTGCTATAGTAATAGTAGTTGTTTTTTTCAACATAGAAAAACACTTTTGATAACAAAAAGTTGCTTTGATGGTGCCTATAACCTATTACTCAGGGCAAATGTTTTAAGTACGATGAGGGCGGGGTGATCAGCATCTTTATCCCACAAACTATTTTCTTCAGGATTGGCATAGGCTTCAAATTTTTCCAATTCGCCGTTAGATATCGCTTTAAAGCCCATCGACCAAAAGGGAAATATTCTTTCTGTAAGTTGGCCTTGTGCAAGCTCAATTATATTTTTATGCCTGCTGTCCCGCTTTATTTTCTGATAGATGGTTTCTACCGCTAAGGCATCGCCCCTTCCAATACCTGTACAAAGCAACCTTCGCTGTAAAGCAACATTCCCGTGAGTTTGTTGATCGCATTATTTTTCTGGCTTATGGTTAAAATTCCTTCTAATTCGGCATCAGCAAATAAGCTTGTGGATGTACTGATATAAATAACGTATTTCATTAACCAATGTACTACAAACACTGATAAATGGTTTTGCCGGAATAAAATGATGCAGGATCAGGAGTTAGTAAACGAAATTATTATTCAGCGTAAATGATCTTAAAAGATTAATTGCCGGATGATCCATGTTGTAGTCATAAATAAAATTCATTTTTGCCGGGTCAACAAACCCGGGTAATGTTGAAAAACTATCTGGAACGGTTGTAGTAAAACCCATTGACCACTCCGGAAAGTTTCTCCTGGACACCGTACCGGTCTTCATGATAATAATGCCTTTATGGCGCGGGTCGTGCTTTATTTTTTCGAAGGTGATGGTGAGTTGCTCTTCTTCGCCCTCCAATACCTGGAAAAAAGTGCCTTTGTTGTAGAGTATGATACCGGTAATGCCGTGTTTACTATTGTTAAGGCGGCTCTGCGTTAGCAGATTTTTAAGATCAGCATCGGTAAAAAGTTTAATTGAGGTGCTGATATAAATTAAGTAGTTCATCATATCCTGATATTATATGCCAGTTAAAAGCAACCGGCAATGATTACTGGATCATTTTGCCTGGTGATAAAACGAGTTCCCTTACGCAAGTTTATACGAGGATCGATTCAATATGTTACCGCTTACAAAAATTAGGGATGATTTTTTGTGGAATGAGAGAAAGTTAAGCTTCACTTACGGATTTTTAATTGGCTGATGGCATTTTGAGCAAAAGCAGATAGTACCAGTTGCCCACTAACTGCGGCACGCTCGGCAAGCAGGTTATCCCAGTTTTCAGTGCCTTCCCATAGCGTTTTTTTAAATGCTGATAAGGCTTCGGGGCTCCAGGTGCATATTTTTTGCGCCAATTTTTCAATGGCATTATCCATTTGGACAGTGGTATCAAAAACTTCGGCAAACAAGCCTTTTTCTTTACCCCATTCTGCTGTGTAAAAATCGGCTGCGTTAATGCTTAATTGCGAGAACGCGCTTAAGCCAATTTTGCGTATCACAGCCGGGCCTATCACAAAGGGGCCTATGCCAATAGTTAATTCGCTTAATTTAATGGATGCGGCTGTGCAGGCAAAGCAATGGTCGGTGGCGGCAGCAATACCAACTCCTCCGCCTATTGCCTTGCCGTGTATGCGGCCTATTATTATTTTGGTTGATGTGCGGCAAGCATTGATTACCTTGGCAAAGCCCGAAAAAAAATGGATAGCTTCATCCAGTGTGCTGATGTGTAACAATTCGTCAAAACTGGCACCTGCGCAAAAGGCCTGCCCGCCATCACTTTTTAACAGGATAATTTTAGTTTGTTGGGCATGGCCTGCATTGTTAATACTTTGACTTAATTGCTCAAGCAGGGCACCGGGCAATGAGTTTTGAGCCCGGTGAAAAAAGGCTATCGTGGTTATGCCCAATTCATCAGTGCTGGTATGCACATAGCCTTCGTTTGTTGTGGTATCCATGGTAATCAGCCTAATAAAAACACCGTCATGCTGCGCGGGCCATGGGCACCCAACACCAGCGACTGCTCAATATCGGCAGTTTTTGATGGCCCAGCTATAAAGGTGCCAAAGCCATAGTGCTCCATAGCTATACGTTTATAGGCCTCGTGCATGGTAGGCACAACATCCTGGGCATTAATTACTACCGCCAGGTGCTGGCATATAAAAGGCAATACTCTTTGCCCCATTACTTGCTCGGTAACCCAAACGGCGCCATTTTCGGCCACGGCAAAGTGTGCCCTGATAACACTGAGTTCAATATCTTCCAGGGTGTGCGGGTCGATGATATTGCCGGTGTTCAGTTCGGCAATATCGTTCAACTCAGTAAGAGTACTTACAACGCGGTTTTCGGTGTTAAAGTGTTGCGGAATTAGTGCCTTGATCTCGTCAAAAGTGTTAACCTGGAATACTTTACCGCCAATAGTGGTTAGCGTGGTGATGAATTTTTCCTGTACGTTTACGGTATCGCCTGTTAAAAAGCCAATATCAGGTAGTTCAGACAATTCCGGCTGATTTTGAGCCACCGCGGCTAATATTTTTTCTCTGGCGCTACCTGCCCCTTGAACGGGGAGTTTGTTAGGCTGGCCTTTTATATTTTGATCCATATTTAATAATTGTTTTCTCCCTCAAAATATTCACCTTCCGGGGGGCTTAGGGAGTTTTTCTGTTCTTTTTGTACCACTCACCAAACGATTCATCGGGTGGTTTAGGCATATCGCGCTGCTTATACCAAGGGTTCAGTTTGTTATTCACTGCAAAAGGTGCCACCTTCATTACCCAACGCCCGGCTTTACCTGCAAGGTGGTAGGCGGTGGGAGATGCCAGCGTTGTGGCCATAGCCTGCATACTTAACTTTTTAGCAGTAGGCGCGTAGCCGTTTTTCACAATAACCTGTCGCCATTTATAAAGCTGGTCGTGAATGTCGATTTTTACCGGGCATACGTTTGAGCACGAACCGCAAAGCGTTGATGCGAAAGGCAGATCGGCATATTCTTTCATATCCAGGTTTGGGGCCAAAATAGCACCTATAGGGCCCGATATGGCATTGTGGTAGCTGTGCCCTCCGCTACGGCGGTAAACAGGGCAGGTATTCATACAGGCACCGCAACGGATACACTTTAACGAGTTACGAAACTCTTCGCGGCCTAATTGTACTGTGCGGCCATTATCAACAATAATAATGTGCATCTCCTGGCCTTCGCGCGGTTTGGCAAAATGGCTGGAATAGGTGGTAATGGGCTGGCCGGTAGCGCTGCGGGTTAGCAAGCGCAAAAATACGCCCAGGTGTTTCCTTTCGGGGATGATCTTCTCGATACCCATGCTGGCAATGTGGATATCGCTGAGGTGTGCGCCCATATCCGCGTTACCTTCGTTGGTGCAAACCACAAATTCGCCGGTTTCGGCAATAGCGAAGTTTACACCGGTTAGGGCCACTTTGCGTGTTAAAAATGTTTCGCGCAGGTGGTGGCGGGCTGTCTCTGTTAAAAACTGCGGATCGGCATTACCTGCCGGGGTACCCAAATACTGATGAAAAAGTTCGCCTATTTCTTCTTTCTTTTTGTGGATACAAGGTAATACAATATGGCTTGGCGGTTCTTTAGCCAATTGCACAATCCGTTCACCTAAGTCCGAATCTATCACATCAATACCCTGCTCGGCAAGGTACTCGTTCAGGTGCAACTCCTCGGTCAGCATGGATTTGCTTTTCACCATCCGGGTAACATTGTGTTTAGTGATCAGCGCATGCACTATCTTATTATGTTCGGCAGCATTGATGGCCCAATGTACCACAATTCCGTTAGCCTGGGCATTGGCTTCAAATTGCTGCAGGTAGGTATGCAGGTTTGATAATACGTTGTGTTTTATTTTAGAGGCAGTTTCGCGCAGGGCTTCCCATTCGGGTATCTTATGTACAGATAAATCTCGTTTTGCCCGTATCCACCATAAAGTTTCGTCGTGCCAGTTAACCCGGTCCTCATCCTTATTAAAAATTTCGGCCAAAGCCGCGTGGTCAAGGTGGGGTTTTTTATCTGGATGTGTTTGTACGTCTTGTTCCATCAAATTAAATTTTATTTGGTCTGTGGGCCTCCATTCAAAATTTCGGCAATGTGCAATACCTTCACCTTGCTGCCTTCACGGTTTAAAATTCCTTCCATGTGCATCAGGCAGCTCATATCAACACCGGTAATATATTCGGCGCCATGGCTTAAGTGGTCGGCAACACGGTCTTTGCCCATTTTTACAGATACAGCTTCTTCGGCAACGCAAAATGTACCTCCAAAACCACAACATTCATCCACCCGGTTCAAGGGTACAATCTCTATACCTTCAACCATATTTAAAAGGCTGCCCGGCTTTGAGTAGTAGGGCTCTACCAGTTCGCTCATTTGCGACAGGTGTAAACCGCGTTGCCCGTGGCAGCTTTGATGTACGCCAACTTTGTGCGGAAACTTCGCCGGCAGCGATTTTACTTTCAGAACGTCTGTAAGGAAAGAGGTAAGCTCATATATTTTATGACTTACCGACGCCGCCTTTTCGGGCTGACTATCGTCATGAATATGATCTTTAATGTGCAATACGCAGCTTCCCGAAGGCGCTACAATATAGTCAAACTCGGCAAAATTCTTAATGAAAAGCTCATTACAGCCGCCCGTTAAATGCTCAAAGCCCGAGTTAGCCATGGGTTGGCCACAACAAGTTTGTTTTTGCGGATAAACTACATTTACACCTAATTTTTCGAGTAATTGCAAAGTGGCGATAGCGGCGCCAGGATAAAACTGATCTACATAACAAGGAATGAACAGCCCTACTGTCATAAATAAATACGGGTTTAAATTGCCCTTAATGCAAAGGCAACAGGTAAATATTGATAAGCAAAAATAGCGTTTAATAGGTAAGTTTTAAGATTTACGATAAAAACTATCTGCATAACACTTATCACAATTTTTTTTTGTATTGCTTTGGCGGTATCTGAAACATTTTGCCTCAATAAGGTATTTGTAATATATGGTATTAAATACACAAATTGTTTGGCTGTTTATTTTGGCTATCCCTATAGCCTGCATAGCGTGGACGGTTACCCACGAAGAAGTTTTTAGGGAACCCAGGGAATATTGCGTGAAGCGATGCCACGAAGCCAAAAGCATAGCCGTACGCAAGTTTTTTTACCTGTTTACCTGCGAATATTGTTTTAGCCATTACGTAACCATTTTAATGCTGATTATTACCGGTTATCACTTATTGTTTGACGACTGGCGCGGATATCTTATTGCCGGTTTCGCACTGGTGTTTGTGGCCAACGTGTACATGAGTTTATTTGCCCTGATACGCATTGACCTGAAAAAAGTGAGGTTGGAAGCTGAGAATGAAGAGAGTAAAAAAGAGAAAATTTAACTTAGCGTAACAATTGATTTTTAGTTGCATATATGTGTAACTAAATTATAATGCATCCGCTTTGTTGCTATTGGGCTTATCAACGGGATCAAAGGTAACCTTCCAGCTGATTCCAAATTTATCGGTAACTATTCCAAAAGTTGTACTCCAAAAAGTTTGGGCTATAGGCAATGTTATTTTTCCTCCTATAGATAGGTCGTCAAATATCCGATAGGCATCTGCCTCATTTTCGGTGCTTATATAGAGGAAAAAGTTGTTTGTAAAAGTATCTTTTGATTTTTCGTAAGTTTCCACGCTATCATTGCCCATCAAAATGGTTTCATCGTTAATTTTTAAAGTGGCATGCATAACTTGGTCATCGGTAGAACCCGGAAAGAATTGTCTGGTTGTTTGAGGAGCATCTTTATAACGTCCCATGAATAAAATCTCACCCGAGAAAATTTTTTTATAAAAAAGAAAAGCCTCTTCGCAATTGTCTTTAAAAACCAGGTAGGGATTTAGTTTAATCATAATTTTATTCTGATTCAGGTAAAAGAAATTTATGAGTAAATATATAAATAAAATAAGCCATTAAATGGGTTACAAGCTGTATTTGTGGTAAGGTATCGTTTTTAAATTGTGTTTTTTTAATCGTTCTCCACGCGGTATAAATATCAATAAATTGATGGCTAATTTATTGATAATTCTGTTGATGGCAGGTTGAAGTAGAAAGTACTCCCTATACCAGCGTTTGATTTGATATTGAGCCTCCCGCCGTTTACTTCAATCAGCTCGCGGCAAAGGAGCAACCCAATCCCGGTGCCTTGTTCGCCCATGGTGCCCGGTTTTGAGAAGTGTGTATTGGCCGATAAAATTCGCATGATTTCCTCGTCGGTAATGCCGATACCAGTATCAGTGACGCTGATGATCAGCTGGTTTTTATCACGTTCAACAGTGATAGCTATTTCGCCGCCTTCCCCTGTAAATTTGATGGCATTGCTTATTAGGTTGTTAAGGATAACTTTCAGGTGATTTTCGTCGCACCAAACTAAAGTATCCACGCCAATATGATGTTGGACGCTGATATTTTTCTGGTCCAGTAAATGTCTGAAAATTTGCTCAGACTCGCGAATAACCGGCATCAGATCAATAGATTTGGCCTGGATACGTTCAATGCCCCTGATTTGTCTGTCGGCCCAGATCAGTAGGTTCGACAAGGTTAACTCGGCGCTTTTTATAACCGGGTTAATGGTTTTCATCAAGAAACTAATCTCTTCATTTGATATATTTCCATCATCAAACATATCCGTTAAGTTCCGCAGGTTTTGTATCGGGCTGCGCAAATCATGCCCTATAATAGCCAGTAACTTATTTTTAAACCCATTTAATTCCTCCAGATTACGCGCTTGCGATTCTATTAGTTGCGATTGAGCCAGGGTAGCCTGTTGTCTGTCGCGCAGTTTTGTAGCCAGGTTGTTTTTTTGCCGATAATAAAAATAAACGATATATAGCGCTACGGATAATAAAATTAACGAAGCGGATAAAGTAATGATTAAATTTTGCTGAGAATGGAGATGGATATCATTCTCTTTAGCTTGTTGCTTTATCATATTGATGCCTTGCAACCCAGCATTAAGCTCAAAGTAGTCCCGCATGATCTGCGAGTTGTTGTGTATTACCGAGTTGTACCTTTCCTCCTGGAATAAATTGAATTGTCTTTCAAAATACAAAACTCGTTTATAGTTGTGCCTGGCATCATAAGCGGCAATGATCGCCTTAAAGGATTTGCTTTTCAAATCCATAATACCCAAGGTATCGCTCATCGCCAGGGCTTGCGTGGCAAATCTGATTGCACTGCGCTGGTGGCCATTGTGTAACAAAATACCTGATTTTTCAACAAACGAAGATGCCCGTAAACGTTTATTGTTAACCAGGTAACTCATTTGTATGGCTTTATCGCAATATTTCAGCGCTTTGCTATATTGATTTTGAGCCAAATAAATGTTTGCCAGCCTGTTGTAAAGAATAGCCTCCGTATCGGTGTCTTTTACACTTTTGCAAATTTTCATCATCCTATCTACAGCAAAAAGTGCTTTGTTAAACTCTTTTCGTTTTAAATACAAATAGGACAGGTGAACTATAACATCTTTTGATTTCGCTGGGTCGGTACCGGCTTCTTCGCGGGCTTTTTCCAAATAATGTGACGCCGATTTATAATCCTTTAAATCTGTATATATCCGTCCTATATAACAGTAGCAACTTGAAAGCTGCAACCTGTCATGCCTGAAATATTTCAAAGCGGTATCAATATACAGTAAGCCGATGATATAATAAGATTGCGACCAATAAGTTATCCCGATGTTTAAAAAGCTTTGGCCTATGCCTTTTTTATAGTTAATTGTTTTAGAACATAACAGGGCCTTGGCTGATAGTTTGCGCGCATAGGCCGGGTCTGAAAGATAAATATCCCGCGAAAGCGTGTTTATTTTATCAATACTATCAGTAGGTAACTGATTTTTGACCACCGCAGTAGGCGAATAGTTTGCAACGCCAGCAATGCAAAAAGCTTTTTGCTGTAAAAAAAACACAGCAAAAAGTAAAAGCTGCGAAAATTTCATTAATTAGGGGTTATATTTATACATTTAGCATGTACAATATAAGAATATTATTAAAGGTTAAAAAAATTTCTTAGATAGTGTGCAAATTATCGCACTATCTAATATCAACGGCCAGTTTGCAGCGTTCGCCTACCAGCAAGTGTTCGTATTTTTCGTAATTTAAGGGTGCCTTAATCTGCTCAACCTCTTGCCGGTAGTTTTGGCGCAGCTCTTTACGGCGGATGGCCTCCACAAAACGGCGCACCTCATTTTGGCTCTCTAATATTAAGCCAGGTACCTGGGTAGGTAAATTAAACTCATTTTTAGCAACCATGGTAAAATAACTGGTATTGGTATGGTTGGTAGAATTGTTTTTTACATTTTCAGATACTACACGGATACCCACTACCAATGATGTGTTGCCTACGTAATTTACTGATGCCATTAAAGAAACAAGTTCTCCAACTTCTATAGGCGCTAAAAAATCAACTGTATCAATGGATGCGGTTACGCAATAATTGCCCGCATGTTTTGCGGCGCATACATAGGCTACTTTATCCATCAATGAAAGTAAAATTCCGCCATGTATTTTACCGCCAAAATTGGAGTAAGAGGGGATCATCAACTCGGTGATGGTAGTTTCTGATAAACGTACGGGCTTGAAGTGTAAAGGTTCTGGCATAATTTGTTTTTTGTGAAAACGGAATTGCTTCGTTGTGTAAATTTTGATGCTTACTAATTTAAAGTGTTATATAGTTTTACTTTATCGCCATTTTTAAATGAACTATAAATATAAAGCGTATTTATTAAACTACCTGCTTAAAGCACTTCAATACGGGCTTATCAAACCAAATTGCATATGAATAGCTTATTTTTAGCTTTATTGCAACAATTGCATGACAATCAAATATTGATTAAACTTCGTAGTAATTTCACAGTCATTAAGCTGGTTAGCCGATTTATAAACTCCAAAAGTAACACCTTTCAATAAATGTGAGGTGATGCTTGGGTAAATAATAGTAGAGCGTTTAATAAGGGGTTAAACTTAACAAAGTAAAAAAAGTTTGTGTAGCTCAAGCAATAACGGTCAGCATCAACTGCTTTATAACAGCTATCAATCGAATATATACATAAAACAGAACAATGATAAAAAGAGCATTATATTTAATAAAAACTACTTTGCCTATGCTGTTAATGATGGGCCTATGTGTTTCTGTAAAAGCTCAAAAAGTAAATGCCGTGCAGGAGGGTAGCCTACTTGCACCTCAAAAAGTTAAAATTGACGCCAAACTTGACGAATGGGGAGATAACCTGCAGGCTTACAATAAAACTACAAAGTTATGGTATACGATAGCTAATGATGATAAAAACCTTTATCTCGTTATCAAATCAACCGATCAGATCAATACTTCAAAGATTATGGGTGGTGGCGTTACGCTTACCATCAATACTGCCGGTAAGAAAAAGGAAGAAAATGCCTACAGTATTACCTTCCCTATATTGCCACGGGCAAGCATGCGGGGTTTACGCAGGCCACGTGGCTCAAACGCAAACACCGTGATGGATTCTGCATCCTTAGCCGAAGCCGCGATAGCCCGTAAGCAAGCCATAGCTGCCATCAAAGAGATAAGCGTGCTTGGATTTAAAGATATTACTGATACCCTGATCTCTATTTACAACGAATACGGGATAAAGGCCGCGCCAGGTTATGATGACAAAGCAAATTTTCAGTTTGAGTTGGCCGTTCCGCTTAAATTACTCGCCTTATCTGCAAGTTCGCCGAAAGAGTTTGCTTATAACCTTAAAGTGAACGGCATACAATTTGGCGGCGGCCCTGCTAACCGGGGTGGCGGCGGTAACGGAGGATTTGCCGGTGGCGGCCGTAATGGAGGCGGTGGCCGTAACGGTGGTGGCTTCGGCGGCGGCGGATTTGGTGGTGGCGGCAATTTTGGTGGCGGTGATAATGGCATGAACGAAATGCTGAGCCCTACCGATTTTTGGGGTAAATATACGTTGGCGAAAAAGTAAATGCCAGTACCGTCCTTTTGCCAGAGCAGTATCATTGAGAAATTGCTGCTCCGCGCGTAGTGTCGCCTGAAGAAACTACACCACCGTATTTTAAAGCGATGAGTTTTAGCTTAGCGCTGCTGAACGATAAGATTTAAGCTTAATAACAAACAATCAACAACTATATCACCCATAACACAACCAACCTTAGTCACAATTTACAAATGATAAAAAAAATACTTTTACTGCTCGTTCTTATACTGGTAGCTGGTAACCTGTTTGCTCAAAACCGTGGTAACAGGGCGGCTACCCCGTTACCGCCGCCTGTATTGGTTAGGGAGGTTAGCGGTGTAGTGAGAGATACTGCTGATAATACGCTGATTGGCGCCAGCATAACATTAACTTCAAAAAAAGATACCTTGCGCACTTCAACCAATACTGATGGTGTTTTTGTATTTAAAAATGTAAAAATGGCAACCTTTGTTGTTACCATTACCGAGGTTGGCTTTATCCCATCCACACGCAAATATTTACAAAACGATGCCATAAAGCACGTTGTTTTAGAACCTATCATCCTAAAATCAAGTTCGCACCTGATGAAGGAGGTTAATATTAACGGCACGCCCAGCATAACTTACAAAACCGATACCGTTGAATACCGGGCCAGCGACTACAAAGTTAGGGAGAACGCTACCGTAGATGAGTTGTTGAAAAAGATGGAAGGCTTCGAAGTTGGTTCTGATGGCTCGGTTACCCACCAGGGGCAGGCCATTACCAAGGCCAAGTTAAACGGTAAGGCTTATGCCGGGGGCGATGTGGCTCAGGCTATTCAAAACTTGCCGGCGGATATTGTTGAAAAAATACAGGTGGTTGATGATTATGGCGATGAAGCCGCCCGCACGGGTGTAAAAAACGGCGACCCGCAGAAAGTTTTGAATATTACCACCCGGGCCGATAAGTCCATCGGTTTAACCGGGCGTGCAAATGGCCAGTATGGCAGTAACGACCGCTATAATGCTGGCATTACTGTAACCCGGTTGAATGCCAACCAGCAAATCGCTTTAAACGGCAATTTTAATAATACGGTAACCGGTGTGGCTTCAGCCGGAATTTCTGGCGGTGCAACCAACGGTGGTGGTGGTGGCAGTGGCATTAGTGCGGGGCGGGGTGGAGGTAGCCCCGGAACAAGCCGCTCAGGCTCGCCGTCATTTACCTATAATGATCAGTTGACGAAAAATGTAGAGGTGGAGTCGGGCTATAAGTACAATTTTAACAACAACAATTCCACCAATTACAGCTATGGCCGTAGCAGTTCAACTTTGGGTTACAGCAATTTTATCAGGTCAGGTAGTTCTGAGAGCGATAGTAAAGGACACGCCGTTAACTTTGATATTAAATATACCATTAACAAGGCTAACTTTTTACAAATAACACCTAACTATAGTTACACTTCATCCAGCAGTTCGAGCACTACAGACAATTTAACCGATGCGTACTACGTAAAAAGCGATAAGGATCCAATAACAGGGCAACCGGTTACCAACTACCAATTTTATAATACAATAGGCTCAAACGGAACTACCACTACAGCAACAACCTATGGCTTAACCGTGTTTTATCAGCATATATTTGATAAACCGAAGAGAAATATATCCCTCCAGGTAAGTATGAATAGCACGAATAACGAGTCGGATGGAAATTCAGACAATAATACGTTCTATTACACTGATACCACACGAACTAAGCTCATCAATTCATTGATATTACAATCGCAGGTTAAGCGCCGTAGCGATAATAAAACGTACAGGGCCAGTTCAACCTACGTTGAGCCGCTTGGTCAATATTCTCAATTTGAGTTTAACGCGCAAATAAGGAGCGCTTTATACGATAATTCGGCCCTTACGGATAGTATAGCGGCTTCCGGCCAGGTTATCCCCTTAACTTATCGCGATAATGTTTACAATTATACTTTTACAGAATCCCGGTTTACGGTTAATTATAGGTTTACCGGCGAAAGATATAATATTTCATTAGGAACCACGGCCGTTCCTTCATACTTATCGGGTACTAAATTAAACACTAATGCCAACGCAAATGTAACAACCGGCCGGTCTGATTTTCGGATCATCCCGGTGTTCCGTTTTGCATACGCATGGTCGCGCACCGAACGTTTTTCATTAAACTATTCGGGTTCAAATGCCGAACCTAATTTTCAGCAGATACAGCCTTTTACCGATATATCTAACCCAAGGAGCCAGGTAGTGGGGAACCCCGATTTGAAGCCTACGTTTACACACTCCATTACAGCTCAATACAATTACTATATACCCAATTCAAAAACCAATCTGTCATTCAACGTAAATGCCACTATCCCTGTAAATCAAATTTCTACCAATACACTCCTGATAGCTAATTCGCCATATGCTAAAAATGGCGATTTGATCAGCGAAACACATTATGTAAACCTTAACGGATCTAACGCCATAGTTGGGCGTTACAACATTGCCAAACAGCTTGACGACCGTAAGTATAATTTATCCTTAAATGGTAATATCACTTACAATTACAATGTTGCTATGAATAATAACGTTCAATACCACACCACCAATTGGCGGTTTGATGAGCGTTTTGGTCCACGTATTAATCCTACCGATTGGTTTGAAATAAACCCGTATTTAGGTTATGATCTGTCCCGGTCCTTTTCATCTCTTGTACCGGCAGTAAATAGCACTAACACCACGTCAACATCATCATTGGCTACCCAGGTACAAAAAACATCCTTGGCTGTTGACGGAAAAATATATTTCTTAAAAAGTTTCCAGCTTAACTATAGTGCCGATAAAAGTTATGTATCCGGTTTAGGTAGTTTGAGTACCAATCCGTTGGTAATCAATATGGGTATCGAGAAGGAGTTCTTTAAAAAGAAATCGCTGGTGGTAACCTTTAATGCCTTCGATATTCTGCACCAAAATAACTTTATACAACAAACCGTGAATCCCGACGGAAGTTATACCAATACTTTGTCAAGCTCATTAAGCAGGTACTTTTTAGTAGGCGCACGTTTGTACCTTCAAAAATGGACCGGAACGCCTACCCGTAATGGAAGAAAAATGAATCGCCGCGGCGATGGTAGCTTTATTTATGAATAAAAAAACCTCAGATATACAGCAGACGACGGATAGCTATTGGCCTTATCCCTCGCCTGTTGTATGGCCTAATGCCGGATAGAAATATTAACCCACAATTTGCAGGTCGTTGAGTTGGGTATTGATAAACTCAATTTCCTCGCCACTTAACTTTACCTCAATGGCTTTGGCATTCTGTTTAGCTTGTTCGGCATTCCGGGCGCCTACCAGTGCAATGGTGATACCGGGGTGCTCAATGGTCCAGCGGATAACCAACTGACCTAAAGTTGCATTTTTTTCATCAGCCAGGGGCTTTATCCTGGTCAGAAAATCATTGGTTCGTTTAATATTTTCATCTTTAAAATATTTCACAGAAGCGCGATGATCTCCCTCGCCAAATTTTTGACCGGGTTGCATTTTTCCGGTAAGCAGGCCTCTTTCCAGCGGGCTGTAAGCCAGGATCGATTTCCGGGCAGCAATGCAATGCGGAATAAGTTCGTCCTCAATACCACGGTTCACCATACTGAACGGCACCTGGTTTGATGCCAGTTTAATCACCGTTTCGGCAGTCAGCATCTGTTCAGCGGTATAATTGCAAACTCCAGCCTCGCGAATTTTTCCTTGTTCTTTAAGTCTTAACACGGCTTCCATCGTCTCCTCAATCGGCGTGGTCATATCGTGCCAGTGGATCTGGTAAAGGTCTATATAATCTGTTCCCAAGCGTTTTAAGCTGTTTTCGCATTCACTAATCACGCTTTCTTTACCCGCGTATTTATAAATGTCTATATCCTTACCATCATTATCTTTGCTTTTAAAAGCTAATGTGCCTTTGTTGTCATCCCAGCGCATACCGTATTTAGTGAGGATCTGTACTTTATCTCTCGCTATCCCCTTAATCGCTTTCCCAACTAATTCTTCGCTTTTACCTTGCCCGTAAATAGGCGCGGTATCTATAGATGTTACGCCCATATCGTGCGCTGTTTTCATTGCTTCAATAGCAGCGTCGTCGTCGTTTCCGCCCCACATCCAGCCACCAGCTGCCCATGCCCCAAAAGTTATGGCAGATACTGCCAGATCTGTTTCGCCTAATTTTCTATATTCCATATCTCGCTAACCGGGCAAAGCGGGAATTTGTTTATTTAAATTGAAAATGTTTGGCTAAATGTTCAGGTGTGCTCTAAATGAGAAGTTACTTCAGTTACTAAAAATGACCTGGTAGAGTTACCAGGTAAAAACTTTATTTTACTGATATCGAGTTCTATTCCTATTATCCGGAATTTAAAATTCGAACTTAGCTTATCTGCGTCCTAACCGCTGGCAGTCAATCAGCCCGTATAATTCCTGACTTACGTATTTAATGGTGCTGTCGGCATATTTTGTTGAACTGATGTAGGGGGCCGTTCCTGCATTACTAAAGGTATGAAAAGCCGAGTTAAGTTTCAGGCTGATGGATGCCGAATCAATAGAAAAGCTGCCGTAAATTTTAGTTTCGGTATAGGGGCTGGCGATGGCTGTTTTATAAGGCATTACGGCATCATTTGAACTATGAACCATAATAAGGGGAACGGTGCTGTTATATAGCCAGTTAAGATCAAGGATGCCGCCTGATAAACTGATTACCCCTGCTATTTGTGATGAGTAGGGAAGCGTTGCAGATCCCTCAATTCCATTTAAGGCACCCAATATCGCCGGATCTCCAACATCAGCAAAGTCAGTATTAGATCGTAAATAAGCCATTTGTAGAGCCAGTACGGCACCAGACGATTCGCCTGCGATGTAAATTTGCGCTGTATCGATGCGGTATGGGTTGCCCTGCTCAATAGCCGTTTGTTTAAAATAGCGTACGGCTGCTTTAGCGTCCTGTACTGCCCTAACCTGAGCGCTTATCACATCGGCATCGTCGCCGGATCCAATGCCCAGCCGGTAATCGATGCTGGCGGCTACATAACCACGCTTGGCAAAAGACTGGCAAAATTTAACAGCCCAGGCATTATTACGCGTACCGGATATAAAGCCCCCGCCGTGGCAATAAATAATTAATGGACGGTGGGCAAGTGTATCAGCTGATGGCTGATCAATATCCATCAGCAGGTTTTGATTTTTGCCCAGGTAGTCGGTTGCCTGCCCATACAACACCGTAGATGCCACAACCGTAAATTGCTCGGTAGTGAAACGCAATTTGGGGCATACGTAGGGCGTATTTACTACGTTATCCGTGTTTTTACAAGCAGTTATAACACCCGCAAATAATAAACAATAAAAATATTGTATAGGTTTAAGCATAACAAAGGCATGATGTTGTTATGACACGCTATATTGCAAAAGGTTTGATTTGAAAAATATTATTTATAGGATGATAATATAAATTAGGCTGGGATATATGATTGATATAGATGCCCGGCGGTATGATGTTTATTTGAGGTGTAACATTTGTAAGGCCGCCGTATCTAACGTGGCATTAAAATAAGAATGAGTGTGCTCTGCCGCTTAAAAAAATATGGTATCATACCCTAATAAACCCATCGTAAATGACAGACTTTGAACAGATTTATTTGCAATACTCTCCGCAGATATTCAGGGTTTGTATGGGGTATATTAATGATGCTGAGCAGGCACGAGATTTAACCCAGGAAACTTTTATAGCCGTTTGGAAGAATCTGTCTGCGTTTAAGCATCAATCAAAAATAAGTACCTGGATTTTTCGAATTGCTACCAATAACTGCTTAAGGGCGTTGCAGAAATCGAAAAAAATCAGAATAACAGAGCTGCCGTACGATCTGCCAGCTGTTGCCCCTGAAGATACAAAGGAAGAGCAGTTAGCCTTTTTATATCAGTCCATTGCCGCTTTGGAAGAAACCGAACGGATCATCATTTCATTGGTATTAGAGGATTTGCCACAAGCTGAAATTGCCGAAATTGTTGGCTTAAGCAACGTTAACGTACGGGTAAAAATTCACCGGATAAAAGAAAAATTAGCCGTTAAATTTAAAAATCATGGACAATTTGAATGACTTAAAAAAAATTTGGCTTACGGCTGATACATCAGGCCTGCCCAATGCCGATGAAATTGTAGTGATTATAAAAAATTACAGGAGCCAAAAATTAATAAAAAAGGCCTTGCTTGTTGCAACCGCACTGCTGTTAACCGCTACTATGGTGCTTATTGTTTTTAAATACAGGCCGGTTATGCTGAGTACGCGCATAGGTGAAGCCTGTATTATAGCGGCGGGCGTTATGTTAATTTATACCAATACTTATTCGCTGTCCAGAATTTACAAGCTGCGTAATTGTACCAATAAGGAGTTTATCAAACACCTGGAACAAGCCCATGCCAACCGCATCTTTTACCATCAAAAAACACAGGTGGCGGGGCTCCTGTTAACTTCGCTTGGCTTGTTATTATACGAGTTCGAGCTGGTTTATCTAAACCTTGCGGTATGCATTGCGGCCTACCTGGCTATGGTGGTATGGTTGTTAATTGTATGGCTGGTTATCAGGCCCAGGGCATTTAAAAAGCAACAGGAAAAATTTAACTCCACTTTAAAAAAAATCGAAACATTAACTAAACAACTTTAAGAGATAAAGATGATGAAAAATAAAAAATTACCTCCTGCAAAAATTTTGATTGCCATTGGCTTGCTGTTCATGTCGGCAACACTTATTATTCAGCATTACGTATCCCTGCCTGATACCTGGCTGGGTGCTTTGATGGGTTTTAGCATCGGCATAATGATCGTTGCCTTAGTTAAAAAGAAAGTCAGGCCGACTGGTTAACAATTGCTTATAGTGTTCTTTATATAAAGTGAAAGGCAATTTTTTTTCTGTTGACTATAGTTTTGTCTCAACTTCATCAAATTGTAACTATTGTTAAAACAATTCGCTTTGTTTTTGCTTCCTGTTCCATTAAACTGCTATTAAATGGAACAAGATACAGTGCAACAAAGCACACAAATTGACGGTATGGGCGCTATTGTGCAGCCCGAAGGTGTATTTTTTAGGGTATGGGCGCCAAATGCCACAGAAGTATTTGTTGCGGGTTCGTTTAACGAATTTGCAAAAGACGGCAACCCACTACAGAGTGAAGGCAATGGCTATTGGGCGGGACTGGTGGAAAGTGCCGAAGAAGGGCACGAATATAAGTACTTTTTAAAAACGCCTTTTGGCGAATTCTTCAGGAATGATCCTTACGCCCGCTCGGTTACCAGTTCGGTAGGTAATTCGGTAGTTTATAACCCACAGGCCTTTGAATGGGGAGAGAGCCAATACAATATGCCTACCTGGAACAAGCTGGTGATTTACGAATTGCATACCGGAACCTTTAACGTAAAAGAGGAAGGTAAACCCGGCGATATGTATGGCGTTATTGAAAAATTGCCCTACCTGCGCGACATGGGTATTAACGCGATAGAAATTATGCCGCCGTTTGAGTTTCCTGGTGGTTTTTCCTGGGGATATAACCCTGCGCAGCCTTTTGCTATCGAATCGGAATACGGTGGCCCCGATGCTTTTAAAGCCTTGGTAAAGGCGGCTCATGAGCATGGTATAGCCATTATATTGGATGTGGTTTATAACCACTTTGGCCCGAGTGACCTGGATATATGGCAGTTTGACGGCTGGAACGAGAACGGCAAAGGCGGCATTTATTTTTATAACGACTGGAAATCTGAAACGCCCTGGGGGGATACCCGGCCGGATTATGGCCGAGACGAGGTGCGCCGCTACATCCGCGATAACGCCATGATGTGGCTGGAAGAATACCGGGTTGATGGTTTGCGTATGGATATGATCCCCTACATCCGTAACGTGCACGCCGACGAGAGCGAGGGTAGCGCGCTGCAGGACGGCGTTACTTTGCTCAAATGGATCAACAGCGAGGTGGCCGGGAAATTTCCGTGGAAGCTGACTATCGCCGAGGATCTGCATGGTTTGGATAGTATCACCAACTCCGCTAACGAGGGCGACGGACTGGGCTTTGGCGCTCAATGGGATGCCGATTTTGTACACCCTGTACGTGTGGCGCTTATTGACCCCAACGATGCCGACCGCGATATGACTGCAATAGAAAAGGCTTTGATGAACCAGTATAGCGGTAATCCGTTTAAACGGGTGGTGTATACCGAAAGTCACGATGAAGTGGCCAACGGCAAGGCCCGCGTTGCCGAAGAAATATCTGACGGCGATGTAAACAACTGGTATTCAAAAAAACGGGCCTCCTTAGGTATCGCGATGGTTTTAACTTCGCCGGGTATCCCGATGATATTCCAGGGGCACGAGCTGCTGGAAGACAAATGGTTTTCGGATACCGACCCGATAGACTGGAACCGCCTGAAACAATTTAACGGCTTTGTGAACCTGCACCGCGACCTGATTAAGCTCCGCTTAAATTACAATAACAATACCGAAGGGCTATCGGGTAATAACACCCAGGTAATTCGCCTCGACAACGAGAAGAAACTGATTGCCTATCACCGCTGGGCCGAAGGAGGCAAAGGCGATAGCACCATTGTGATACTCAACTTTAGCGGCCAGGGTTATAGCGATTACCGGATGGGCATGCCCGATGGTGGATTGTGGAAAATCCGTTTCAACAGCAACTGGGATGGTTACGACAAAGAGTTTGGCGATTTTGAGGTATTAGATACCGAAGCCTTCGAGGGCGAATGCGACGGTTTGCCGTTTAATGCCAATATAGCTGTTGCACCTTATACCGCGGTGGTATTATCGCAAGACAGGTGAGGGAAATCAGTGCTGGACTTTGGTGTTATGAATCCGGAGTTGTACCTCATCTCAATGACGATGGGGGAAGAAGCTGATTATTAATAAACCATCACACCTCAGCCCGTTACTTTACGCGAAAACAAATCCATCCAAACGGCCAGATAGCACCAGCCTCCTGCTTGTAAAGGGATGTAAGTGATATCTCCAACCCATACCTGGTTTACCTTTACTGGGAAGGGCGTTTTCCTTAACAGGTTGGGACTAATAGGATAAGGGTGTCGACTGTCGGTTGTGCGAGGCACAAACGACCTCGGCTGAATCGCTTTTAACTTGTTTTCTTGTAAGATCCGGCGGAGCTTGCAATGGCCTATCTTTAAGCCCTGATCCAGCAACTCAGGCATCAGTCTGCGGACCCCATACCGCCGCTTATGCAAGGTAAAGGCATTAACCACCTGTAATTCAATCTGCCTTATTTCAGGGTTTTCAAGCCTAAGGTCTTTTTTTCGGTAAGCGTAATAACAGCTCCGGCTGACCGATAGAACCTGGCACATGATAATTACCGAAAAAAGCGTTTCCTGGGATAAAATGAAGGCATATACCATCTTTAGATCCCCCGGCTGAAAATGCCCAAGGCTTTTTTTAAAATATCTCGCTCCTGTTCCACCTCTCGTAAACGTGCCTTAACCAGCTCATGATCCCCTCTTGAAACTTCGGGACCATGGCCTTCGGCCAATGACTTCGATGTCACATCTGCCTGGTTTTGCTCTCCACGCCACCGATGAACCATGCCCGTATTTAGGCCCAGTGAATTCGACACGTCCTGAACGGAACGGCCTCCCGATATCATTTTCAACACATCTCGCTTAAACTCGTCATCGTATTTCCTACGTGCGGTCTCTGTTTTTTTTCCCGACATTGATCTTGCTAAGTTAAGAGACTTAACTGTCCGGTTTTACCGATGCATACCACTGCTTATACCTTTGATTAATTTTTCAGCGGCTATAGCTTCTTCGATATGAAAATAAAAGCAATAATAAATCAACTTATTACAGTTGTATTTAGCCATAAAACTACCGGGGTATATTTTATTATTATGCTCCCATACTCTTCCGGTAATATCAGATGTTACTCCAGTATACAACACGGTATGCAATTTATTCGTCATGATGTAAACGCAGCCGCCTCTTTCCATGGTACTTTCCGTTCCTGATCTGCATTAAAGATATGTTTTTGATCTGGTACCATGCAATTAACAAACAATACGAAATCGAATATGAAGTCCCTCCCCACAAAACAATTTCCCCATTACTCAACTTTTACAATAACCTGTCAGTATCAATCAGCATCTTTGCATCAATCATGAACAAACTATCCGCCTCTACCTCGCCATACTTGCTCCAGCATGCTAACAACCCGGTTAACTGGTTCCCCTGGGGAGCCGAAGCCTTGCAAAAAGCGCGCGACGAAAATAAACTGATCCTGGTGAGCATCGGTTACTCCGCCTGCCATTGGTGCCATGTAATGGAGAACGAGAGCTTTGAGGATGAGCAGGTGGCCGAAATTATGAATGAGCATTTTGTGTGTATCAAGGTAGACCGGGAGGAGCGTCCCGATATCGACCAGATTTACATGAGCGCCGTACAGCTGATGACCGGCCGCGGCGGCTGGCCCCTAAACTGCGTTTGCCTGCCCGACCAGCGCCCCATTTACGGCGGCACCTACTTCCGCAAAACCGACTGGATGGCGCTGCTGTTTAACCTGGCCAACTTTTGGGAGCAAAAGCCTGACGAGGCTAAAGAATATGCCGTTAAGCTAACCGAAGGCATCCATCAGTACGAAAATATCGGCTTTGTGAACGAGCAGATGGAAAATACACCTGCGGATCTGGAAGCTATTGTAAAACCCTGGAAACAATCCTATGATTTTAAGGAGGGCGGTTTAAACCGGGCACCCAAATTCCCGATGCCCAACAACTGGCAGTTTTTAATGCGCTATGCTTACCTGATGCAGGACGAAGAAACCAATGTAATTGTAAGGCTCACGCTCGAGAAAATGGCCAAAGGCGGTATTTACGATCATATTGGCGGTGGCTTTGCCCGGTACTCGGTAGACGGGCACTGGCATGTACCCCATTTTGAAAAAATGCTGTATGATAATGCCCAACTGATTGGCTTATATTCTGAAGCGTTTACCTGGTGCGGAGATGAACTTTATAAAAAGGTAGTGGCCGAAACCATAGCTTTTATACAACGCGAACTTACCTCGCCCGAAAATGGTTTTTATTCGGCGCTCGACGCGGATAGTGAAGGGGTAGAGGGTAAGTTTTATACTTTTACCTTAGCGGAAGTTGAGGCTATTTTAGGCGATGATGCCGGGCTATTTGCCATTTACTATAACGTAACCAACGAAGGAAATTGGGAAGAGGAGCATACTAATATATTTTTCCGTCGCGATGATGATGCTGTGCTTGCAGAAAAATTGGGTATTCCGGCAGATGCCCTGGTGGATAAAATAGCAGGGTTACGTAACCAGGTTTTAGAAGCACGTGCTAAACGGGTACTGCCGGGGCTTGATTATAAAATACTAACCTCGTGGAACGCATTGATGCTTAAGGGGCTTTGCGATGCCTATCGCGCCTTTGATGAGCCCGCTTATTTAGAATTAGCTTTAAAAAACGCGCATTTTATAAAAGACAACCTGATTAATAAAAACAACCAGCTAAGCCGTGTTTATGCTAAACCTACCGGGGATGAAAAGTTGGATGCCATTGCTTTTTTAGATGATTACGCGCTGCTTATCGATGCCTTTATCGCTCTATACGAAGTTACTTTTGATGAAGCCTGGCTACATCAGGCGAAAGCCTTAACAGAGCACACCCTCGATCATTTTTATGATAACGCCACCGGGATGTTTTTTTACACACCCGATTATGGCGAGCAACTGATAGCACGTAAGTTTGAGGTGATGGATAACGTGATGCCTTCATCAAACTCGGTAATGGCACGCAATTTTAAAAAGCTAAGCCTGTTGTTTGACGAAAGCGAATACGAGGCCATTGCCGCCCAGCTATTGCGGAACGTTAAAAAACTAATGGCCAAATATGGTTCGGCTTATTCAAACTGGGCTATGTTGTTGCTGGAAGATGTGATGGGAACTTACGAAATTGCCATTACCGGTAACAATGCCGGGGCTATGCGCCGTGAGGTTGAAAAAAGATATGTCCCCAATAAAATTATCTTGGGCGGAACAAAAGGAAGTTTACCTTTGTTGCATGATAAGTTTAGCACACAAACCCGAATTTTTGTTTGTGTAGATAAAACATGCCAGTTGCCAGTAACAGAGGCGAGCTCGGCATTTAAACAAATTAAATACCTGGACTAAAACTTTTTGGCGGGGTAGCCGTAAGTATAACGTCAGGTTAATTGTATAACAAATAGAATCAAAATAATGAAGATTGAACCCCAAAGCGTAGTATCGCTAACTTATGACCTGTATGTTAACCAGGAAGATGGTACAGAAGGTTTAGTGGAAAGTGCCACACAAGAGCAGCCATTAACTTTTTTATATGGCGTGGGCCAGATGCTACCTAAATTTGAGGAGCATTTAAGCACACTTTCAACAGGTGACGATTATGAGTTTCGCCTGAGCGCCGAAGACGCTTACGGCCAATATGATGAGGAGGCAGTAGCTAACTTACCTAAAGAAATGTTTAACGGAAATGATCTGCCCGAAATTGGCAGCACATTACCTTTGCAAGACAACGAAGGTCATCATTTTCAGGGTCAGGTAGTATCAATTGCCGAGGATTCGGTAATTGTTGACTTGAACCACCCTATGGCTGGCCAGGCTCTGCACTTTAAAGGTAATATTTTAAATGTGCGCCCTGCTACTCCAGAGGAGCTTTCTCATGGCCATGCACATGGTCCGGATGGTCATCACCATCACTAAAAAATAAACAAATATCCTTCTGCGGCAGGATAGTTAAACGCCATTGCCCTCATCAAGTAGTTGTACTAATGTAGGGTAATGGCGTTTTTGTTTTGCATTTTTTTAAAATCCTGGTAGGCAGGACAGTTCAGGACGGTTAGCATTAAACCTTTTTACAACTTTAGGTCTAATAACCAGATCAATAAAACCTTTATTATTTCCTGCCTGAATCATGAGAAAACGTTTACCCATTTTTTTTGCCGTATTTGCTTTTTTTTGCCTGGGGCAACAAGCATCAGCGCAAACCAAGCCTTTACAGCCAGCGGCCAAAGCACCTTACCAATTATTTTTCGAAAAAGTTTATGTACATACCGATCGTGAATATTACGCATCGGGCGACGACTTGTGGTTTAAAGCTTACCTGGTAAACGCCACCAGTAATCATCCAACCTATACCAGTAATAATTTGTATATCGATCTGATCTCGCCCGACTCAAAAGTATACGCGCGCGAGATCATCAGGATGGATAATGGCATGGGTGTTGGCGATTTTAAGCTGACGGACTCCATACCCGGCGGAACCTACCATTTAAGGGCCTATACCAATTGGATGCGCAATTTTGGCGATAACTTTGTGTTTGATAAAAAGATAACCATCAACAACGTACTCGGGGTAAAAATTATAGCCACAGCCAATCAAAAAGGCAAGGGTGGAAAAACTAAATTTGTGGCTCCGCCTCCGGTTCAGAATGTCGATCATGTGAGCTTTTTCCCCGAAGGTGGCTCCATGATACAGGGTGTGCAAAGTATAGTGGGCTTTAAGGCCGAAGATGCTTTAGGCAATGGTGTTAAGGTACAGGGGAGTATCGTTTCTTCGCAGGGCGATACCATCAGCAGGTTTGTTAGTACCGATGCAGGTTTGGGCAGCTTCGCCATGTTGCCATCATCAGCCACGCAATACAAAGTTGTAGGTACTTATAAAAACGGTCGCCCGTTTAACGTTAGCTTGCCGGCCGCACTGGCAGAGGGTTATTCCATACATACCAAAAATATCGACTCTAATAGTGTACAGATAATTGTGAGCACCAACCAGGCCACGCTCGATAAGCATAAAGGCAAGGAGTTAACCATAGCGGCTAAACATACCAACAAAATATATTTTTCGGGCAAATTTACCCTGAATGATCTGCAAACCGCCATTAATGTGCCTAAGGCGCAAGCACCCGCTGGCGTAAGCAGTATGATGCTGTACGACGAAGCCTTGCACCCCAATTGCGAGCGTTTAATTTATGTTGCCGGTAAGGATAATGTGAACATCACAGCCCTGGCTGATAAGGCAACTTTTGCTCCTAAAGAAAAAACAACGGTGACTATCAACATAACCGATAATAAAAAACAGCCGGTTAAGGCAAACCTTTCTATGGCGGCGGTTGATGAAAGCGTTGTGCCTGCCGACGAAACAAACATTGTATCTTACCTGATGCTGCAATCGGAAGTTCGCGGAAAAATAGATAATGCCGCCCAGTATTTTGATCCGGCGAATGTTAATCGTTTTAAGCAAATTGACTTGCTACTGTTAACCCAGGGCTGGCGCGATTTTGTTTGGAAACGATTGGCCGATACTGCCTTGAATATCAGTTATCTGCCCGAGTCTGGCTTTACCGTATCCGGCAGGTTACGCTCAATTTTGATCAACAAACCTTTACCGAATATGAATATTACGCTTTTTGCACCCGGTGCTAAAGGCAACAAATTATTTGGCGCCCGTACCGATGCCGGGGGGAAGTATTATTTGGATGGGATACAGCTATACGGAAACCAAACATTAAAACTATCGGCCAGTGATGATAAAGGCAAAAAAACAGGATGGATCTTTTTAGATACTATTGCCAGTAATCCAATGGTGGTTCCTCAACGGCCCATGATTAGTCAGGATCCCTCAGCCGATTTAGAGGCCTTTAATGCGGCAAGTTCTGCACGTATGCTTGAGTCGAGAAAACATAAATTGGCCGACGGGATACAGCTGAACGAGGTTACCATTCGTGATGCACCTAAAACAATTATACTGCGCGATCAAACCGTGCAGAGCTTTGGCTACCCGGAGTATTATTTTGACATTACAGCCAAAGATAATACTTACAAGGATCTGGAAGATTTTATAGTACATAAAGTACCTGGCGCGCAAACTAATCCGGATACTTCAAGCGGTGTAATATTCTATTTTCAAGGGAAAAAAATATTCCCCAGGTTTATTGTAGATAAGGTTGAAGATGTGTTTGAACGCATTGATTATTACACCCTCACGATGGACCAGGTAAACTCGGTACGGGTGAACCATATGATTACGATGGGCGGTGGCGACGTGCTCTTAATTTATCTTTCGCTCAAGCCATCAGCATTTGAAAAAAAGCAATTTAACTTACTTAACAGTGATGTAACGGGATATTACGATGCCAGGGTATTTTATGCGCCCAACTACGACTCTTCATCCGATAGAACCGACAAGCGTATCACCCTGCACTGGGAGCCTAATATCACTACCGATGCCAATGGGCAGGCAACCGTTAGTTTTTACAATGCCGACCCCAAATCCAAAATACGTGTGGTAGTACAAGGGGTAACAGAAAATGGCGTACCCGTAGCCACTACAACGGGCTATGTAATAAAATAGGTTTTTAAGTTATCAGGTAAGCCGGTATAACAGGCTGGGGTTCAAGTGTACGAGTGTGTCAGTTGCTATTGATATGTCCAAATGGTTTCTCCCCTGGCGGATATGGCGGAAGTTGTAACTGCCAGGGGAGATGTGTATCAGCGGCAATGATTTGCCAGGGGGTAAAGTAAAGCCGCTTGCCAGCCAAACGAAATAGAATACAGGCTGTTTAATCTGAAAATAAAGTTTATTTTCGGGTAACCAATATGACGCAAAAACCAGCACTTTCAGAGCAGCCCGAGGCTATCGGCCATCGTTTAAAATCTATTTTTGGCGGCTCCATAGGCAATTTGGTCGAATGGTACGACTGGTATGTTTATTCGGCATTCTCGCTGTACTTTGCAGGTTCGTTTTTTCCGAAGGGGAGCGAGACGGCTCAGTTATTGAACACCGCAGGCATATTTGCCATAGGCTTTTTAATGCGGCCCATAGGCGGCTGGGTGATGGGCGTGTATGCCGACCGTAAGGGCCGAAAGGCCGCCCTCACTTTATCGGTATTGTTAATGAGCGCCGGTTCGTTGTTGATAGCCATCGTACCCGGATATCAGCGCATCGGCATTGCGGCACCTGTTATTTTAGTACTGGCCCGCATTATACAGGGCCTTAGCGTAGGCGGCGAGTACGGTACCAGCGCTACCTACCTCAGCGAAATGGCCACTAAAAAGCATCGCGGCTTTTATTCCAGCTTTCAGTATGTTACATTAATTATGGGCCAATTGCTGGCTTTAGGCGTGCTGGTATTATTACAGCGTTACTTTTTATCGCAACAACAGCTCCATAGCTGGGGCTGGCGCATTCCATTTGGTATAGGGGCCGTGCTGGCAGTATCTGCTATGTATTTGCGGCGCAATTTGCTCGAAACCGAATCCTTCAATAAAGTAAACCAAGGTAACCCCAACCGCGGAACGATGAAGGCCCTGATGGAACACCCTAAGGCGGTAATGATGGTGATTGGCTTAACCATGGGCGGTACAGTAGCGTTTTATACTTTTAGCACTTATATGCAAAAGTTCCTGGTCAATACGTCTGGCTTCAGCAAAAATGATGCAACGCTTATTTCAACCCTAACCTTGCTGGTGTTTATGCTGGTGCAGCCCTTATTTGGTCTGCTATCTGATAAAATAGGTCGCAAGCCCTTATTGATCACTTTCGGAATATTAGGATCAGTGGCAACCATCCCCATCATGACAGCCTTAAGCAAAACTCATCAGCTATGGCCCGCGTTCGGACTGATTATGTTGGCGTTGCTCATCACCAGTTTATATACTTCCATTAACGCCGTGGTTAAGGCCGAGCTTTTCCCGGTAAATGTGCGGGCCCTGGGTGTAGGTTTTCCGTATGCTATAGCGGTATCCGTATTTGGCGGCAGCGCCGAGTACCTGGCTCTGCTTTTTAAGGACGAAGGCCATGCCGACTGGTTCTACTGGTATGTTACCGCCTGTATTGGCATATCATTGATCGTATACGCCAGTATGAACGATACCAAAAAGTACTCGAGGATGGAAGAAGATTAAAAAGAAGCAAGAGATAAGAAGCAGGAAATAAGGGGCAAGAGATAGTAGTCGAGAAATAAGAGTCAAGAGGTAGGATGGCGGCCGGTGAAACCAGCAACGCTTCCACCGGTTACAACAAAAAAGAATATACCTAACGAATATGGAATTTGGACGAGTAAGCCTGGAAGAACTGGCTAAAATAGATTTTAATTTACCTCCTGACCCTGAGCTAACCATCCGGACGCTGAAGGCTGCACCGCATCAAAAACAACTGCAAGTACATGTGGGCTGCGCCAAATGGGGCCGTAAAGAATGGGTGGGAAAGATATATCCCGAAAAAACCAAGGATGCCAATTTTTTAGATGAATACGTAAAGCACTTCGACTGCATTGAGCTAAACGCCACCTTTTACCAGGTTTACGGCGCATCAACCATCGAAAAATGGAAGCAAAAAGCTATGCAAAATCCGGGCTTCAGGTTTTGCCCTAAATTTTCGCAGAGCATCAGCCACATCAAACGTTTAAAAAACGCGGAAGAGGTTACCACCTCTTTTTACGAAGGTATTATGGCCTTCGGCGATTTGCTTGGTCCGCTGTTTTTGCAATTAAGTGATAATTATACGCCCAAAAGCCTGCCCGAACTGAAGATGTACCTGCAGCACCTTCCTAAAGATGTACCCGTATTTGTAGAATTGCGGCATAAAGACTGGTACGCGGTGCCCGACATCCGCAATGAAGTTTTTGAAATGTTCAGTGAGCTCAACATAGGCGCGGTAATTACCGATGCCTCCGGCAGGCGCGATTGCGTACACATGGAATTGCCCACGCCCCATGCCTTTATCCGCTTTGTTGGCAACAGCCTCGACCCTACAGACTATACCCGTGTAGACGAATGGGTGCAGCGCATTAAACAATGGCAGCAGGATGGGCTGCAATCCGTATGGTTTTTTATGCACCAGCACGATGAGCGTTATTCGCCAGAGTTGTGTGATTATGTAGTTGACCAACTGAATAAGGCCTTAGGTTTGGATTTGATGCGGCCGAAGTTTATTAATAAAGATAAGGGGTTGTTTGATTGAAGGTTGTTTAATATGTAAAATTATTTACTGGGTGTTAATATTGTTGGGGTATCTGATGTTTTGGGATTGTTTTTTGGGATTGTTTGGCATTTATCGCATTTGTTTTATAATATTATAGAAATATCATAAAACAAATCCAACTTATGTCAAAAAAAACACTCATTTATCTGTTGTTATTTATTCCAGTTTTATCTTTTGCCCAGACTGAGGTAGCCTCATTAAAAGAATTTGCCAGTGATGTAAAGCAGCTTACCACTACCTTAAGGCTAAGTGATAAAGTATATGTAACAGAGGTAAATACCGATAACCAGCATTTTGATTTGACAGCTATTGATGATAAAATGAATATTCTGTGGAAAACTACTTTAGATGGTTACTCACTAACGCTCGGTAATTTTAAAGGGAAAATAATAGCAGTTGCATCTACCGATTTTGGTTCTATTAAGAGCAAAAACAATACCTACAAAGGTTATCTGATTGATCCGGCTACGGGGAAAGTTACCCTGTCGAAGATTATTTATGATAACCAGCAGGAATACCAGGAAAGCCCATATTTTTTTCATGCTGAAGACGGATCCATCTTTAAACTTGCTGTAAGGCAAACTAATTTAAAGCGTAAGTTGCACGTGGGATTTGCCGGTTTTAGTTCAGTTGATGCAGATGCCAGTGAAACCAAAGATATAGTTGTTATGGATTTTGACGAACAGTTACAAGCCGTTAATACTTTCCATCCGGCTATTAGCGACGATGTATTTATAACAATGGCCTGTAATTATTCGGGTACCCTGTTCATCGCCTGGTACCGTAAGGATGGGAATGTTAACGTGTTGAGTTATCCGCAGGGAAAAACGCAGCCCGCTGCGCAGATCAATCAAAGCATAGAAATACATAACGGCGATTCAAAGAAAACGGCCGCGAAGTATTTTGAGTTTTACCCTTCTGTTGAAAATCAGAATGTACTTTATTATAGTATACTTTATAAAAACCTGGATAATGATCCCGAACTAACGGTTAGCAAGCTTGATTTTACTAAAAATACAAAAAATGCGGTTACCGAAGTATTCAATAAAAAACATATCAAAGAAATAGAAAAAGCTTATGAGCCAATAAATAAAAAATTGGACAAACCCGAGAGTATTTCCGGCAAGTTGCTTGTTGTTAGATCTATCAAAGAGGAAAATGATCGTTTGCTGGTATTTATGTCTTCAAGAGTGGTGACGGCGTCTGCTACGTTTTCGTACGGTGTGTGGACAACTGAAGGTTCAATGTTAATCAACGGGTACGATTTAAATTTAAATGCAAAATATCACCAGATATTCCCATCACATTACACTAATACCGGGCTGTTTTTGTCAACCGGTTACCATAAGGAGAAAAATACACTGCACGTAATTTCTAATTTTGAAACATCGGCGTCGCTTTATGGCAGCATGGATTTAACAACAGGACAATGGCAAAGTATGAGCCTGATACCTAAAAAGAAGTTAAGCAGTTATGATTATATTCAATCAAGCGATGTTTTGTGGTATCCCAACGGCTTTATCATTCCATATCTTAAGCTCAGAGGCTTAATGAGAACAAGTCGTGATATTGCATTGCAGCAAATTGCTTATTAATATGGAACTTTAAAAAGTTGGGCTTTCATAACATAGCCCAGCTTTTTGTCGTATAACACAAACCAATGAAGCGCCTGATCACCAATAAAGCCGATATCCAATTTTTAGTAGATCAATTTTACATCAAGGTAAAAGCTGATGATGTGATAGGCCCTATTTTTAACGACGCGAAAAACTTTTCTTGGGATACGCATATCCCGGTAATGGTTAGCTTTTGGGAGACTATGCTGCTTGATCAGGTAACTTACAAGGGTAACCCCATGTTAACGCATATCGAATTGAATAAACGCGTACCTTTAAACGCGGAACATTTTGAGCGGTGGATGAAACTGTTTTTTGAAACGATTGATGAGCATTTTGAAGGCGATGCGGTGGTTGAAGCCAAAAAAAGAGCGACTGCCATGGAAGGGTTGATGCAGTTGAAGATAGCGCAAAGTTTAAATAAAGGATTTATACAATAGGCTTAATTTACGTGATGATGGATAATAAGCAGTTGATCGAAAAGTTTTACCGGTCGTTCGCGGCCGCGGATGCCGAAGGAATGGTAAGTTGCTATGCCGATAACATTGAATTTAAAGATCCGGCATTCGGACTGTTAAAAGGCAAGGATGTCAAAAATATGTGGCGTATGCTGCTTAAAAACCCCAACATCAAGGTTACAGTAAGCGATATTAAAGCTGATGATCAAACCGGAAGTGCCAACTGGGTAGCCGTTTATACCTTTAGCCGTACCGGCCGGGAGGTAACTAACCGCGTTTCTGCAAAATTTGAGTTTCAGGATGGTAAAATAATCAAGCATACCGATTTTTTTAACCTTTGGAAATGGGCTGGCCAAGCCATGGGCGTAATGGGTTACTTGTTGGGTTGGACGCCTTTGATGCAAAACAAAATCCGGAAACAGGCGCTGACTTTACTGGGGAAATACGACAGCTAATGCGCATGACTATTATTTTTAGATAAAGCACCCTTCACAAACTATGTCATCCCGAGGTACGAGGGACCTCCTATGATGAAATATGCAAGGTAAACGAGGCAAAAGGGCTTAAAAAGGGGTTATAACACGTATTGCTTAAATGTTTTAAATATTTTTGGTCAAAGCATGGCCCTGTTTGTTTAACTTTCCAGTGCAAATCAAAAGAGGAAACAGGCGCTGCTGAGGAGCAACCTGCCAGCAATATGATTTGCTGAACCACGGATAAAGGCCTCTGTCAAAGGAGGCTTTTTATTTATCCTGTTCACTGAATGGCTAAAAAAACCTTCACGAATTTTTATTTTAATGCGTTGATAAATGACCAGCTAACCTCCTATAAGCAGACACTTTGCAGGCTGCAGGATCGCGTTCAAATTATTTGGATAAAAGGGCAACCGTAACCTTTTGTATAGCAGACACCTTTCGGGCCGCAGATCCCTCGCTTCGGTTTGCCCATTTCATAAAAAAACCAAACCGGCTTTATCAGGCATTCGTCCTTTTGGACTTATTTGACAACCGAAGTTACGTAAGGTTTTTGATTCTTCATAACGAAACGTATCCGGTTGAGCATTTTTTTAGCTATCCTGATGATGGCCTTATTCTTTTTCATTCTTTTGCAAAGGTTATTGAAAGCCAGCGTCATGGCCGGGTCGAGCCTGACAGCTATCCAAGAGGCCTCGATAAGCTTCTCCCGTAATTGGTGATGGGCTCTTTTAGTGAGCCCCAATATGATTTTTTGATCGCCGGAACTATGCATATCCGGCACCAGCCCCCACATATCCACACAAGGCATCCAGGGAATCAAAGCGTTCAATGTCGCCGATCTCTGTGACAAATAATAAGGCGGTAATCTCGCCTATACCGGGGATGGTCCGGATCAGTTTTATAATTTGTTGATAACGTGGCTGCCTGGATAGGGCTCTGACTTCCCTGGTGGCTGTGAGTACCATGATACGGGTCTGCTGGTATCCCTGTAGCAGAATATCCAGGTTGATCCGTGCTGATGAAGGCAAGCAAAGGGCCTTGAGCAGGCAGATATAATGATTCGACCAGTATTTATCGGTGTCTACCGTCACCGACTGGTCCTGGAAGTTAAGCCATCCTTTTATTCGGTTCTTATAGCGTGTCTGATCTTTGATCATTTGCTGGTAAACACGGATAATACCGCGGTCATCCTGTTGCTCGATGCCAGGCACGAAGATACCTTTCAGGGCTCCTTCACTTAATGTTTTACTGAGTTTCCGGCAATCGACCGTATCTGATTTGCGCTGCTTTTCCTTGTCTGTCAGCGGGACATCGGCAGGATTTACGACGATGCAGGACATCCCCAGCTCACTAAACTGTCGCTGATAGCCAAAGCCGCAAAAACCGGCTTCGTAAACGAGCCTGTAATCGGCCGAAGGATAGTTCTGTTGTAGATGCCCGCTTAAGGCCTTAGGTGAAGGTTCCTGGGAAAACGTCTTTAGCTCCATATGGGTGCTGCGAAGGCTGACCTTCCAGGACTTCTTGTGTACATCTATGCCAACAAAAATAGTTTGTCCGCTAAAATCTAATTGTGTACCTTGTTTCATGAGTTCTTGGTTTAAAGTGTTTGTTAATGGTTCACTATTAAGCTACAACCTTTTTTTCAAGAACTCTTTTACATCATCTATCGAACCATTTCATACATACGACCTTTTGCGCGCGATAAGCCTGCTTCAAGACTTGCACGGTTGCTGTCCTGAAGTAAAAGATTTCTCCTCGTACCTCGTCGAAATGACATTTTTTTTCCAGGTCGATCCTCTACAACTATATCATCGACATTGGAGGCACCTTCTGCCAGGGATAGATCGACAGCAGATCAACTGGCTTCCCATCCGGCTTGCTTCCTTCACTTACCCGCATTCCGCATCCTGATCAACGAAAAATTGAGCTCAGATTTGGCAACTGCTTCGGCCAGGGGCTTAATATCGGGCATAAACCTCAATTCAATATCCAGGCTTAATAAGCGCTGCAATAAATTATCAATAACGGTTACTTCTATTGGCTTAACTTCGGCATAACTCACATAGTAGCCTGCCGTTTTATCCAGCAATGTAAAGTTATTTACAGGCAGTTCATAACAATACAAGGTGGTTTGCAGGATGCGTTCAAACCAGGCCGACTCTACCGCCACAACAAATTGGGCTGTGCTGAACTTTAAAAGGGGATCGGTTTGCTGCTCATCATCAGCGTAAAAAGTTACCCGGGGGCAATCCCTCGGCAGCAGGTAGTTGTGCAGGTGGAAGTGATCGATAGCAAACACCACATCGCCCGTGAGATGTTTAAAGTGAGAAGGAGAGGGCCGGGGAAGAAACGTTTGGATACCAGCTTCTTCGCTTACGTGGAATAGCCTCAAATCTTCCATCGGTATAAAAATTATGCTATTCCCGAAACCACGTTGATGCTTAAAGCCACAATGGCCGTGTTAAACGCAAAGGAAATGAGGCCATGCACAAGTACTAACCTGCGTATGGAGCGCGACGATACCTCCACATCAGATACCTGGAATGTCATCCCGATCACAAAAGCGAAATATACAAAGTCCAGGTAATCAGGAGTCTTTTCGTCCGGGAACTGTAAGCCGCCTATTACTTCATTTTGGTCATCATCCGGGTCGGGAGTGCTGGTATAATACAAATGCGCGTAGCTCATGGTAAATACGGTATGCAGCATCCACCAGGAGATAACTACAGAGCCTATGGCCAGCATAATATGATGGTTAACGCTACCATGCTGTTCCCCCTTGCTTGATTTCAGCAGGAACAGTACCGAAAACAAGCTCACGCAAGAAGCTGCGATAACAAATCCGAGGATGCTGAACCTGCTGGAATCCTTCATCCGGGCTATTTTACGCATCTCGCGCGGATTAGAAGAAAGAATAATCAGCCAGTCCATCAAAATGATAACCGAGGCACAGGTTAACCACGACAGGATGATTAATGCCGGAACCGAAACGTGGCCCTGGATCACAAAAAACACAATCGCTGTAACTCCTAAAGCAATCAGCAAACGGTACTGCGTATCGAAACGGATCAGCGAATCTATTTTGGGTTCTTTTTGTGTCATGATTAATCTTCCTCAATAATTTCGGCAACGCGGCCTACCTGCCCGTCTTCCAACCGTACTTTGATACCCCGAGAGTGGTATGCTGCGCTGGTTAACAGGTTAGCTACCACGCCACGCGTTCTTTTACCGCTACGCTGATCTTTTTTTAAAATGATATCCACCAGTAAACCGGGGTATATGTCTGCTCTGTTCTGTCCGTTCATTGTGCATCCGTTAGTTAAGCCCCCTCTAAATCTCCCCCGGTAGGGGAGACTTTTAAAACCCTCCCTACCGCGGAGGGTTTGGGTTAGGCTCCGCATTATTTTTTTAAGCCCTCCCTACCGGGGAGGGTTTGGGTGGGGCTACCAATTCCTCCACCGCTTTACTCACCTTCTCAAACGGAAACTGGGCAACCAGCTTCTGCATAGCATCGCTGATCTGGGCGTTGCCCAAATTGCCGATACTGCCTTCGTGCGTATGGTGTATGTTTCTGTCGGGCTTAAACTCTCCTTGTTCAATAGCCAGGCCAACATGTTTGTAAGCATCCCTGAAAGGCATTCCGCCCAATACCAACCGGTTCACCTCTTCAACACTAAAAAGATAAGCGTATTTGGCATCATCTAATATATTGTTTTTTACCTCTATATGTTCCAGCATAAAGGTGGCCATGTGCAGGCAGTTTTTTATATCGGCAAAAGCCGGGAAAATAAGTTCCTTTAACAATTGCAGTTCACGGTGATAGCCGGATGGTAGGTTGGTGGTCATCATGGCTACATCGCCGGGCAGGGCCTGCAGTCGGTTGCAACGCCCGCGCATAATTTCCCAAACATCGGGGTTTTTTTTGTGCGGCATAATGCTTGATCCCGTGGTGAGGTTTTCCGGATAGCTTACAAAAGCAAAATTCTGACTGAGGTATAAACATTGGTCCATAGCCATTTTAGCCAGCGTTGCCGCTATACTGGATAGCGCCTGGGCTATAACCCTTTCGGTTTTGCCACGCCCCATTTGCGCGTAAACAACATTATAGTTTAAATCCTCAAAACCCAAAAGCTGGGTAGTTAAGGTTCTGTTTAGCGGGAACGACGAGCCATAACCCGCTGCCGAGCCTAAAGGGTTTTTATTAGTGATATGATAAGCGGCCAATACCATTTCCAGATCGTCGATCAGGCTTTCGGCATAAGCGCCAAACCATAAGCCAAACGAAGATGGCATAGCGATCTGCAAGTGTGTATAACCGGGGAGCAATACATCCTTATGTTTTTCGCTTAAGCTGATCAGTAAATTGAATAAGGTTTGTACCGATTCTACCACTTCCTGCAATTCATGGCGGAAGTAAAGTTTCAGATCAACCAGCACCTGGTCGTTACGGGAGCGGCCGCTGTGTATTTTTTTGCCGGCTTCGCCGATACGGCGGGTAAGCAGCAGTTCTACCTGCGAGTGAATATCTTCAACCTCAGCCTCAATTTTAAAATTGCCGCCCTGTATATCGGCATAAATTTTTTTCAATTCCTGTTGTATCACGTCCAGGTCGGCCTTTTCAAGCAGCCCAACGCTTTCCAGCATCTGGGTATGTGCCAGCGAGCCCAGCACATCAAAAGCGGCCATCTGCTCGTCAAATTCACGGTCGCGGCCAACGGTAAAGTTCTCTACTAATTGATTAACGTTGGTGGTTTTTTGCCATAACTTGCTCATAGGTGCAAAGATGTAATAAATTATTTATTTGAGGGAAATGTTATAAACGTGTATGGGTAATTAATGATGGGGGTATTACCCGCTGGTTATTGCAAAGATTTTACTCTTATCGTCATTGCTTCGTCGGAATGACGATAAGAGAAAGGGAACTTACCCAGTTGCCAGAAACCTAAAAACCGGCGTCATTGCCTTTGGTCTTAAGAAAGCTTAATATCAATTAATTGTTATTGTTTGAAACGGGGGGGTGCAGGGGGGGGTAGGAAACTAAAAACAATGTGGAAAACGTTATAATAAAGGCAGGGTGAACTACTGTCATTGGTAGGTTTACAGACCTATTCCTCGTATCAGTCCCTGCCTTTATAAATTGCCTAAGGCCCAACTAGTGTTATGTTAATCGTGTAATGACGGATAAAGTCTTTTCAGTTTTATTCGCGCATCTTTATTTTCGAACTGCCAGTTAATTTTGCTGTTCTTATTATTTCTGTTGTGTTGCCATGCCGCTACCTCTTCATTGATCTTCAGCATTGTTGAAATATGCCTGTTTAGGCATTGCCCATTCAATACATGCAATTCTATCTCGGCCATATTGAGCCAGCTTCCATGCTTGGGCGTATAAACAAACTCAAACCTATCCCATAGCCTTTTGGCTTCGGCTGGTTCAAATGTCTCGTAAAATGCAGAGGCCGAATGGGTTTTAAAATTGTCCATTACTAAAGTTATTTTTTTCGCTGTCGGGTACCATTCATCTGCTATTCTTTTTACGAATAAAGCCCAGTCCTTTTTGGTTTTAAACGCCGTAATTTCTACAAAGCGCTTGCCCCTCAAAGGCTCGTTGGCCATAAATATATTGACTACCCCATGCCTTATGTACTCGTAATCTACTCTTGCCTCCTGGCCAGGCTTCATGGCTTGAGAGGGCTGCCCTTCTTCTATCAATTGTTTTGGCGACTCATCCATACATACAACCGGAAATTCCTCATCATAAGGTTTTTTGTATACATCCAATACGCGTTCCATATTGGCTACAAATTCGCTGCTTTTTTCCGGTGGTATTACCCAGCCCTTTACTTTCCAAGGCTTAAGTTCGTTTTTTTAAGCACACTTCTTACTGTTACATGCGAAATACTTTCTACATATTCCAACTCTACCATTTTATCGGCGAGTAGCCTTAATGACCATTTAGCAAACCCCTCAGGCGGCTCGCTGCAACACAAGGCAACCAGCTTCGCTTCTACATCGCCATCTGATTTTGTTTCATAAACACGGCTGGTGGGGCGACGATCTAAAACACCTTCAAAACCCTCTTCAATAAACTTTTTCTTCACCCGGTCTATCGTTCGCATCCCTACTTTCAGGACTTTGCTGATCTGTTCATTTGTTATTTTCTCCGCATATTCCCCTTCATCACAATTCAATAGTATATAGGCTGTCCGGAATGTTTGAGAACTATGGGAGCCCTTGTTGATTATCGAGTATAACTCTCCAACCTCCTCTTTTGTAAGTTTTATCGTATAACGTACCATCTGTAATTTGTTTTACAAATATACGCTTTTATACGTCATATTATATTTAACTTAACACTAGAATGCTTTCATTGACCAAACAAAGGTAACTGGCAAAAGGCAATTTTATTTAACCTGTTAAATAAAAAAACGCATGGAAACTTACAATGTTGTATTAGGTGTTGATGTATCCAAGAAGACACTCGACATCAGCTGTGCAGAACGTCTGCTGCACATTAAGATCGACTATCAAGGTAAAGGGTTTGCCCAGTTTACGTCCTGGTGCAAAACAAACGGGATTGATTTAAGCAAGACCCTGGTCATTATGGAAAGTACCGGGGGCTATGAACATCGGTTCAGGCAATTTTGTGAATCAGTGGGTTTAGCTTATAAAGTAGTTTCAGGGCTGGAGATCAAAAACGCTGTTGGAATCAAAAGAGGGAAGAATGACAAGGATGATTCTTTTCGTATCGGTCAATATGGCGAGGATAGGATTAAAAGAATAAAGCCATCTAATCCATTGAACTACATATATTTAAAGGTAAAGCATTTGCTTGCATTCCGAAAGAGGTTAATCAGGGAGGCTGCCGGATACCAGGCATCTGTTGGCGAGCGCAAGCATATGTATGATCCTGACAAACAGGATGTGATCATTGATATTTCAACAAAAAAGATGTCCGGCAATGAAGCATATATCAAGCAGGTAGAAACAGAGCTGATCGCCTTGCTCAAGGCAGACGGATCAATTTGGTTTAACTACCAGATCCTGCTTAGCATTAAGGGGATCGGTCGGGTGAATGCGTGGATGACGATTGCTTATACAGAGAACTTTACGCTCTTCTCAGATCCGAGGAAATATGGCGTTTACGCGGGAGTCATTCCTTTTGGTAACCGATCAGGGACAAGTCTTAAAGGAAAGGACAGGGTAAGTCATATTGCCAATAAGGAAATCAAATCAGAATTGAATCAAGCTGCTAAAACAGCAATTCAATGGGACAAGGAGATCAAAGAATATGCAGAACGAAAACTTAAAAATAAGAATTATGTACTGGTACTAAACAACGTCAAGTTCAAGTTAATTCTGCGTATGTTCTCCCTGGTTAAAAGAGGTGAAATGTATGTGGAAAACTATAAAAGATCAGCTTAAAAAAACTATTTTTTAATAAATTTGGAATTGTCTGAAACCTAGAATACGAGGAGGAACGACGAAGCAATCTCTATGCTATACAGGGCGGACTTGCAGGACCGCTCTGCCTAAGTAGAGATTGCTTCGTGCCTCGCAATGACGCGTTTTTATCATATATCTAAACAATCCCTTCAATCATCTTCACATACAACTCAATCCCTTCTTTAATCTCATCCACATAAATAAACTCATCCGCCGTATGCGACCGGGCCGAATCGCCGGGGCCAACTTTTACTGACGGGATATCCAACAGGGATTGATCTGAAGTAGTAGGGGAGCCGTAGGTGGTTCTGCCCAGGGCGATGCCCGATTGTACGATAGGATGGTTCCTGTCTATTGAGGATGGTTTCAGGCGGATGGAGCGCGCTTTTACTTCGCAATCTACCTGTTGCTGAATCATCTCGAGCACTTCTTCATTACGGTAAGCATCGGTAACCCGGACATCTACCGTAAAGGTGCAACTGGCCGGAACCACGTTATGCTGCGACCCGGCGTTGATAATAGTAACCGACATCTTAATGGGGCCAAACAACTCCGACTCTTTAGGGAACCTGTAGGTGCGGAACCATTCAATATCTTTCATGGCTTTATAAATAGCATTGTCGCCTTCCTCGCGGGCGGCGTGCCCGGCGCGGCCATGGGCGGTACAGTCTAAAACCATCAGGCCACGTTCGGCAATAGCCAGTTGCATTTGGGTAGGCTCGCCCACAATGCCAAAATCAAGTTGGCCCAGTTCGGGGATAATCAGTTCCAGTCCGTTGCTGCCTGATATTTCTTCCTCGGCGGTGGTAGCCAGGCACAGGTTATATTTTAAATTTTGGCGGTTGTAAAAGTAAAGGAAGGTTGAAATAAGCGATACCAGGCTACCCCCGGCATCGTTGCTGCCCAGCCCGTATAGTTTACCGTCTTCTATTTTAGCTTCATAAGGGTCGCGGGTATAGCCCGAATTGGGTTTAACTGTATCGTGATGTGAGTTAAGCAATATGGTTGGTTTATCAGCATCAAAATATTGATTGTAAGCCCAGATATTGTTGAGCTTACGATGGGTTTCAACACCGCGGGCGGTTAAAAAACCATTGATAATATCAGCGGTTTGATTTTCTTCGCGACTGAAAGAGGGGGTGGATATCAATTGCTGAAGCAGTTGAACGGCTTCGTTAAACAAGGTGTCTGTGTTGGTCATATTTTATATTCTCCGGTAAAACCGGTTGATGATTTGGACGCAAAATTAGGGATTTGACAATGATTATTTGATGGGGTTTAGTTTTAGATATAATTAATCATCTTTTACGGTGTAATTGCCTGGCTTCCCATTTTTCTACAGATTTTAATAGTAGTTTTGATACTGTTTGTATGGCGTAACAGGTACTGCGCAATGCGATGAACATGGGAATTTTACCATGCCCTTTGAAATTAGCAATGAGATTAACTTTTACTTTAACGTTGTTTATCAGTATTTTAAATTTTTCAGCACCTGCTTATGGTCAGCAGCTTGACCTCGAATATTTTGTTGCCAGCGGATTGAAAAACGATCCCGGTTTAAAGCAAAACGTTAATCAGCAGCAAATTTACAGTCTGCAATCGCAGCTGATTAACGCGCAAAATAAATCGCCCCAGGTAAATTTTACATCCGATTATTTGTTTTCACCCTTTTTTGGCAGTGATGGTAAGGTGATTAGTATTACGCCCAACCCATCGGCCAATGCCTTTGGTTATGATGCTGCGCTTACTAATGGCGGTACTTATGCCACCCAGTTAAATGTAAGCATCCCGCTACTTAATAAAAAAACAGTGAGCGCTTTGCAAGATCAGAATAATAACCTGGCCGCTATTAACACCAACACCAAGGCGCAGTTGGAGCACGATCTGCGTAAAAACATAACCGACCTTTATATCCTGGTTTACCAGGCCCAGCAGCAAGAAGAGTACCTGCAAATGGTAGTTAGCCAAATTAAAGAACGTAAGGCCACAGTAGAAGCCCTGGTAAAACGCGGCTTACTGCAACAAAGCGACTACCTGCTGCTTGAGATTGAGCAAAACGGCCGTGAAACTGATTTAAGCATGGCCCGGATAGCCGAGGTAAATGCCTACGGAGCCTTAAAAAATGCTGCCGTAGTTAGCGATACCGCGATTATTACACTCAAAGAACCGCTTATTAATTTACAACCTAACCCGGATACTTACTATTTCAGGGAGAAATTTAAGCTCGATAGCCTCAACCTGGCCATCCAGCAAAATGTGTTTAATACCAAATACACGCCTACGCTAACCTTCTCTGGCAACGGCGGTATGCTGGCATCTGATGTGAATAATATTCCGCATAATGTGGGCCTGCAGGCTGCATTGCATTTAAACATTCCGATATATGATGGGCGGCAACGGAAAATTAACGAGAGCCAAAGTAAAATTGCGCAGCAGGGCATTGTTTACGCGCGGGATAATTTTACCATTCAACAAAAAAATTACCTGCAGAATATCCAAAAGCAAATCAGCCTGTTTAACCAGAACATGGTTTTAATTAACCAGTTAATAGCCAAACAGGATTTATTGCTGAAGCTGGATAAAGAGAAATTACAAAGCGGGCAGCTTTCTATTATAGAATATATCAAATCCATTCAGGATTATGTGGCGGCTAAACAAAATTTAACGGCTGCAAAGGTTCAAGTACTGCTGCTGGCCAATCAATACAATTATTATAACTGGTAACATGTATAAAAAATTACACCTTATTTTGGGTTTAGGGGCTTTTTTGTTCTTGCAGGCGGCTTGTAGCAGTGCGCCACCGGCAGATGATGCCGCTGTACAAAGTACGCCAATAGTTACTGTTGCTAAACCTGTTACCCACAGCTTTAGAAACAGCGTTACTTTTAACGCCACCACGCAGTATCAACAAAAATCGGTAATCAGGGCGGGTTTAACCGGGTACCTGCATCACCGTGGATGGAAAACCGGCGATCGCGTTAAAGCTGGCGAGGTATTCTGTACCATTACCAGCAAAGAGCAGGAAGCGCTTAAAAATATCGACCAAACCGGCATCCTCGAGAAATTTCGCGCGCCTATTAAAGTGATTGCAGGCTCATCGGGCATCATTACTGCCGTAAACTTTCAAAATGGGGACTATGTGAGCGAAGGCGATGTGGTAGCCAACCTGGTGCAAACCTCATCCCTGGTGTTATTGGTTAGTGTGCCGGTAGAATATTTAAACCGGGTAAAAGCAGGGTCCACTTGTGTGATCTTGATGCCCGATGGCAAACAGGTTAATTCACGCCTGCAAAGTGGCTTGCCCACCGCCGATCCTGCTGTGCAAACCCAATCGTTTATTGTTAACCTGGGCGCCAATAATTTGCCGGAAGGGGCTAACCTGAAAGTTATGGTTCCGTTATCAAGCGCGGAGCAGGGTATGGCCGTACCGGTTGATGCTGTACAAACCGACGAAACGCAGGAACATTTTTGGGTGTTTAAATTAGGCAAGGATAACCGGGCCTATAAGGTTGAAGTTAAGGCGGGTAAAATTTCGCCCGACTCGCTGCAAGAAATTCAGAGCAGCCAGCTCGGCGTAAACGATCAGGTTATTGTTAGCGGCGCTTACGGCCTTACCGATTCGAGCAAGGTGGCCCCCCAGCCCCCTAAAGGGGGAGTTTCTTCTTCTACTCCCTAAAGTAGCGGAGCGGGGAATGGAATAGATTGCCGGTTATATAATTAGAAGAACAAAAATATTTTTTATTCCCTTTCGGGGATTAGATCCTTAAAAATGGATAAACAACCAGACAACGCTTCGTTCCCCCTTCAGGGGGCCAGGGGGCCTCTTCAAGGGGTGAAGCAGATTTTTCATCATCATTATCAAAAGCCGCTGCTTGGTTTGCTCATCCTGATTATAATGGGCGGGGCATACAGCTATACAAAGTTGAAAACTGGCCTGTTCCCTGATATTACTTTCCCCAAGATCAAGGTAATTGCCGATGCAGGGCAGCAACCGGTGGATAAAATGATGACCACCGTCACCATCCCGCTCGAAAACGCCATCAAGCGCACCGAGGGGCTTGATTATATCCGCAGCACCACATCGCGCGGCAGCGTAGAGATCAATATTTTTTTAAACTGGGACACTGATATTGATAAGGCTATGGCCCAGGTACAGGCCCTTACCGAGCAAGCTAAAGGCAACTTGTTAGCCAATACCAATATCAATGTTCAGAAAATGAACCCCTCCATATTGCCCGTAATGGGCTTTTCATTAGAGGGTAACCGGTCGGGCATCGAGCTTAAAAAGATTGCCCAGTTCCAGGTGCGTCCATTTTTGGCGGCTGTGCCCGGCGTTGCCGATATTGCCGTTATTGGCGGCAAAACCAAAGAGTACCAGGTAATTTTGCAACCGGCAAGGCTATCGGCTTTGGGTATTGTTCCACAGCAAATATCGGCCGCTGTTACCCAGGCCAATATCTTGGCCTCAAACGGTTATCTTAATGATCATGGCCGCTTATATTTAAACATTACCGATAACGCTATCGATAATATTGACAAGCTGCAAAACCTGGTAGTGCTTAACAATCCGCACCGGGTTGTTTTTTTAAGGGATGTAGCCGATATTAAGATTACCGAACAAAAGGAATACGTACGCATTAACGCGAATGGCAAGGATGTGCCCTTAATTGCGGTAATTAAGCAACCCGATGCCAACCTGATTGACGTGAACGATGGCATTATGGATAAGGTAAATGCCTTGAGCAAGATATTGCCCAAGGGAGTACATCTGCGCCCGTATTACAAGCAGGCCGATTTTGTGAACCAAAGCGTAAAGAGCATTGAAGATGTTTTATGGATAGGCCTGGTGCTGGCTATACTGGTGGTAGTGGTGTTTTTAAAATCGTGGCGAGCCAGCCTGATCATTTTAATTACCATCCCAGCTACGCTGGCATTATCCATCATAGCCTTGTATGTGGCAGGCTATACCTTCAATATCATGACGCTGGGCGCCATTGCGGCGGCTATTGGTTTGATGATTGATGATGCCGTGATTGTGGTTGAACAAATTTTTCGTAGCCATGAAGATCATCCCGGCGAGGGGATGCACCATATTGTAAAAAAGGCCATCTCATACCTGTTCCCCTCCATGGTGGGGTCTTCGTTAACTACCATCGTCATATTTATTCCCTTTGTGCTGATGAGCGGCGTAGCGGGCGCCTATTTTAAAGTACTGGCGTTCACCATGATTTTAACCTTGAGCATGTCGTTCCTGGTAACCTGGCTGATGTTGCCCATGCTATTCATTTTTATCCCCTTAAGTAAAAAAGTGCGTCAGTATAAGCAAGTGAAGGATGGCTGGATCAAATTCTTTTTAAAGATGCCGGTGATCAGCTTTGTATTCATGATCGTTTGCATCGTGATCATTGCGGTAGTTCCGGGCAGGCTGGAGTCGGGCTTTTTACCGTCGATGGATGAGGGAGCTATCGTGCTCGATTTTAAGAGCCCGCCGGGCACCACGCTGGAAGAAACCGACCGGATGCTGAAGCAGGTGGATAACATTGTTAACCATACGCCCGAAGTAGCTTCGTTTTCGCGGCGCTTAGGTACGCAAATGGGTTTCTTTATTACCGAACCCAATACCGGCGATTACCTGATCCAGCTTAAAAAACAGCGCGGCAAAACTACCGATGAAGTGTCGGACGAGATCCGTCATCAGATCCAAACCATATTGCCGCAGCTAACAGTAGATTTTGGGCAGGTGATTGGCGATATGCTGGGCGACCTGATGGCATCGGCTCAACCTATTGAAATTAAAATTTATGGCGATGATCAAAAAACCTTGCAGAACCTCTCGAAAAGAGCGGACCAACTGGTGGAGAAGGTAAATGGCACCGCCGACGTGTTTAACGGAATCACCATTGCCGGGCCCGAGGTCAATGTAAACCCGGATGTAACTAAACTGGCCCAGTTGGGCATGAACCCCGCCGATTTTCAATTTCAATTGCAGGCGCAGCTGGACGGTAACGTGGTGAGCTCCATTGTAGAGAAGGAGCAATCGGTTAACATCAGGATGATCTATCCAAAGGCTGCGCAAACATCGATGCAGGGCTTCCAGTCGGCCAGCATATTTTTACCGGGAGGGCAGTTGAAGGCGCTCTCATCCGTAGCCAGGGTCAGTATTGAATCCGGCGTAGCCGAAATTACCCGCGAAAACCAGAAGATGATGGGCGTAATTACCGCGAGGCTAAACAACCGCGATCTGGGCAGCACCTTAAAGGATATCCAAAGCAAGTTAGCTACCCTGAGTTTGCCTGCCGGCTACCATGTTGAGTATGGCGGCGATTACGCCCAGCAGCAAAAAGCATTTAAAGAATTGTTAACCATCCTGATTACGGCAAGCATACTGGTATTCATTGTATTGTTGGTCATGTTCCGCAGGTTTACCGTTGCCGGGATCATTATTTTGCTCGCCGTATTAGGCGCTGCCGGATGCTTTTTGGCCCTGTTGATTACCAAAACGCCTTTAAATGTGGGCAGCTATACCGGGATCATCATGATTATAGGTATCATAGCCGAGAACGCCATATTTACGTATCATCAATATGAAACCGGCCTGTTGGAGTGGCCCAGCGAGCAAAGTATTGTACATGCTATAGCCGCCCGCCTCCGCCCCAAATTAATGACGGCTACCGGGGCTATAATTGCCCTGCTTCCGCTGGCCCTGGGCATTGGAGCCGGCGCACAGCTACACCAACCATTAGCTATTGCGGTAATTGGCGGCTTGTTGTTTGCCTTGCCTTTGCTGCTGATAGTGCTGCCTACTTTGTTGAAGTTATTGCCTATGACAAAGCCTGCTGAAGCAAGTGCGGGCCAAGGCAGTGAATGATGATGTTGAGATAAAATCAATTAAACCTTAAAAAATGTCATTTTCTTTTAGAGGAAAATATCTTTTACGCGTGCAAGGTTAGCGATATGCTTTAAATATTAGTAGTGCTCAATTTATAGCATCGGCCCGCTCAATTGCCGCGGGGGCTGTTACTTTGTGGCGACAAAGTAACCAAAAGGCTTGATCAGCAAAAGGCTTCTTTGCCGCACATGCCTTTGGCGCACTTACCCCAGGCTTGGCCATGCCGCACAAAGCTTTAGAACCACGGCTGGTCCAGGCTTGCCCTGTTTCGCACAAGGCTTGCGCTACATCAACCCTGGAAGGCCCTGCAGCCACACAGGCTCCCATTGTTCTAAAGCTTTTTGGCCGAAGCTGCTTGCTGATGGGAAAAAAGAATATATGTAACTTGTTAGAGATGAAGTGTTAATGGTGTCGGTTTAGTTGTTGATAAAGTGTTATTGCGGATTCTAAAAGGCGGCTTCTGAATGATAAAATCAATCAAAACTAAAAAATGTCATTTCGACCAGAGGGAGAAATCTTTTGCGCGTGCAAGGTTAGCGATGTGCTTTTGATGTCAGTAGTGCTCAATTTATAGCATCGACCCGCTCAATTGCCGCGGGGGCTGTTACTTTGTGGCGACAAAGTAACCAAAAGGCTTGATCAGCAAAAGGCTTCTTTGCCGCACATGCCTTTGGCGCACTTACCCCAGGCTTGGCCATGCCGCACAAAGCTTTAGAACCACGGCTGGTCCAGGCTTGCCCTGTTTCGCACAAGGCTTGCGCTACATCAACCCTGGAAGGCCCTGCAGCCGCACTGGCCCCCATTGTTCTAAAGCTTTTTGGCCGAAGCTGCTTGCTGACGGGAAAAAAGAATATAGGTAACAAAGTTAATTTGTAAGGCAAGCATTGTAATGTTCTTCACCAAAAACACCTCGTACAGGGCCATGCCGCACGTCCCTCGACTACTTAGCTTGACGAAGTATCAGAGGATGACCGCTTTCGCGCACAAAAAAGGGTGTCATGCTGAGTGGCCGATCCGGTCGCCCGGAAAAAAATAAGGATGACGTTTGGAACTTATAGATTACCAAGCGCAGGTAGGCAAAGTGCGCAGAGGCCCGACTACACGCCGGGCCGGGTTTGGCCTGTGGGTGGAAGGATCGGGCAGTCTTGACTTTATTCACTTGTGTTTGTTTTTTTAAGGTGTTCATGAGCTCCCTACGGTCGGTTTTTGGTTCTTTTTGTGTCAAGACAAAATTGCGATAGCAATCATTCACACCAAAAACAAACAACAGTGAATAACGAACAAAGCCCTTCACGCGGCGATTGAGCGTGCCGATGTCGTAAATTATGAATACTGATTTTTGGAGCAAAAAATAGCACGTGCACCCGATATGCTGCAAACTTATCGCTCGCAAAAGGTCCCTCCTCGCGTCGGGATGACATGGCGGAGAGGGGTTTTTCGCTGATAATCAAAAACTTAACAACGCGTCATTATAAGCCTGTCGAAGTACGGTGTGGTGGCCTCTGCAAGCGAATTGTCCTCCAAAGTCGGTGAAATCCCTAATTCTAATCGGTGAAATCAAATAATCCTGAGTCTCTTGGCAAGAAGGCCGGTAGCAGCCTCGGCATCAATATCCGCTACAATGACGCCTGTTCTGCCGTAGGTTTCATGGACTATACAGCTTCCATCGGGCGCAATGATAGCGCTCGCAGAATCAGGATAGCTGGAGGCATAGTTACAACTTGCAAAGTAGATGGTATTTTCAAGTGCGCGCATCATCATGGCTTTTTCGTAATAGGGATTGTTTTTGGCGCCCCATTCCGTTAGCTGTAAACCGTTAGTATTGCTCCCCGCGAAATGAGGATGAAACACGATATGTGCCCCTTGCCTTGCTGCCCAACGCACCGATTCGGGATAGCGGAAGCCTTCATGGCAAATGGTGATACCGAATTTGATGCCGTTGATCTCAAAAATAGAGCGCTCCGTGCCAGGTAGCCAAATGTGATCTTCAGACGGGTCTAACTGGTTTTTGGTTTGGTAGCCCAATACCTCGCCATGGGCTGAAACTACATAAGCTAAATTTAAAAGACCGTTAGGATGATGCCAGTCCATCGGTATAATAATGGCGATACCATATTGAGCCGATATTTTGCATACGTTATCCAGTGCTGATTGTAATTTTTCCGGCGTGCGATCTTCAGTAGCATACCCCATTCCCGGATATCCCGGAAGGTACGATTCCGGGAAGCAGATGATTTCGGCCTTTTGTGCAACTGCATCTTTTACCAATTTTTCGAGCCAGTATAAGCCATCGTTTATTGATTTTGGAAATGGGGGCGATGCTAATGCTATTTTCATGATGTGAAAATTGTTTAGTTATAACTTGAGGTCAACCCATTCGCTCTTGTAGCTGGGTAGGCATATTGGTCGCTCGCATAAAATACACCCCGCCGCTCTCAAGAGGGGGATCGCGCATTTCCCTCGCTTTTGAATGTTTTAAATTGCGAATCGGTCAGACGAAAAGAATGCAACCTTGCATACAACAACTATGAACTAATATAAAACAAAATTATAACCTCCTAAACAAAAACAGCGACAAGTTAACCTCATCGCTGTTCATTGTTTCTTTTCATCGGTGTAATCACTCCATCTAAAATCGGTGAAATAATCCTCCAAAAATCGGTGAAATCATCCACCCAAAATCGGTGTAATCCCAATAACTACTTAAAGCTCGCCCTGATGCTGCTGCTTAGGGTATGGGCTGTCCAGTACCCACTGGCAATAATGCGGCGGATAGTCATGAGCGGATCAACCGGGTCGCGTTTGTCGGCTAATTGGAAGGCCGCTTTAAAGCCGCGTTTTTTTAGTTCGGGCAGGGCTGCTTTGTTCCAGATGCCAAAAGGATAGGCAAAGTAATCCATTTTTTTGCCGGTTATTTCTTCCAGTTTTTTGGTTGGCTTGTCAATTTGGGTTACCCAGTCATCAACCGGGCGGGTAGTTATCTTACCATTTTTGCCAATAATTTTGAATACACCGTTATGGGTGTATTTTGATACCATGTGGTGATCCCAGGTATGGCTGCCAATTACGTTTCCTTCGTCTGATAATTTTTTAACCATGTCGGGTGTCATGTAACGCGGGCGGCCGAGGGACACCGTCATTACAAAATATACCGCTTTATAGTGATACTTTTTAAGCTCCGGGTTGGCAATGGTAAATTGGTCCAGGTCAGTATCGTCAAAAGTAAGCATAATGGGTTTGGTAGGCAGGGCTGCGCCGGTAGTGAGGTAGGCATAAAGCTGGTCGGGCAGTATGGTATGGTAGCCGCTATCGGCCAGCATCTTCATGTGCGATTTAAAAACGGCTATCGGGCAAATATAATCTTTGGCGCTCTTGGAGTCCTTGGCCGTCCAATCGCGGATCTGGTGATAGCAGAGTATCGGTACCTGTTTGCGGGCTATAATGGCTGCTGCGTCGGCTGGTTTTTGAGCAATGGTGGTTGCATTGGCGGTAGTGTTTGTTGGGTTGGTTTCCTTTGGTGCCGAATGACATGCAGTGCCAGCCATTGCAACAAACGAAAAAGCGAGTGGAAATAGTTTAAAGAGCTTCACGGTGGATATTTTATTGTTGAGTATTTAACTTCAAATTAACGGAACATTATGTAATGGAAGTTAAAAAATTATCAATTTTTGGAAGATATTTAACAGTGACGGTTAGAGGGCGGTAGTGTTAGATATGACGGATGAGATTCTCGCAAAGCCGCGTAAGGAGCTAAGAAGTTGGATAAAAAGTTTTTATGAATCAACGTATCAAAATTTTTTGCTTAAAAAAAAAGTGTCCATCCCGATGAGGTTCGAAGAGGAACTATCTATTGAGCGATAGCGAAAAATCTTTTGCGCGCGAACTGGTATGTTGTAGACCTATTGCTTGTATGAGGTACCTCCGGGATGACATAGTTTTAGAATCGCCTGCCTCACCACCCTGTCATCCCGAGGTACGAGGGAACTTTTGCGAGCGATAAGTATGCGGTATAGCAGGCCCGTGCAAAAAGCCTAAAGCAGACCTGGCGCGCGCAAAAGTATGCGGCATAACAGTCGTTCGGAGATCCGTTTTAACCAGCTTTGACAACTTTTTAAAAGTTGTCAAAGCTCTTGCCACCTGGTTTCTTTTACGAGCGATAAGTATGTGGCATAGCAGGCTCGTGCAGAAATCCTAAAGCAGACCTGGCATGCGCAAAAGTTCTCTCCCTCCGGGATGACATCGTTAGTGGATAAACAAAAAGGTCGATTCAATGGAGAGAACCGACCTTTTTGATGTACGAAAGCAAGATGGCCTAAGCGCCGAATATCTTATTTAATAAACCGGCTAACCTCACGCCGCCTTTCAACAACTGTTGGTTAACTATGCCGATATGATCGAAAATATAGTTATAGCCCAATTTATCACCCGGCTTAATCTCGCCGTAAAGTTTTTCGGAGATCACGTTCGATTCATAGATCCACTGCTTCAGATCTGTTTTTTGCCATTCCGCGCGTTGTGCCGCTGTGGTAAAATTGATAAAGCTGGTATATTCGGTAAAGCTTAGTTGCTGGCTCTCAATTAACTTACTGTCCCAAACGCTGTGCATATTGGTTTTTTCGGTAAAGTTCCAAAATACTTCTATCTTGTTGCCGCCCTGGTCTTCGGAGCGGCCAACGTGGAAGGGCTGGTGAATATCGCCTATAATATGGATCAGCAAACGGGTGTACATCAGCACCTTGTCGTGCGGTAAGTTTGCCCTGTTTTTTAACTGGCCCATAATAAAGTTGAGCTTGGTATAAGCATCAACCGTGGTATCAACCTTGAGGTAGGCCATGGTTTGCTCATAGCTTTGGCCGGGTTCAAAGTCAAGGTAATGCCATGGCGTTAAATATTTGTACGATGGGTCCGACTTGATAAAATCAGCCCAGGTACTTGCCGCCGCTAATGATTCGTTTCCTAATATTTTTTGCAGAGCCAAACGGGCCTTTGGTGTTAAATAACTATCGGCAACCTGGCCAACAATACGGTGCCCTATGGCTCCCCAGGCCATAGCCTGAACAGGAAGGTAAATAAAAAGGGCAAGCAGGATTAGTTTTTTTGAAATGTTCATCTCCGTAAAAATATGTAATTTACAATAAAAAGCAAGGCGGCTTATGTTAACAAATTGTAGCGCCGGTAAATTTATAGCGCATGGAATATCATTTGAATTATCCGTATTACAGATCGTGTAACATCAACTTTATAAATTTTTAAGTTATCTGATTAAACTACAGTCGTGTTTAAACGTCTGATAGTTAAAATTGGCATTAATACATTTACAATAATGAAGGCATTTAAATTAACCGGCATTGCCATAGCTGTTGCTGTTTGTGGCGTTATCTTGTCGTCGTTTTTTTTCGGCCCCCGGCTCGCTGTAAAACACTTTACTTTCCCTTACAAGCAGGCCGGCCTTACCGAGAGGCAGGCGGCAGCCCATTTGCTAAACAGGTTTACTTATGGCGCCACACCCGGGCAGATAGATGCCGTAGTTAATATGGGTTTGGAAAAATGGTTTGAGCAGCAGCTTAATGCCAATATGCCGGATGATTCGCTTAACCGTATGCTTGATCAATACGACGCTTTAAAATTAACCAATACAGAGATTGCAGCTATCTATCCCCGGAACGGCGCTGTAGCGCGTATGGCTGTTAAAGATGGCGTGATCAATAAGGATTCGGTTAATAAGGCCATCGATAAAAAAGAATACCGTAGCCAACTGGCCACTTATATGGTGCAAAAGGGTTATAAGCCAGAGCAAGAGCTGATGCGCCAGTTTATCAATCAAAAAATATTACGGGCTACCTATACCAATAACCAACTGCAAGAGGTATTGACCGACTTTTGGTTCAATCATTTTAACGTATCTATCACCAAAAACCAATGTGCCGAGTTTATACCTAATTATGAGCGCGATGTAATTCGCCCCAATGTGCTGGGTAAGTTTGATCAGCTCCTGTTGGCTACCGCAAAATCTCCGGCCATGTTATATTACCTCGACTTGGTGAGCAGCGTGGGGCCTAATGCGGGCAATGCTAAAATGAGCCGGGCCAAGCAATATCGCCAGCAAACCATCATGGCCGACTCGACATCGCCGCAGGCTAAATTTTTAAAGCAGGCGCAAAAAGCTAAAAAAGCCCAGGGACTGAATGAGAATTACGCCCGCGAGGTAATGGAACTTCATACTTTGGGCGTTGATGGCGGGTATACCCAGGCCGATGTAACGCAGGCCGCGCGTGTATTAACCGGCTGGACAGTATATCCCATGAATAACGGTTATGCCAATCCCTTGAAAAAAACGGTGGACAATGCCGGTGAGGATAAATTAGCGCAGCGCGGCTTTGTACACGACGGCGACTTTTTATTTACGCCCAACAGGCACGATACCGGCGAGAAATTAGTGTTGGGCAAACGTTTTTCAAACAACGGTTACCAGGAAGGGGTTGACCTGCTCGAGATGCTGGCCCATAACCCATCCACAGCCAAATTTATCACCAAAAAACTGGCTGTGCGCTTTGTGAACGATGCCCCGCCGCAAACCTTGCTCAATAAAATGGCACAATCGTTCACCGAGCACGATGGTGATATTAAGCAGGTACTCATTACTATGGCTTCATCTCCTGAGTTCTGGAGCGCCCAATCGCTGCGCGAAAAAACAAAATCGCCGTTTGAGCTGGCTATCAGTTCGGTACGGGCACTTCATGCTACCATCAAACAGCCTTACCAGCTTTACGCCTGGATTACCAAGATGGGGCAGAAAATGTATTTCTACCAGGCCCCAACCGGTTTCCCTGATAAGGGGCAGTACTGGATCAATACCGGTGCATTGCTTAACCGCATGAATTTTGGACTGGCCCTGGCTACGCAACGCATCCCCGGTATTACATTTGACCTCGCTGCCTTAAACAATCATCACGAACCCGAAAGCACGCAGGCCGCGCTGCTTACTTATGGCAAATTGATTATGCCGGAAAGAAACCTTGATCAAACCGTTAAGTTTTTAACCCCTATGCTGAACGATCCTAACCTGGTTAACAAGGTTGGGGCGGCAGCAAGCCAGGCAACGCCAGCACAAGCCATGAATATGGCTCCCGCTGAGGATATGATGAATACTGCTGACGGTAACAAGCAAAAGTTCAAAGGAAATAATATAAAAAAATTAGGCAATATGGATTACGCGATGCTGACATCAAAGGGTAATAACTCCATGCTATCGCAAGTGGTAGGTGTGATCATCGGCTCGCCGGAGTATCAAAGAAGATAATAGATCAGAGTAAAAGGGTAATATTAAAAATAGTATCATGACATCAAGAAGAGGATTTTTAAAAGCGGGCGGACTGGCACTTTTCGGGATCAGTTTAGCAGGCGGCATTCCCGGCTTTTTAGCCGAAGCAGCAGCCAGCGATAAAATATACGCGCCCTATAAAAAGAAAAAAACAATGGTTTGTATTTTTCAGCGCGGTGCGATGGATGGGTTAATGGCGGTTACACCGTTTACCGACGAATATTTGAAGGCGGCGCGGCCAACCCTGTTTATGTCGGCGGCAAAGGGTGGTACTACCAAGCCGTTGATTGACCTTGACGGCCGTTTTGGCTTACATCCTTCCATGAGCGCTTTCGAGCCCTTGTTCCGCGAAGGCCGTTTAGGCATTGTACATGGTATAGGCTCGCCCAATAATACGCGGTCGCATTTTGATGCCCAGGATTATATGGAATCGGGCACGCCGTTTAACAAAGGTACCTCAAGCGGCTGGCTAAACCGCGCTGTTGGTTTGCTTGGCCACGATGCCGCCACTACGCCTTTCCAGGCGGTAAGCTTAACATCAGCTATGCCCCGCTCTTTTTATGGCGATAACCCGTCCGTAGCGATCAGTAATTTGCAGGATTTTGCCATCCAGATGCGCGGTAACCCTGCCGGTGCTAACATGGCCGCCAAAAGCTTTGAAGATTTGTACGGGCAGGCATCAACAGGCCTGCTGAAGCAAACCGGTAAAGAGAGCTTTGATGCCGTTAAATTGCTGCAAAAAAACGATACCAAAAATTATAAGCCCGCCAATGGCGCTGTGTATCCGGCTACATCGTTAGGTAATTCATTGAAACAAATTGCGCAGCTTATTAAAATGAATGTAGGCCTCGAGGTAGCCTTTACCGAATCGGGCGGTTGGGACACTCACTTTAACCAGGGTACCGAAAATGGAATTTTTGCCCGTAACGTGAACGATTTAAGTAACTGTATGGTAGCTTTCTGGACCGACCTTGGCCAGTACCAGGATGATGTTACCGTAATGAGCATGACCGAATTTGGCCGCACCGTTCACCAAAACGGAACCGGCGGCACCGACCACGGCCGTGCATCATGTAATTTTATTTTAGGTAACGATGTTAATGGGGGCAAAGTACATGGCGAAATGAAGCCGCTATCGGTTGATAACCTGGAAGATGGTCGCGATTTGGCTGTAACTACCGATTTCCGCTCCGTATTTAGCGAAGTAGCCGACAAGCACCTCAAAATTAGTAACGATAGAGTATTGTTCCCTGACTGGAATGGAACTCAAATAGGCGTAATGAAGGCTTAATGGCTTTAAAATTAACGCTAAGAGCCAGGCGTTTGTCCTGGCTCTTTTGCGTTAAGAGTTTTTTGGCAGGTTTAACCTTTCGCGAATTTCATTGTACGTTACTGATTCCGTTTGGATGATATTATGGCGCACTATTTATCGGTTCCGTGCCATATCCTCCAGGCTCAAATTTTTCATCTTTTAATAAACTAACAAACTCTTTTATGTCGGTTGCTAATCGGTCGATGGAAGGTGCTTCATCGTGGTTAACAAAGTAAAACCTGCTGGATTTTTTATCATAGAATCTTACAGGGCTAAAATCAAATTTTTGTTCTATATGTTGTAATTGATGGCGTTTTAGCTTTCTTTTTTTTACAAGAGGAGTAAATTCAACTGCCGGTGTATCTGGTTTGAATTTAAAATCTGGTATATTAAATAGTATTGTGAACCCGTCAATTGTTGCCGACATGGATATTTCGGTAAAATGCCAAATCGTATGGTAATTAAAATAACACGGTGCAAAGCCTATTTTAGTTAATTGGTTATAGGGGGACTGCGCTAACGCATAATTGCGTTTTTTTAGTTTGTTTATCCAACGTATTGGCCATGGCAAAACCGTTAATAATGATAATAATAGTGGCGGAACTGAGGCTAATAATAGTGCAGCGGAGCCTGTGAATTGCCGGTAGTGGTAACCCATGAACGCTATAAAGCCAAATACGGCAGCCAGGAGCAATGCACATAAAAGGTAATAAAACAACAGTTTGTATAGGTTTAGTTTGAGGAATGTTCGCATTAGTCAACAATGGCTTCCTTATCGGGATGATATAAATACTCAAACATCAGGTCGATCTGCGAAGGCAGCACCCGGTCTGTGGACAGTTCAGGTATGGTGTTTTGATCAAAGAATCCCACATCTAAAATATCAAACGCTCCGGTATGCTCTCCGCCGGTGATGTGGCACCTGATGAATATTTTGTAAGTATAATCCAGTTGGGGTGGGTGCGGATGATGGCGCTTATCCAGCACAGCCAATAGTTTTTTGGGTGCCACGATAAAGCCGGTTTCTTCAAAAGCTTCCTTTACAGCTACTTCAGTGGGCGAGAGGCCAATATCTGCCCATCCTCCCGGTAACGACCATTTGCCGTCAGCCTTTTCTTTCACCAGCAAAATCTGGTTCTGATCGTTAAAAATCACGGCGCGTATATCCACCTTAGGTGTGATATATTCTTTTTTGTCGTTAAAATAGAGGGAAAGGCTTTCTAAGGGATGGTCGGTAGCCAGATTCATCATCTCCAGACTAATCTGTTCCAGTTCTTTGTAACGTTCCACCTCATAGCCGTTAGTCGCATAAGTTAAACCAATATGCGACATGGTTTTGAGCCGCTTGGCATAGTTTAAAAGTTTTTCGGACGGCATAAGTGTTATATAGATGTTGATGCTTGCAGCGATGTATTCACAACGGATTGGATGGCTTTATCAGTCAACCTGATCTCCAGCAAAATGAGTAAAATAAAAATACTGTAAAATAGGGCCATATAAGCAAGTACTTCAATACCATCATGGTTTTTATATAATAAGGCGAGAACGGCTAAGAGCATCACGGACAGGAAACAAAATGCTACCGAGGATATAAAGCTTAACCTGACCTTATAGAATTGATGATTAGGGTCCTTTGAAAAATTGATGATCAGCTTAGGCAAAAGGTCTTCTATTGAATAACGAATACGTGTAAAATTAGTACTCTTTTTTCCTTCTGACCCAAAAAAACGTTTGTCGGTGCCGGCAAGCATTCTTGATGAAGTAAAATCAAGCGGATTATTGCGTTTTAACGAAACTTTCCTGATCGCTTTTGCTACCTGATCCTTGTCTGGTTGAGTTAGCAATACTTTTTTAAAGTAAATCATAACTGTGATATGAGCCATAAATATAAAAAATAGAATTAAGAATTGGCTTGGTGTTCCCGCGGGGGCTTTACGAACCCGGTTATCAGGAAGGCGACACATGTTCGTCGCGCGGTGAACACACCCCTACAGCCGCACCGCCCGGGACGCCCTGTCAAAAGGGGAGTTTGAAAAATTAGATGATAAAGCGTTGGCCCTGAGCGATTCCCCTCTTGAGAGGGGCGGAGGGGTGTGTTTTATGCAAGCGACAGGGATATCCCAACCTTATCCAATCCACTCCAATACCTCCATAATTTTATCCGCACTTTTAAAATTGGGGTGCTCAAAATTAGTATCAACCACCTCGTGAGCCCAGGTAGTATGGAAAGGGATGTGGATGCCATGCCCGCCAATTTTAATTACCGGCAAAATATCCGATTTTAACGAATTACCGATCATCAAAAACTCCTCGGGTTTAATATCCAGCCGTTTAATCAGCTTAAGATAATCATCCTCCGCCTTTTCAGACATGACTTCGATGTGGTGGAAATAATGCCCCAGGCCCGATTTATGCAGCTTGCGTTGCTGATCCAGCAGATCGCCCTTGGTTGCTACCACCAACCGGAAATGAGGTTTAAGCGCCGATAGTACTTGCTCAGTATCATCCAGCAGTTCAATAGGCTCTTCCAGCACTTCTTTGCCCATCTGGATAATGCGTTCCACAATGTCGATGTTTATTTTTTTATCAGATACTTTAAGAGCCGTCTCTATCATCGATAAAATAAAACCTTTAACGCCGTAGCCATATAGCGCCAGGTTGCCAATTTCGGTTTTAAGGAGCTCGCGTTCAATATTGTGCCCGGTTAAAAAGCCCTCCAGCAAGGCGTAAAACTTCTCTTCTGTTCTTCTAAAATAAGGTTCGTTTACCCAAAGGGTATCGTCAGCATCAAAGGCAATAACTTTGATGTTGGTATTCGTATAAAGCCTGTTCATGTTATTTACAATTTCTTCTCGGTTACAACGGGTTTGCGGCTTGCTAATTGAGCGCAATATATTGAATTGACGGTAATATTACACACAAATCAGCGTCAGCTTATTCAAAATCGAAAATATTTGTTACCTTTGCCCGGCAAATAATAACCCCAAAATTGTTTGCCATGCAATCAGACCCCTCCAAATTTGTAGCCGAAGGTTTAACGTACGACGATGTTTTACTGTTACCGGCTTACTCTGAAGTTTTACCGCGCGAAGTTGATACCCGGTCGTTTTTAACCCGGAATATCAGGCTCAATGTGCCCATTGTTTCGGCCGCTATGGATACCGTAACCGAAGCTGCTTTGGCTATAGCCATTGCGCAGGCCGGTGGTATCGGCATGCTGCACAAAAACATGACCATTACCCAGCAGGCCGATGAGGTGCGTAAGGTAAAGCGCTCCGAAAGCGGGATGATCCAGGATCCGGTTACTTTGCTGGAAACCGCGATACTGGCCGACGCTTTTAAAATAATGAAGGAATTTAGGATAGGAGGGATCCCGATTATTGATAGCGACCGGAAGTTGAAAGGTATTATTACCAACCGCGATCTGCGTTTTCAAAAAAATATGAGCAGGCCAATTGCCGAAGTAATGACCAAAGAAAACCTGGTGATTGCTCCCGAAGGCACCACATTGGTACAGGCCGAAGAGATACTGCAAAACTATAAGATAGAAAAACTACCGGTGGTTGACCAAAATGGCCGCCTGAGTGGTTTAATTACCTTTAAGGATATACAGAAGTTTAAAAACTACCCTGCCGCTTGTAAAGATAACCATGGCCGTTTACGTGTTGGCGCAGCCGTAGGTGTTACTGCCGATACTTTAGATAGGGTGGATGCCCTGGTTAAAGCGGATGTGGATGTAATTGCTATTGATACAGCGCATGGCCACTCCAAAGGGGTAATTGATAAGCTTAAGGAAGTGAAGGCCAAATATCCCGACTTGCAGGTAATTGTGGGTAACGTAGCCACCGGCGAAGGCGCTAAAGCCCTTGCCGATGCCGGAGCCGATGCCGTTAAGGTTGGAATTGGACCAGGCTCTATTTGTACCACACGTATTATTGCCGGGGTAGGGGTGCCGCAGTTGTATGCCGTTTACGAATGCGCCAAGGCATTACGCGGAACAGGCGTACCGGTTATTGCCGATGGGGGGATTAAACATACAGGCGACATTGCAAAAGCGATAGCCGCCGGAGCAAGCTCTATTATGGCCGGATCGTTATTTGCCGGGGTTGAAGAATCACCGGGCGAAACCATTATTTACGAAGGGCGTAAGTTTAAATCGTACCGCGGTATGGGCTCTATCGAGGCCATGGAGCAAGGATCCAAGGATCGTTACTTCCAGGATGTGGAAGATGATATTAAAAAACTGGTTCCCGAAGGTATCGTTGGCCGTGTAAATTTTAAAGGCACCTTATCCGAGGTGATGTACCAATATATAGGTGGCTTGCGGGCAAGTATGGGCTACTGCGGTGCCGCCAATATTGAGGCTTTGCAACAGGCTAAGTTTGTACGTATCACTGCCTCAGGCATTCGCGAATCGCACCCACACGATATTACCATCACTAAAGAGGCGCCGAATTATACAAGGTAGTTTTTTAGATGTGAGTATTGAGATATGAGTATTGAGATATTGCCTAAATGTTTCTAATGTATAGGTAAAGCCCGGTATCTTAATGCTTCTAGTGTCGCGTCAATTTGATATTGTCGTATATTTATTATACCTTTATCATCCAAAACGGATATGATAAAGTATAGAGTAACGTTAACAGAAGAAGAGCGGGGGCGGCTAAGTGCAATAATCAGCAAGGGTTCTCACGGTGCCCAACAGTATCGCAATGCTTATATTTTATTGAATTGCGATGAAAGTGGACTTGGGGAAAAGATCATCAACGAAGAAGTCAGCCGTGTTTTAAAAGTAAGCATGCGAATGATTGACCGGGTCAAACAGCGTTTTGTTGAAGACGGTTTTGAAGCGTGCCTGGACCGTAAGCCTATAATCAAGACAAAAGCAAAAAAAATAGACGGGGAAGCCGAGGCGCATTTAATAGCATTAAGTTGTGGCAAAGCACCCGAAGGCTTTTCAAAATGGTCGCTACGTTTATTGGCTGATAAAATGGTTGAGTTGAAATATGTAGAAGATATTTCCTATGAAACGATAAGAAAGACGTTAAAAAAAACGAGTTAAAACCCTGGAAAGTAAAAGGCTGGGTAATACCACCGCACCAAAGCAGTGATTTTGTTGCTAATATGGAGCATTTGCTGGATGTATATAAACGACCTTATAGCCAAGAGTTTCCGGTCGTTTGTATGGATGAGTCCCCAAAACAGCTGATTACAGAAACACGGTTGCCCATCCCAATGAAACCCGGACAAGATGCTCGGGAAGATTTTGAATATGCGCGTTGCGGGGTAGCCAATATATTCTTGGCATCAGAGCCATTGAACGGGAAAAGATATGTGGAGGTGACAGAACGGAAAACAAAAACAGACTGGGCAAAATTCATCAAACAAATAGCCGACGATTGGTACCCGAAAGCCACTAAAATAACCTTGGTAATGGATAACCTTGGCACACATAAACCAGCAGCGTTGTACGAGGCCTTTGAGCCGAAAGAAGCCAAACGACTAAGGGACAGGTTTGAATTTGTTTACACCCCAAAGCATGGCAGTTGGTTGAACATGGCAGAAATAGAGTTAAATGTTTTGATGGGACAATGTCTAAACCGAAGGATTGACAATATCAAAAAGATGCAAAAAGAAGTGTTGGCCTGGCAAACCCACCGAAACAATAAAGAAGCTACCATTAACTGGCAATTTACAAATGACGATGCAAGGATTAAACTCAAACACCTTTACCCGACAATTTTAACTTGACGTGACACTAGTATGTTTTTCTTAAATCCTCCTTGTCCGGGAGGATTTTTTTATTGTGCTAAATATTGCTTTGTACGATATTATTTTTTTAGCGTATCTGATATGGATATATTTCAGTATGTTTAGCTAAATATTAAATCTTATGAAGATGCGTTCGCTTGGTATTGGCCTAATTATTTGTTTGGGGATAGCCGGTTGTAAAAAGGTGGAAGATTCGCAGTCTACGGGTATTGTATTGTTGAGCCAGGTAACCCATACAAACGGAAGCACTACCGATGTATCAACCTTTAAATATGATGATCAGAACCATTTAATAGAATATAATGATGGTTTTACAAAACGTGACCACAAGTACATATACGATAGTAAGGATCGTATAACAGAGGCGGATAGCTATGGCCAGGTCAGCGCAACTCCCGTGAAAGATACCTTTACTTATCCGGATGATAACACCGTGACTATGACAGAAACGGGGCAACCATCGCTTCCCGCAAACTCAACGCCGACTGTTTTTACTTTGAACGATAAAAAGCAACCTGTAAAAATGCTTTTTGGAAACGGAGCAGGTGACTATAGCCTTTATACTTACGATGACAGGGGGAATCTATTAACGGAGATTGGTTACTTAAATGTAACTACAACAACTTTGCCTTCTATGAAAGTTACTTATGTGTACGATCAGAACAAGAGTTATTTTAGCAACGTAAAAGGTAGCTTGTTTTTATTGTTCGGTTTAGCTTTCGTTAATAATTTTACTAATCAAACGGCTTATGATCTTGGTCATACCAATGGTCTTACACATTATTCTAATGGTACCTTCGAATATAATTCTCAAGGCTATCCGGTTAAGGAAACGCGGTTAGTAACATCAACAGCCAATACCGATGTTGTTACTGATATTTATACCTATACTTATATCAGCAAGTAAAAACGAATAGTAAGTAGCTGGCGATACTTCCCTTAACCACCATGGGCTACAGGGAAACTGATTGTAAATAACTCAAAACAGCGCAGGCAAATTCGCCATGTATAAACAAGCAGAAGCCTGGCAGCCCGCATTCTAAAGATGATGCAGGCTTTTTTTTGCCTGGAATTATGTGGAAGATAACGTGAAAATTTCTGATAACCCGTAACCTACTAATTAAATAATTAGTGTAGCGCAATACCCTTGCCTTCCTTAAAATTGCATTTGAGAAACAAAACTCTAAGCGGTACTGTTCAACTTTGTAACAAATTTATAATTAGCCCATGACATCAGTAAAAGCTTATGCTGCACCGAGTGCAGAAGAACCCCTTGCTCCGTTAACCATCGACCGCCGCGAACCAGGTGCCGACGATGTAGAAATTAAAATTTTATATTGTGGTGTATGCCACTCAGATATCCACACCGCGCGTAACGAATGGGGCGGCACTGTTTACCCAGCTGTACCCGGCCACGAGATTGTGGGTAAAGTAACCCGTGTAGGGCAAAACGTAACCAAATTTAAAGAAGGCGACACCGTTGGCGTGGGCTGTTTTGTTGATTCGTGCATGCATTGCGCTAACTGCGAAGACGATTTGGAACAATATTGTCTTAACGGCCATACCCAAACCTACAACTCCTTAACACAGGATAAAAAATCAATTACGTTGGGCGGGTACGCCAGCCATATCGTAGTTACCCAACATTTTGTGTTATCCGTTTCGGATAAATTACCATTAGAAAAGGTTGCGCCTTTGTTGTGCGCTGGCATTACCACCTACTCGCCTTTACGCCACTGGGGTGTTAAGGCCGGTGATAAAGTGGCCGTTGTTGGCTTAGGCGGTTTAGGGCATATGGCCGTTAAACTGGCAGCTTCCATGGGTGCCGAAGTAACCATGCTGAGCCGCTCAAAAAGCAAAGAAAAAGATGCCGCCGAACTTGGCGCGCACCACTTTAAATTAACAACCGACAAGGATACCATGAACGAGTTGGCAAGCACTTTCAATTTTATTATTGATACCGTATCGGCACAGCATGATTATAACGAATACCTTGCCCTGCTAAAAACCGATGGTGTAATGGTATTGCTGGGTGCCCCGCCACAGCCTACACCAGTTGGCGCTTTCCCTTTTATTTTGGGCCGCCGCAGCTTGGTAGGTTCATTGGTAGGGGGGATAAAAGAAACCCAGGAAATGCTTGATTATTGCGCCGAGCATAACATCACATCAGATGTGGAAGTGATTAACATCAACCAGATCAACGAAGCCTATGAGCGTACCCTTGCCGGGGATGTGCATTACCGCTTTGTAATTGATATGGCCACATTGGATTGATTGATTGATTGATTGATTGAATTTTGTTAATTCTGATTGATTATCAATTAAAAAAAAAGAATACTTATATCATCTCCCGCAAGCGGGAGATGATATAAGTTAAAAGCTCAAAATCAATTCAGTACTTGATTTGATTAAAAATCCCTATCCAGGTTGCTACTAATTCATCCCGATTTAGGGATGCCTCCATATCGCAAGCCGGTTGTGTAACATCAAGCATAGCACCTCACTATTGTCGTTTCAACTATAAAATGTCGGTTATCGTTTAGTCAAAGTCATTCCTACTTAACCAGGGATTTCGAGTTTTTGACTCAAGACTCCGGACTAAGTACTCTTGACTTAACAATGGTTTTCGGCTCAAAGCCCAATATTTTCCCATAGCGCAAGCCTGTTTTTTAGCATGGTTTGATGTGACCGTACTCATATTTTCCCCCGCCGGGGTACTCTATATTTGGCCTCGAAGTTTAGCGGTTGCCGGGCAATTCAGTTGGGTTAAGGTTAAGCTTTGGTAAAAATAATATATATCATCCTTATCACATGACTATCTCCTTAACCTTTATCAAATTCACCCGTAGTTGCCTGTTATCTTTAACCTTTATTTTTTTATTCAACGCCGTTTACAGCCAGCAGGCAGCATCCGTATATCCGCGCATTATAGGCTACTTTAGCATCTATCATCCTATCGAAACCTTGAGCAGCGGTAATTTTACCGGCAATTTTGGCAACACTTACACGGTATCGTTTCCGTTGGGTATCCAAATCTTAAAAAGCGACCATGTTGGCGTTAGCCTTGAAATAGCGCCAACCGTGCGTACAGAAAATAATATTTCTAAGGTAAGCTCACTTTCATTTTGTCCGGGAGCCTTTTTACGGCTTCCGCATAACGCCAACGTAGTGGCCCGTTTAGCTTTTGAGAGCACCGGCCGGTTTGGCTTTACGCCATCGGTTAACAAAGTGCTTGTAAAGGGTAAGGATTGCAGCCTGTTTGGTTCCATACCCTTCCCTGTTCGTTTTGGTAATAACCAGGCTACATCTATAGGGGGTGGCCTGCAATTAGGTGTTCTTTTTTAATTGGCGATACTTGCCGGTAAGAACCCTTCCGTTATTACCAGAAGCCTTTTACCTGGATTTGTGATGAGCTATAGCCCTGTTGTTTTAGCAATTTACGAAGATTGGCTACCATATGATGTTTACCTGTGAGGCAAAAAACAGTATGTTGTATACAGTAGCCCTGTGCAAGTACCCAATTAAAAAGCGTTTGGCAGGCATCGGCCTCCTGCCTTAACAGGCCGTGTAGTGGCGAGCGAAAGTATTCTGAAAACAAAACCGGATGTTGAGCATCTGACATGAGTACGGCGCCGGTAAAGCGGGTTACGGGTAGTGTTAATTGTTGCAGGGCCAGCAAATGGCCTATGCTGGTTTCGTCGCCCAGGCCAACCACAAGCGAGGTATGATCGGGCTTTTGGCGTGTGGTATCAATTTTAAGGTAATAAACCGAATCGTTTTTTGTTAACGATCTGGCCCACGTTGTACCCGGTCCGTTATGTGCGGTATTGATAAACAGGGTACAGGTACAGGTTTCCGCATCCCACCCCGCCGGTGTATAATCACGAAAGGTAAGGTTATCCACGCGGAACTTAATATAGGGTACCTCGTTCCATAAAGTCATATCGACTGCTGGTAAATGCAAGTCAATCTCAATGATATGGTCGGGCTGCCAGGCCCGCACATCAAGTACCCTGCCGGTTTTTAAAAACTGGGGTTCGATAAAGTTGCCTGCACGTTTTTTTATTTGTTGTATGATGGATGTTTCCATGTAGCTTCTATTATTAATACAAAGAAACATGCGTTTATGTGATTTTTAAATAGCATATTCAGGGTAATGATAGCACTATTTGCGGTATTGTTCTCTGAATTGCAAAGCGGTTACACCGACGGTTTTACGAAAAAAGCGCGAAAAGTAGGAGTGATCGGCGTACCCCAACTGGTGGGCAATCTGTTTTACGTTAAGTTGGCTGTAATACAGCAGGCGCTTGGCCTCCATCATAATTTCCTGTTGTATCCAGTAGCTCACAGGCAACCCGGTTATTTTTTTGAGCGACTCGTTGAGATACGATTCCGATACGTTGAGGCTGGCGGCGTATGCCGACGGACTTTTATTGCTGCGCAGTTGCGCTACCAATAACTTTTTAAAATTACGAGATAACTCTGCCGGGCGCGACACGTTACCGCCAGCAGCAATATTATCGTTAAAGCAGCCCGCGGCCATCAGTATAAAGGACTGTAGCAGGGCATGAATTACCGGGATATGAAAGGGATCGGCAGCATCTTCGTCACATTTTTCATGCAGCAGCAATAGCAGGTTTTGGAATTGCCTTAATTGCGCATCGTCCAATAGGTGTGGTTGCTGCAACAGTAGTCCGCTTTCAAATATGTTGCGGCAGGCGGGCGGGATCAACGAGGTATCAACTGCAATAAACCAGCCAGCAGCTACCTCATTACGTATACGGTGATGCACCTGTGCGGGTAGCACATAGTAAAGCACACCCTGATGCAGATTAACTTGCTCAAAATCGATCATCATCGATGCTGAGCCTTTTTCGAGCAGGAAAAAAATGTAATGGTCATCCCGGTGGGCACCCAGCTCATCGGCTTTATCTTCGGGCAGGTCGCCGATCCGAAAATGCTTCAGCTGAAGCCCGGAACTGGTTCTGTCGCTTAACTGATGAAGAGGGATATCTTTCATGCTGCATTTTGCGGTAAATGTAGGGAGTTTGGCGGGATTTGGAAACAGGGCACCAACACCAATAGAACAAAAATAAATGAATTTAAAGTAAGGAATGGGCGGGTTCCCTTTTGAGAGGATGGCATGGGCTAAATGCTAAAAGGTGCTTCTATCAAACATGCCACCCATCAAACTAATCTCGTACTTAATCATAATTTTTAATAGCCTATTCAAAAAACAATCAGCTTTTAAAATTTATAAAAATTGATAAGAAACCGTTATTAATTAAATAGCCAACATATAGTATTATACTTGTTAGATGCCTCATCTAAAGGGAGAAATTTAGACGGGGTTGATATTTAACATAAAAAAAGCTTATCATTAAACAAGTATAGTTAATATATTCGTATTTACAATTATATCCACCCCAGTGAAAAAAAACCCGGTTCCGCAAAATGAAATAAGTAGACTTAACGCATTAAAGAATTACGCAATACTCGATTCTTTAAGCGAAGAGGAGTTTGACAGAATCACTGAACTGGCTTCATTAATTTGCGATACGCCTATAGCTTTAATTTCATTGATAGACGAAAACCGGCAGTGGTTTAAGTCGAAAGTTGGATTGAGTGTTGATCAAACCCCGCGCGAGCTTGCTTTTTGCCAATACGCCATCATGAACGATCATATTTTTGAAGTTGAGGATGCCAGGTTGGATGAGCGGTTTAAAGAAAATGCCCTGGTTACAGGCGACCCGAATATTCGTTTTTATGCCGGCCAGCCTTTGGTTGATCCCGATGGTTATGTGCTGGGTACTTTATGCGTTATTAGTCCGGAACCTAAACTATTAATTTCCAAACAAAAACGCGGTTTGCACTTACTGGCAATTGAGGTAATGTCGCTTATTGTAGAACGGCGGCAAAAGGCAGAACTGCGAAATTTCGAGAGTTTGTTTAAACTATCGAACGATATGATATGCGTGGCGGGTACCGATGGCTTTTTCAAGAAAGTTAATCCTGCTTTTAAAAACGTGTTGGGCTGGGATACTGAGGTTTTGCTCGAATCATCGCTTTATGATTTCGTCCACCCGGATGACCTGAAAAAAACCAGGCAAGAGGTGCAAAGGCTGGCAATGGGAAAGCAAACCACTAACTTTACCCATAGGTTTAGAACTCAAAACAAGCAATATAAAATTTTACAATGGGTAGCCAGCCCCGATCCGACGACAGGTAGCTTGTTTGCCATAGCCCGCGATATTACGAACGAACGAGCGCGCGAGATGGCGCTCATTTTGAGCGAGGAAAGAGCCACCGCTTTTTTTGAAAACTCGCAAGGCTTTATGTGTACCCATGATCTGCAGGGCCGGTTTTTATCGGTAAACAGTGCAGGGGCTACTATATTAGGCTACACTAAAGACGAAATATTGCAACGCAGTTTATTTGATATCATACCGGCATCACGCCATTTGTTAATCAACGATTACCTGGCCGAAATTGCTGCTAAGGGAAGCTCCAAGGGGCAGATGATTACCAGGAGCAAAAATGGCGGTGGTAATATATGGATGTATAATAACAAATTACAAAATGCTTCAGACGGTAACAGTTATGTTATAGGCAACGCCATTGATATTACCGAAAGGCACCGCCTGGAAGATGACTTAAGAAGGACCAAGGAGGCTCTTGAACAAACCAATAGCGTTGCGCGCGTGGGAGGCTGGGAGTTAGATATCGAAAAACAAAACATCAGTTGGACGGCTATCACTAAAGAAATTCATGGCGTTAGTGCCGATTATCAACCTCGGCTTGATAACGCTATTCGGTTTTATAAAGAAGGTAAATCCAGAGAGAGGATTACTGAGGTTATCAACCTGGCCATATCAAATGGTACCCCCTGGGATCTTGAACTCCAGATTGTTAATACGCAGGGGCGCGAAATTTGGGTTAGGGCCATTGGCAATGCCGAATTTGAAAACGGGATGTGTAAAAGGATTTACGGAACTTTTCAGGATATTGATGAGACAAAAAAAACAGCTATAGCGGTAAATACTTCCAGGAAGTTATTTAAGGATTTATTGTACGCAGCCTCCGAAGTGAGCATTATTGCTACGGATGTTAATGGCTTAATTACGGTATTTAACAAAGGTGCCGAAAAGTTAACGGGTTACGCCGCCGACGAGATGGTAGGGAAGCAAACGCCTGCCATTATACATTCGCCTGCCGAGGTTAACAAGCGGGGGGAAGAACTAACTGCCCACTATGGCGTAAGTGTAGAAGGATTTGGCGTTTTTGTGAAGGTTGCGCAAATTACAGGATCTGAGCACCATGAATGGACTTATATTAAAAAAGATGGTACCTCAAGAATTGTATCTTTAGTAGTAACCCCCATCCGTGATATCGACAATCAAATTAACGGTTATTTGGGTATAGCTACCGATATTACCGAAAGAAGAATTATTGAGCAGAAGCTGATTGCCGAGCGAGCCAGGTTATCGGCCTTTGTGAAGAATGCCCCTGCGGCCGTGGCCATGCTGGATAACGAGATGAGGTATATTGCAGTAAGTAATCGCTGGCTCGAAGATTATCAATTGACGGGTACCGATGTTATCGGCCGGTCGCACTATGATTTATTTGGCAGTGTGAGCGTCAACAGGCGGAGTATGCATCAATGGGTTTTAGCTGGCAACATTGAGCGAAAGGAAGAAGATACCTTAATTCTGCCTAATATTAACGAGGTACAATATATTACCTGGGAAATGAGGCCCTGGTATCAGTACGACGGAAAAATTGGCGGTATGATGATGTTTACGCAAAATATTACCTCAATGATTAAGCAGCGCGAAGAGTTAAAAAATGCCAAACTTCATGCCGAGCAGGCCAATATTGCCAAGTCAGAATTTTTAGCCAATATGAGCCACGAGATTCGGACGCCACTCAATGGAGTAATCGGCTTTACCGATCTGGTATTAAAAACCAAGTTGAACGAAACCCAGCAGCAGTACTTATCAATAGTTAACCAATCGGCCAATGCCTTGCTGAGCATTATTAATGATATACTCGATTTTTCTAAAATAGAAGCCGGCAAACTTGAACTTGATGCCGAAAGGTGCGACCTGTACGAAATGAGTTGCCAGGCTACTGATATTATTACCTACCAGGTACAAACCAAGGGCCTTGAAATGTTGCTCAACATATCGCCCGATTTACCGCGGTTTATTTACGCTGACACGGTTAGGCTTAAGCAAATTTTGGTGAATCTTTTGGGTAATGCCTCTAAATTTACAGATCAGGGCGAAATAGAGTTAAAGATAGAGGTGTTATCAACCACTGGCGACAATACTTCAATGAGGTTTGGAGTAAGGGATACAGGTATAGGCATTAAGCCGGAGAAGCAAGCCAAAATATTTGAGGCATTTTCTCAGGAAGATGGCTCAACCACTAAAAAATATGGGGGTACAGGCCTTGGGCTCACCATTTCGAACAAATTATTAGGTTTAATGGGTAGTAAGCTACAATTGGAAAGTGTACCCGGAAAAGGAAGTTTGTTTTATTTTGACGTTACCTTTAAATCTGAGCAGGGCGAAGCCATTGATTGGGAAAATATCGACCTGATAAAAAATGTTTTGGTAGTGGATGATAATGACAATAACCGCACCATACTATCGCAAATGTTGTTGTTGAAAAATATACAAACCACCGAGGCTGCCAACGGTTTTGGGGCTCTGCAATTGTTAGCCAACGGGGAGCGGTACGATGTGATTTTGATGGATTACCATATGCCCTTTATGGACGGAATGGAAACCGTTAAAAAGATAAGGGAGAGTTTTTATCCCACTGCAGAAGAGCAACCTATTATTTTACTGCACAGCTCATCAGACGACGGGTTGATGATTAAGCTTTGCGATGAGTTGCAGGTGAGCCAGCGAATTGTAAAGCCTACTAAAATGCAGGATATTTACAACGCGCTATCACGCCTGAACAAAAAGGATACCGAATTGAAGGACAAGAGCCTTAATTTAGCTGAAGCCGAAAGTACCCGTTTTACAGTGTTGGTTGCCGAGGATAATACTGTAAATATGTTGCTGGCCCGAACCATCATCAAAAAGTTTGCACCAAATGCTGTTATAGCAGAGGCTTTAAATGGCGTGCAGGCATTAAAGTATTGCGAGCAAACCCTGCCCGATTTAATTTTAATGGATGTGCAAATGCCCGAAATGAACGGTTACGAAGCGACAAGAGCGATAAGGGCGCTGGAAACCCGGGGCCATACGCCAATTATTGCCTTGACGGCAGGTAATGTTAAGGGCGAAAAAGAAAAATGCCTGTCCGCCGGGATGGACGACTTTGTAGTAAAGCCCATTGTGGAAGAAAGCCTGATAGCCATATTTAATAAGTGGCTTGATCTAAACCATGATCAAAACAATATGGCTGCAATGGGAGGAGATAAGGCCTTATCTCCGCATTTTAATATCAATAAGCTGAAAAGTTACCTCGGAGACGATGAAGATGTTTTAAAAGAAGCGCTGAACATGGTTAAAACCGAACTGCTTTCATCCATAAAGACTTTAGAAAATTGTATTGACGGTAAGGACTTAACGGGGATTAAAGAGGCTGGGCACAAGCTCTACGGCACAGCGGCATCTTCGGGTATGTCTTTGCTCTCAAAAATAGCAAATGAATTTGAACAGATGGAGATTTTGATTGAGCCTGAAGCTGATGCCCTGCTAAAAAGGGCTCAGCGCGAAATTGAACTTATTTTGAAATTAATGGATGAAAGCACAAACTGATAACAAACCCGGCATGGTGGCTGGATAGCAGTCCGTGTCTTTTGTATATGCTTTGATGGGCTGTTATTTAAGCGCCATAAATTTAGTTAACCGGCGGTTTAGAGCGCATCAAAAAACAACCCGCCTTTTTATTGCAATTTTATAGGTGTCAAAATACAATTAACCAATTAAGGTGGCAATCTTATTAATCAGTGCATCCATTTCGAAGGGTTTCTCCAGAAAGTCATTTGCGCCAGAATCAAAAGCCGATTGCTTCACATCCCTGCTGGCAGAGATCATCAGCACCGGTATGTTTTGGGTATCAGGATTAGCTTTCATCTGCCTGCAAATATCGCGCCCATCCACACCCGACATCCAGATATCTAACAATACCAGGTCAGGTTTATTTTGCATCGCTTTTGATATTTTTGAACCATCAAGCGTTTGGCTTACCTGGTAGCCCATTACTTCCAGTAGCAATGCAGTGGAATCAACAATGGCCTCATCATCATCGGCAATTAATATTTTCTTTAAAGTATTCGGCATAACAACTAATTACTGCTCAATTATCGGACCACAAATTTTATTTTCGATAGTTAAACGGTTGATTGTTTGATTGGGAGCGAAAAGCAAAACGTTGAACCCTTATTTTCTACCGATGTAACCCAGATCCGACCGCCCAGGCGCTTAATAATTTCCGAAGAAATATACAGGCCCAGTCCCAACCCAGGGAAAGTATATTCGCGGGTGCCGCTCACGCGGTAAAATTGCTCAAAAACCCTGTCTTTTTTATCCAGGCTGATGCCGATGCCAAAGTCCTGTACGCAAAGTTTGGCTTCGGTTTCGTGTTCTTCGGTATAAATAATAATCTCGTTGGCTTGTGGCGAATACTTAATAGCATTAGTGAGCAGGTTGGTAACCACTTGCGAAATGCGGTCACGGTCGCCGGTTAGCTCCTTTTTAAAAGCCAATGCCTTTTTAATCAGGTGTCTGCTGGTGGTGCGCTGCACATCCTCAATCACCTCTTCTACCATTTCGTTAAAATCAAAGGTTTCATAGTTAAACTGCAGGCGGCCGGTGTTTATCTTGGTTACGTCCAGTAAATCGGCCACAAGGCTGTTCAATCTGTTTAGTTGGCGGTCCATTTTGCCCACCAATTCGGCATTTTTACTATCGCCCGAGCGAGTGAAAAGGGTTTGCATTACCTGCGCATAGGCTTTAATACTGGTAATGGGTGTTTTTAACTCGTGGCTGGCAATACCTAAAAAGTTATCCTTTTGCTGTTGCAGTTCTTTTTGTTCGGTAATATCCGTATTGGTACCGTACCATTTAACAATTTTTCCGTCGTCATTTTTAAGGGGCAGGGCCCTCACCAGCCACCACCGGTACTGATCTTTTTTATCTCTTATCCTAAACTCGATCTGGTAAGGTGTGCCGGTTTGCAATGAATGGTTCCAGGCATTGCGGGCAGCTTGTTCATCGTCCGGATGGAGGGCATGGTGCCAGCCTTCGCCCAATGAATTTTCAATCGATGTGGCTCCGTGTTCATACCAACGTTTGTTAATGTAGTCCAGGTGCCCATCGGGCTTACTGGTCCAAACAACAGATGGTACCGAGTCGGCTAAAAACTCCAGCTCTTTAACCGCGTTTTGTAGTATGGTGTTTTTATCATCCAGCTTTCGCCTAAACTCCAGTTCCGGACGTAAATCCCGGGCAATACCTGCAAAGGCCACCGGGATATTAGTAAATTCGTCGCGAATAATAAACAGCTGTTTATAGATTGGGATAACCTCGCCTGTTTGTTGATGAACCAGCTCAAGCGAGCCCGACCACCTCCCTTCTGATAACAACTGAGGCATAATCTCTTTGCGAATCAGTCGGCTTGAATTTTGGGAGTGATAAGCAAACATATTGCTTCCGGCAACTTCCTGCTCTCCAAAACCAATAAGTGTTAAACCCGCAGCATTCATGTATAGCGTTTTGCCTTCCAGATCGCAATAGTTGCAAAAATCCTCACTAATGTCAACAATTGTGGCCAGTCGTTTTAACTCCGTTTTGGCCTTAATTTCGGGTCTCAGGTCGCGGGCTATTGCCCCCCGGCCAATTACCTCGCCGCTTTCCGGGTCATGTATCAGCATATAGCTTACCTCGCATGGAATTTCTTCCCTGGTGATCTTGTTGGTAAGTGTAATATTGCCCCGCCAACCATCTTTTTCAGTAATTTGCCTGATGATCTGATTTTGAACCCGGTCAAGTTCCTCGGCGGAGTAAAAATCCTTGGCTGCCAAACGGGTGATGTCCTCGGTGTCGGTAACGCCAATCAGGCGTTTGGCGGCATTGTTCATATAGATCAGGTTACCCTCCATGTCCGCAATCGTCATGTGGCTGGCATTATCTTCAACAAGAGTTAGCAATTGCCTTTCACGCTGGCTTGTGCGCACTTCTGCAGTAATGTCGCGGGCAATGCCTGCAAAGCGATAGGCCGTTCCATTATTAAAGTAAGCCTTACCTTTGCAATGTACCCAACGCAGCGCCCCATCCAGTTTAGCCACGGTGCGGTATCTAATATCATACGCGCTTCCGGAGGCCGGGTTAAGTGCTTTGTTTATAGCCTGCCTAACCATATGCTTGTCGGCCGGGTGTATACAGCTTAGCGCCTCTTCGTAAGTAGTTACTTCCGCGCCCAAAATGCCGAACAGCTCGCGGCAACGCTCATCCCACCGCACGGTATCGTTAACGACATCCAGATCCCAGGTTCCAATATCTGCCGATGACAGGGATAGCGTGAGCCATTCTTCGGTTTCGGCAAGTTTGTGCCGGGCCTCAACCTGTTTGGTAATATCAACCGCTGTATGAAAAATATAGGCTGTTTGTCCGTCAGATCCGGGTATGGCTTTATAGGTAAAATCGAAATAAAATGGAATCATTTTACCATTATGCAACAAGTCCGCCTTTGATTCCTTGGTTTGGTAAGTTTCGCCGCTTTGATAAACATGCTTCAGTAAATCAAAAAACGGCTGCTGCTCCAGTTCTGGAAGTGCCTCGGCAATGGGCATGCCAATAACCGAGTTATCTTTATCCCACAGATCCAGCATGGGCTGGTTGGCCATACTGATAATAATGTCCGTACCGGTGTAAATAGCCGTTGGAATGGGTGAAGCTTCCACAAGAGCTTTAAGCTGCTCCTGTGCCGCAAAAGGTGTTACCATTACTGAAATTTTTTGCTAATATATAAAAAAGTGAAGTGCGGTTGTTTGCTTACCCCTTTTCAACGCTGGGCACTTACTGCCAGAAATAAATAGTGATGGCCGATGCCGCTTTATGCTTTTCCTCATCATGGTAAGTTTACTACGGTATTATTAGGGAAACTCAAATTGGTGGTTGATGGCTGGTTTGTTTTGATCCGCATGCCAGCTTTCGCCTGGTTCTAAACGCGTTATTGGGTAGTATATCCAGTTGGGTAAGGCGGCATTTAATTATTGATTTGGGGGCTTGTACTTGATAGCGCGTATGGGCCCGAAACATTTAGCCTTATTCACTACCTTAATACGATGTGCGGGCGAGGGGATTTTCCCCATTTAATTAAATTAAATCAATAAAATATTGGCTGATTGATGCGCGGGTTAGCTTATTAACTACAATACGATGTGTATTTATCCGCTATGTTAAAAATAAATTAAATATTTTTCCAAAAAAGCGAGTGTTTTATTTTGTGAGTTAATTTACTGAGGGATAGAATTTTACGGCCTGTGCTTTTTTTCTTGAGACGAATGTAAATTGCTTTTACCGGCTGCTTGGCAGTGTTTGGCATAGGGATTGATTACCCCCGAACACATCATTAACACATAGAACTATGAAGAAAATTGCACTTATTACATGTATTGCAGCTATTGCAGCAACATTCTCAGCCAGCGCACAAATTCAAAAAGGTAACGTACTGGTAGGCGGAAACTTTGGTAACATCAACCTCGGTTTAAACGATCCTAAAATATTCAGTGTAGATATTACCCCGAAGGCCGCTTGGTTTGTTCAGGATAATGTGGCATTGGGTGGTTACGTTAATCTGGGTCTTGAAACTGCAAAAGGCTCAAACACCACCACAACTTACGGTATAGGCGCTTTAGGCCGTTATTATACCGGCAGCGATGTTGAGGTATTGCGCCATGGCCGCTTGTTTGGCGAAGCTACAGTTGGATTGGGTGGAACTAACGTAAGTAACGGAGGTGGAAACACTAACGGCTTGAATTTAAGTGTAGGCCCAGGCTTTGCTTATTTTGTTACGCCAAACATTGGCTTGGAAACTTTACTTAAATACAACGGACTGGTTGGTTTTGGTAGCCAGACAACCCAAAGCAGTTTGAACCTTTCGTTTGGTTTTCAGATTTATTTGCCTGGCAAAAGTACTGCCAACAAAGTACGCAACGATGTAAGGTAATCATCTTACAAAATAAGTCATCAGGAGGGCCTGCCGGAATTACCGGCGGGCTTTTTTTTGAGCTGATTATCGAAATGATTGAGGAAAGCGAATTGGACAGTTCCAGGCATCAGATAAAATACATTGCCGAACAGCCTATCGAAGTAAAAGCCGATCGGGATAAAATTGGTTCGGTATTATCTAATTGTTTAGCCAGGCCATTAAATATGCTCCCGAAAAAACTGGAGTTAGCATTAACGCTTTTGCGGATCAATGATAAGCATACGGCCACACAACCTGGAAAAACTGTTCGATCGCTTTTACAGGGTAAAGAGCCAATCGGTGCAAAATATTCCGGGCTTTGGTATCTGGCTTTTATTTGTGATCTGTATTTTACTTCCCGTTACCGCTGAACAGAGCAGGATTTTTTAAGCTCGGGTTGTGGGCTTATTTTGTAATTAAGCTGATGCGCAAGTTTTAAAGTTTAATAACTGGTGCGTCAACAGCATCCTTCACGCACCTGAAACCCAAATGCTCCATACCGCTGTCTTCGGTACTTTTCATTCTTCGGGCAACCCGGTAGCCTGAGCAGTAAGTATCGTTACATAAAAACGAGCCGCCCCTGATCACGCGTTTTTTGGCGTAGGGCTCATCAGGGTCGTAGCTGTTTGCAGGGCCCCTGGGGTTACTTACGCCGTTGGCTTTGTTAATAGTGGCATAGTAGGTGTTATTGTAATAGTCGGCGCACCATTCCCAAACGTTGCCAGCCATATCATACAAGCCGTATCCATTCGGCTTAAAGGAAGCTACAGGAGCAAGGTAAAAAAAATGATCCCTTACGGTATTGGTGTTCGGGAAATTGCCCTGCCAGGTATTGGCCTTGGGCAAGCCCGCGTCAACGGGCTCATTACCCCAAGGATAAATATTGTTGCTTAAACCACCGCGTGCGGCCCATTCCCATTCGGCTTCGGTAGGCAGGCGCTTGCCGGCCCATTTACAGTAGGCCTGGGCATCGTACCAGGATACATGCACAACAGGATAATTATCTTTGCCTTTAATATTGCTCGACGGGCCATGCGGGTGCTTCCAATCGGCTCCCTTTTGCCATACCCACCACTGGCTGTAGTCGGTTAGCGAAACCGGTTTACCCGGTTGTTTGAAAATTAATGATGCCGGTACCAGCAGGCTTTCGTCGGGTTTAGGTGTATTGGGCGGCAATTGTTTTTTCAGTTCTTCCCAATCGGGTTTACGTTCGGCAGTGGTAAGGTATCCTGTGGCTTTTACAAATTTGGCAAACTGGGCGTTTGTTACCTCGGTGGCATCAATCCAAAAACTATTTACGGTTACCTTATGCTTGGGGTATTCATCATCAGCCGCTTGTTTGTTATCGCCACCCATCATAAAAGTGCCACTTTTAATTAATACCATGCCGCTGTGCGATGGGTTGCCCGCCGCCTGTATTGCAGTTTGCCTGGCAACAGCAGCCTGAAAGCGCTGCGGTAAATTTGATTCGCAGCAAATAGGCTTTTTCCGCGTTGCAGAAAGCTGGGGTGGTGTTTGCTTAGTGGCAACCGGCTTTTGTTGGCACGATGTGATTGCAATGGTTAAAATAACCAGGAGAAGTATGAACTTGAACAGAAGCTTTTGAAGTGACATGGTATTTAAAATATCAGCCGGGTATACGGTACGTCTTATTTTGACGACGGTTTAAATATACCTTTTTTAACGATGCGGAAGCAAATTTACAAATAAAAACTATAAAGTCTATAGGTAACGTATTTATTATATTGATCAAAGAAGAGCCACAAATAATCAGGCCTGTATTTTCGTCTTATCAGTCAAAAAAACTAACAAAAATGCCGGTTAATGGTTTATAGATACAAGAGGAATTTGAAAAGCCAGTAAACATGAAAAAGCACAATACCTTTACCGAAGAAAAACCGGAAATGCCGGTACCAAAAGAAAAGCCGGAGATTGAACATCCATATGATCCGCAGCAACCGGAAATACCGCAGGAAGATCCTGACCGTGTGCCAGAAGAATTGCCTGGGCGAGCCAACCCACCCGAAGATCCGCCGCTTAACCCCGGTAGTTTGAGTTAATGGCCGTTACCTGGATAAGATCGTTATTGATCAAATCAACTGAAACTTTGCCATTGATGCAAGCCGAGTATTTGGCTTTTATTAATCAGTTGAGGGGAGGTACAGGGCCAGGTTGTTTCATTCGCATCATTAAACATAGCCCTGGAAAAGTAGTTCTGTAGGGCCAGAGGAAATAAAATGGAAAATTACCCCATCACTATCAGCAAAAACAAAAACAAAAAGGTTCACCAGTTTGAGGTGGGCGAATATGCGCATCATGATGATGCTAAATGTAAATACCGGGTGTTTGAAGATGGTGTTTATGTGGCCAGCTTTGAGCCTGACGCGCATAACTTTTTACAGATATGCCAGAATCCGGGTAAGATAGAAGAGGATATTTTGCATCTGCTGGCCGAACAGATCGAAGTTCATCATCCCCAAGGAGTTAATAACACCGTCAAAGCACCAAAACTATGAGAAGTATCTGGAAAGGCTCCATCGGGTTCGGCCTGGTGAGTATCCCTGTTAAAATGTATTCGGCCGTGCAAACCTCATCGCTCGATCTGGATATGCTCGACAGCCGTGACCACGCGCATATTAAGTTTCAGCGGGTTAACGAAAATACTAAAAAGGAAGTGCCTTACGATAAAATTGTGAAAGGCTATAAGTATGAGGATGACTACGTAATTATCGAAGATGCCGATTTTGAAGCAGCAGCACCCGAAAAAAGCAAGGTGATTGAGATTGAGAATTTTGTTGATATGGATGCTGTAAACCCTATGTATTATGAAACATCCTATTATATTGAGCCGGAAACAAAGAATAACAAAGCTTATGCCTTGTTGCTTGAAGCGTTAAAAAAATCGGACAAGGCCGGGTTGGCAAGGTTTGTTTTGAGAAGTACAGAGAGTTTATGTATTGTTTACCCCGTAGAGAAAGTTCTCGTAGTAACCCGGATCCGCTTTGCACAGCAGATAAGGCCGCAGGATGAACTGAATCTGGGCGACAAGGTTGAAGTGAGTAAAAAGGAACTGGATATGGGGCTTGCGCTGATTAACCAGTATACCGAGCCGCTTGAGCTATCCAAATATAAAGATGAATACCACGCCGAGCTCTTGAAAATTATTGAAGCCAAAGCCAAGGGTAAACGTCCAACCATAAAAAAAATGAAACCTAAAGCCACTAAAAGCGACGATCTGTACGATCAGCTGATGAGCAGTTTAAAGGTTAAAAAAGGTGCCTGATTTTTACATACATACGGGCGCTTAGTTTGGACAAATTTATCTTTATGGCAGAGCATTATCCAATTGTATAGTTCAACAATAAACGGAGAATAATGACATCAAGGCAGTAGAAAATCATCGTTGAAGCTGCCTGTTTTTCAGTTTTCTACTATCCATCTGCGTTTGGCATCCGGCTTGCATAACCTCACCTGGTTGGGGGCGATCTGGTTTAATACTTGATTAATGGTTTGTGTTTGAAAGTATTTTAAAGCATAAAGAATAGGAGGGAGGTTGATTTAAATAATCACTGCGCATTTCTCGATTCTATGTATCAAAGTGTTGTAAGCCAGAATAGCTATGCCGCGTTGAGGTGCAATCATTGAATATAGATTGGAACTATGGGAGTTCCTGCTGGCAGGGGATTTTTCAATGTATCGAAATTATGGAAACACAGTTTTACATTTTACTTAGCTTGAAAACTACTCAGGGCTTTGTAAATTACGGACAGTATTTTTTGGGAAACGATAGGGATGCCGCTTACGGATTATTTGATCAGTTAAAGGGCAGCAGGCAGTTTACAGATCGTGCTGTATTACATATCGACCTGATGGAATCGGTAAAAGAGTTGCCTGTAAAAATTAAAAGCATTTGTTGCACACTGGATGAATTGGGGGCTAACTGTAAATTAATTGCCCGGGAAATTTTCCGGTTAAAGAACCTGGAGGAGATGGACTGATGAAAAAAACAGCTGTATTGAGGATCATCATTGTGCTACTGATGTTTTGCTTACTGGCCTGGGATAGCCTCATGGTGCTTACCGGATCTGCCAACCAGTTACCTGAGCAGCACAAGCAGTTACTGCTTACTGCATTTTTACTTTGGTTGGTAACGACGATGTTCAACCAAAACAGAAATGACGATGACTGGGCTGGACAATTTTGATTAGAATATCTTACAAAGTTACCTGAGTTTTACTGCATACCAATTTTGGCAACTTAAGCCAGCGATAACACCGTTGACGTATTTCGCCCTCGCGGATGCTTTGCAGTTCTGTTAGTTTCCGTCTTCATGTATTCTTGTGCAAATAGCCAGATGTTTTACAAGCAGACCGAGGGTTTAGTTAAGCTTTGAACAAACAGGAACGGTTATTGTTAACAGATAGCTATGGAAACAAAAACAATCAAAAAAGCGGCGCGCATCCTGCTGGGTGCCAACCTGATATTTGCGGGCATCAGTCACCTGAGCTTTGCCCGCAAATCATTTCGCGCGCAGGTGCCTAATTGGGTGCCCCTAAAAAAGGACGACACGGTATTGTATTCCGGTTTTGCGGAGATAGCCTTAGGTAGCGCGCTGGTATTCGCACCTAAAAAATATGAGGCCAGGGTAGGCCAGATTGCTGCAGGCTTTTTTACAGCGGTTTTTCCAGGTAATATTGCTCAATACACCCATCACCGTAGCGCTTTCGGGCTCGATACCGACGGAAAAAGGTTAGCAAGGTTGTTTTTTCAACCGGTGCTCATCTATTGGGCACTAAAAAGTACATCAATTGAAATAAGCAACCATGAAAATAAGTAAACTGCAAGATAAGACTATCGTGATCACCGGAGCCTCAAGTGGAGCGGGTAGAGCGGCGGCCTTGCAATTTGCGCCACACCGGTGCAATCTTGTTTTGGCAGCACGTAATGAGGTGGCCCTTAACGAAATAAAAGATGAGTGTGAAAGCCTGGGCGCCCGGGTGCTTGTGGTACCAACTGATACCAGCGATGCCAGGGCTATGATTGGCCTTGCTAATGCGGCGGACGATTGGCAGGGAGGCATTGATGTATGGATTAATAACGCGGGCATTTTGGTTGCAGGTGATTTTGACCGTACGCCAATGGCCGTACATGAGCAGGTGATTAAAACCAATTTATTGGGATATATGAACGGTGCACATGCCGTTCTGCCGCTTTTTAAACAACGCGGCGCGGGTATTATCATCAATAATATCTCCATCGGCGGTTTTTTGCCGGTGCCTTATGGTGCTGGTTACACGGCGGCCAAGTTTGGCTTGCGGGGCTGGTCGGAAGCGTTAAAAGGCGAACTGACCGAGTGGCCCGAAATTTATGTGTGCGACCTCTTCCCATCCTTTTTGGATACGCCGGGCATACAACATGCCGGTAATTACACCGGTAAAGCACTTAAACCGGCGCCACCTGTGTACGATCCGGCGCGGGTTGGCCAGGAGATGGTGAACATCGCCCAGCATCCCCAATCTAACAAATATGTAGGTAGCGCCTCGGTGCTCTTAAAGCTATCTCACGCTGTATTTCCGGAATTGACCACTAAGATAACCGCTTTTGTTATACGGCGTTATCTTAAAAACGCAGAACCTATTGCGCTTAGCGATGGTAACGTTTTCAACACTGTACCCTATAGCATGGCTGCACATGGCGGGTTCGGTTTGCCGGGAGCGCCCAAAGCGCACCGTAAGTATATTGCTGCAGCGCTGTTTACCGGTTTTTTAGCTGGGCTGTATCTTTTTAAAAAGTAACGAGAAGGAACAAGGCGGCATGCCAGTGTGCGACAGGGTACCGACAACGGAATGCCACTCGTAGAAGGCCACCGCGCCGTGCTTCGACAGGCTTATAATGATGTGCTGTTAAGTTGGTGATAGTCAATGCTGAATTTTCTCCATCATGTCATCCCCGACGCGAGGAGGAACCTTTTACGCGCGATAAGTATGCAACATATCGGCTGAGCTGATTGTCAATCGCTTATTTTGCTCCAGTGTTGCGGCAGCAAACAGTAAGCCGTGAATTAGACTTGCAGGCCTGCATTGCCCGGCCAGTAAAAAAGTTTCAACTATATCTCAATTATTTGAAACAAAACGGCCGGATAAATCTTGTAATAGTATCTTGATATTGTGAAGCTTACCGTATCAATTATCACCTTACTACCATGGACGCTACATGTCTGCCTTCGCACCCCAACTGCTCACCGTGTTTTAATGTATAAAGTATATGACAGCGAAATCAGCCACCTATATTTTATGTATTAACTGTGGCTCATCAAGCCTCAAGTTTAGTTTATACCACGCAGGTTCGTTACAGCTGGAATGGTCGGGCAGTGTAAACGCTATCGGCAGCAGCAAGAGCATGCTTGTTATAAAAAACGATGCCCAGGTTATTGAACAACAAAATGGTAAATATAAAAACCTTGATCAGGCCGTTAAGGCTGTTATACGCTGGTTAAAAAACAGCTCCTATCATCAGGGCATTGCGGCCATCGGCCATCGCCTGGTACAGGGCGGCCCTAAACACCGTGAGCCGGAGCTTATAACGGGCAAGTTATTGAAAAGCCTGGCGGGTTTTATTTACCTGGCCCCCAATCATCTTCCCGAAGAAATAAAAACCATTCAAACCTTTCAATCGGCATTTCCCGGCTTACCGCAGGTAGCCTGTTTCGATACGGCCATTCACCGTAATATGCCCGATGAAGCTAAATACTACGCCCTGCCCGCCACATACCAGTCGCAAGGGCTTATGCACTACGGTTTTCATGGGCTATCCTATGAATATATCCTACAGAAGTTAAGCCAGGAGGATGAAGACATCAAAAATAAAAAGATCATCATAGCCCATTTGGGGAATGGTGCCAGCATGGCGGCCATTAAAAACGGCGTAAGCGTTGAAACTACCATGGGCCTGACGCCAATGGGCGGTTTGGTGATGAGCAGCCGCTCCGGCGATCTGGATCCCGGTGTATTGCTCTTTCTGCTTAAACAAGGCAAGCTCACACCAACCCAACTGGATAAGCTGTTAAGTAAAGATGCCGGTTTAAAAGCCATTGCCGGTATTGGCGATGTACAGGAGCTGTTGAACAGGGAAGCCGGCGATGCCGATGCCAAAGCTGCCATTACTTTATTTTGTTACCAGGCTAAAAAATTTATTGGCGCCTTAGCGGCGGCTATGGGCGGTTTGGATATACTGGTATTTACCGGCGGCATTGGTGAGCACTCGGCCATGATACGGCACCGAATTTGTGATGGCCTGGGTTTTTTAGGCATCGTTATCCATCAGCAGGCCAATATACAAAGCCACGAGATCATCTCCGACCGAACGGCGCGCGTTAGTGTTAAAGTATTAACCACTAACGAAGAAGCCATGATTGCTCAGCATACACAACAACTCACTTACCACAATAATTAAATTCCATCATGAAACTATCATCTGAGGAAACCTCAAAGCTGCATGCCTACTGGCGTGCGGCCAACTATTTATCGGTAGGGCAGCTTTACCTGCGGCATAACCCCTTGTTAAAAGAACCGCTCAAGCTCGAACATGTAAAAAATATGCTGCTGGGCCATTGGGGTACCACGCCGGGCCAAAATTTTATTTACACGCACCTTAACCGCGTAATCAATAAATACGATCTGGATATGATCTACGTATCCGGCCCGGGCCATGGTGGGCCTGCGGTTGTTGCAGGCACTTACCTTGAAGGTACGTATACTGAGGTATATCCCAACATTACGCAGGATGAGGATGGTTTGCGCAAATTGTTCACCCAGTTTTCATATCCGGGCGGTATCTCCAGCCATGCATCGCCCCCAACCCCCGGCTCTATCCACGAAGGCGGAGAGTTGGGCTATTCCTTAAGTCATTCTTTCGGTGCGGTGCTGGATAACCCCAGCCTGGTTGTGGCCTGTGTAGTTGGCGATGGCGAAGCCGAAACCGGCCCTTTGGCTACCGCATGGCATAGCAATAAGTTTTTAAACCCTCTTACCGATGGCGTGGTATTACCTATACTGCATTTAAACGGTTATAAAATATCAAACCCAACGGTTTTAGCCCGCATTAGCCACGAGGAATTAGAACAGCTTTTTAAGGGCTACGGCTGGACCCCCTATTTTGTAGAAGGTGAAGAGCCCGAAGCCATGCACCAGGCCATGGCCACCGTTTTAGACGAGGCGATAGAGCAGATCAAAGCCATTAAACTTAACGCCACAACGCAGGCCGATATGGAGCGCCCGCGCTGGCCCATGATTGTGCTCCGCTCGCCCAAAGGGTGGACCGGCCCCAAAGAAGTGGACGGCTTTAAAATTGAAGGCAACTTCAGGGCGCATCAAATCCCCCTGGCCGTATCCGCTTCTGCACCGCCGGAGCACCTGCAAATGCTGGAAGACTGGATGAAAAGTTATCATCCCGAAGAGTTGTTTGACGAAAACGGGCGGTTAAAACCCGAACTGGCCGAACTGGCGCCAAAGGGTGATAGGCGTATGGGGGCCAACCCACATGCCAATGGCGGTCAGCTTTTACGCAATTTGCGTTTGCCTGATTTTCGGGACTATGCCATAGCCGTTAACTCGCCTGGCGTAAACGGCGAAGGAGATACTTATGTGAGTGGCCGCTTTTTGCGCGATGTGATCAAAGAGAATCAGCACGACCGGAATTTTCGCATTTTTGGTCCGGATGAAACCGTATCCAACCGTCTCGAGTTGGTGTTTGAGGCCACCAACCGCCAATGGGATGCCCCGATTATTGAGCACGACGAGTTTTTGGCCAGGGATGGCAGCGTAATGGAAATGCTGAGCGAGCACCAGTGCGAGGGCTGGCTGGAAGGTTACCTGCTTACCGGCAGGCACGGCTTATTTAACTGCTACGAGGCTTTTATCCATATTGTGGATTCGATGTTTAACCAACATGCCAAATGGTTAAAAACTACACTCGAATTGCCATGGCGCCGTAAAATAGCATCGCTTAACATCTTGCTTACCTCAACCGTATGGAGGCAGGATCATAATGGCTTTACCCACCAGGATCCCGGCTTTCTGGATCATGTGGTGAACAAAAAGGCCAATATTGTGCGGGTATACCTTCCGCCAGATGCTAATTGTCTTTTATCGGTGATGGATCATTGCCTGCGCAGCTATCATTACGTTAACGTAATTGTGGCAGGCAAACACCCGGCACCGCAGTGGCTCAACATGGAGCAGGCTATTGCCCATTGTACACGGGGCATAGGCATCTGGAATTTTGCCAGCAACGATCAGGATGCCGAACCCGATGTAATTATGGCCTGTAGCGGCGATGTGCCTACTTTAGAAATATTGGCGGCCGTATCGATCATCAGGGAGCATCTGCCACAAATCAGGATCAGGGTGATCAACGTGGTTGATCTGTTTAAGCTGCAAAAAAGCAGCGAGCATACCCACGGCCTGAGCGATAAAGATTATGATGCCTTATTTACGGTAAACAAGCCTGTTGTATTTGCCTTTCACGGATACCCATGGCTGGTGCACCGTTTAACCTATAACCGGGCTAACAACACCAACCTGCATGTTCGTGGTTATAAAGAGGAGGGTACCATCACCACATCTTTTGATATGACGGTGCTGAACGAGATGGACAGGTTTCACCTGGCCATGGATGTGATTGACCGCCTGCCGCAAACCGGCACCCAGGGCGTTTACCTGAAACAGCTCCTGACGGATAAATTAACCGAACACAAACAGTACATCAAAGCCAATGGCAAAGACATGCCCGAAATATTAAACTGGAAATGGAATCAACCAACCCAATGATCGACAACGTTAAAGAACAGCCTTACTTTGCCTATTTCAGGGTGATGAAGCACGGTACAGAAGTTACCCGTATCTCGTGTAACAACTTTAAGCCTTCGCAGGGTATAACCGTCAACTTTGCTTCAACTGTTTATAATTTGCCGCCCGATGCCGACCTGTTTTATGGTTACCCCGGATTAATAGAAGCACTTGAAAAAGCAAAAGATGGCGCCCAGGCCTATATCGAGATGTTGATTGGGGAAGGTGACGACGCTCTGCCGGTATTATTACAGTACAGGATGGACCACTACGAGGATCTGGGTGTTAACCTGGTGGAGAGCAATATTCGTAAACTGGAAGCTGTATTAAAGCTCAATCCTGATTTTAAGTGGATACCTTACCGTATAGGCCGTTAGTTTAAAGCTGGTCGAAAAAGATATGATGTTTTGGGGGAATAGTTCATCCCAAAACATCATATCTTTTGCTTTGTTATTCTACATTGATTATTTTCAGGCAACAACAGTATTTGCTTTGTTTGTTTCGTAAAGCTTAGGCTCTGTCACCCAAAGTGCCCCTGTACATAATTGCCCGTAAGTTCCGCCTGCGGATCATTAAATATTTGCCTGGTGCTGCCCGCCTCAATAATTTCGCCGAGGTACATAAAAACTGTTTGGTCGGCTATGCGCTGGGCCTGCTGCATGTTGTGCGTTACAATAACAATCGTATAGTCTTGTTTGAGTTTCAGTATCAGTTCTTCAATTTTCGAAGTGCTGATGGGGTCGAGGGCTGAGCATGGTTCATCCATCAATATCACTTCTGGGCGTAAAGCAACTGCCCGCGCTATGCATAGGCGTTGCTGCTGCCCTCCTGAAAGCCTGGTGGCCGGTTTTTGCAGATCATCTTTTACTTCGTCCCAGATATAACTTTCTTTCAAGGCGTTTTCAATAATGCCGGGGCGCTCTTCTTTCGAAATATCATTGATCTTTAAGCCATAATTGATATTCTCATAAATGCTCTTGGGGAAGGGATTAGCCTGCTGAAAAACCATCCCGATGCGCCTGCGTACGGCGGTGGCCGAAAGATTACCACGATACAGATCCTGATCTTCAAGTAAAAAATTTCCGGTAATCCGGGCATCGGCAGATAGGTCGTGCATCCGGTTAAAGCATCTCAGCAAGGTACTTTTGCCACAGCCTGAAGGGCCAATAAGCGCAGTTATTTTATTTTCGGGAAAAGCTACGTTCACGTTCTTCAACACTTGCTTTTTGCCGAACCATAACCTGGCATCGGTTGCCGATAGTTTGATGTGTTCATTATTCATGCTTACTATATTGATAACGGATATAAAATGCCGATAGGTTTAAAAGGAATACCAATATAATTAATACCAGTGCCGTGCCGTAAGCCAGCGGCCTAACTTGTTCTATAGCCTGGTGCTGGGTAGATAGCATATACAAATGGTAAGGCAGCGTCATAAACTCCTGGTTTAAATAACCCGCCGGTTTGTTGATATAAAAAGCCACGCCGGTAAAAAGGATAGGAGCAGTTTCGCCCGCGGCGCGGGATAGGGTAAGCACCAGCCCCGTTAGCATGCCCGGAACCGCGGAGGGTAATACCACATCGCGGATAGATTCAAATTGGGTGGCTCCAACGGCAAGGGCAGCTTCGCGCATGCGGTTGGGTACGCGGCGCAGCGCTTCTTCGGTGGTGATGATAATGTAAGGAAGCGATAAAAGGCCAAGGGTTAAGCCTGCTGCCACAAGTGAGGTGCCCATTTGCAGGCCCTGCACAAACAGCGCCAGGCCGAATAAGCCATAGATGATAGAGGGCACGCCAGCTAAATTCCGGATCGAAGCCCTAATGATGCGGGTGAGCCAGCTATCGGCCGCGTATTCATTGAGGTAGATGGCGCAGCAAATGCCGAAGGGCGCAGCAACCAGCGCTGTGATGATGGTAAGCAACAGCGTGCCTATAATGGCGGGTAGTATACCTCCCCTGGTCATGCCGTCGGTGGGGGATGTGCTGATGAATGCCCACGATAAGGATGGCGCCCCTTTACTGATCAGATCCCAAAGGATAGCTACCAGGAAAAAGCACACTAAACCAGTACTTAACAGCAAAGTTCCCCATTCAATAACCGGTGTTAATTTTTTGATCATGATGCCTGGTATTTACGGTATTTGTTTACATAATGCTCGCCTACAATATTAACCAGCAGCGTCATCAAAAACAGCACCGCCGCTATAGCGAAAAGTGCGTAGTAATGCGTGGTTTGATAAGGCACTTCGCCCATCTCGATGGCGATGGTGGCTGTCATGGTACGCACCGAATGGAAGAATCCTGTTGGAAAAGCAGAGGCGTTGCCGGTAGCCATCAGTACGGTCATGGTTTCGCCAATTGCCCGGCCAACACCCAACATAACCGCCGCCAAAATGCCCGGCGCGGCGGCTGGTATGGTTACCTGTATTAAAGTTTGCCAACGGTTGGCGCCAACGCTGTAACTGGCTTCCTTATAAGCATTAGGAACACCTTCCAGGGCATCCTGCGTTACGGTGATGATAGTTGGTAAGGACATGACAGCCAGTAATATTGCGCCGTTGAGGGCGTTTAATCCGTTAGATTGACCGGCCATCCGGGCAATGCCCGGCCCCAATACCACGATACCTAAAAATCCAATGGCTACCGAGGGCACCGAAGCCAGCATCTCGATAGCTGGTTTTAAAAAGCTTTTTAACTTTTTACCTGCATAGTCCGATAGGTATGCAGCCGTTCCTATCCCTAAAGGGATGGCAATGCACATTGCTCCAAAAGTAACCAGGCTGGTACTTACCAATAAAGGTAGCATCCCGTAATTTGCGGGGTTTCCGGAAGGGTTCCACTGGGTGCCAGTAATAAAATCGAAGGGTTTTACCTTCAAGAAAAAGGCTCCTGTATTCCAGAGCAGCATCAAAAATATTCCCGCCAGGATAGCGATCACCATAAGGCCGGTCATCCTGAAAAGTAATTTTGCCGCCTGATCTGTTTTCTCTCTTATCGCTAATTTCATGGTTATCGTGGGATGATGTAATAGCCTGACTCTGTAATTATCTTTTGGCCGGCGGCACTTTTTTCAAAATCTATAAAGGCATCTACCTTATTCCAGGATGTGATTGGAATGAATTGGTACAACGGGCGTTGAAAATAGTACAGATGGGCCGCTATTGCTTTTGTATCCAAAGGAGATACAGATTTTATTCCTTTTTTTGATGTGATTTTTAACACTTTAACCGGCTGGTTAACACCACCGTGAAGGATATAGCCCGCACCAACGTATCCTATGCCCGACTTATCGCGCTTGATGCCTTCCACAATCTGTGCACTCCCATTCATCTCTTTGGCATCCCGGCTAAATTGTATGTTTAACTTTTTGCTTATAAAGGAGTGCGTGCCCGAATTGCTTTGCCGCCCGTAAATATTCACAGCCATATCCTGCCCGGTAACCGGTTTCCAGGTTTTGTACTGTCCGTTTAATATCCTGGTTAAAGATGGCACATCGATAGAATCTAAGGGAAAATCGCGATGAACGATAAAGGCGGTAGCATCTTCGGCAAAAATAACCGTACGGATAGCAATGCCCTTTGCTTTTAACAGTTCAATTTCCTCACTATTTAACGGCCGGGATGAATTGGCAATATCCGTTTGCCCGTTGAGCAGCGAGGCTATACCCAGTCCCGAACCGCCGCCAGAGATGGCCACGCTAAAGTCGGAATGCACTTTATAAAAGTTTTCGGCCAGGCTTACCGCTAAATTGACCTCCGTATCAGAGCCCTTCACTTTGATAGACTTATCTGCATTGCTGCAGCCGGTTAACATACTCAGACATAAGCAGTATATTAAATACCTCACCATCGTTCCACATTTATTAATTATTGTAAGATAGGTCATCAGTATGTTATCTATGTTAAATCTGTATCACCAATACCATCAGCATCCCCCCCTACCCAAAAGTATTGTTTATGGCGATAAGTCTGAGTGGTAAAGCTATTGATTTACAGTGATGTATGGCATGATGGTAGTCGTTAATTTGGCTGATGATGGTTTTTTGTATAAAGGTTGCTGATTAACAAACCCTCCCCGGTAGCCTACCGTGTACCCACATCTTTTGGGTATCATTAAAAATACTCCGGAGGAGTAAAAGCTCGGTAGAAATGATCAATCACAAACGTTTCGTGCCGTAGGTAAGGTACATATCCGCTGTGTGATGCGCTGTTCTCTTGAATTGTGGCTATCAAAAAAGCGAAGAAGTTGCGTACCTATGGTACGCAAAATCCATTTCATCAATATGCTACCGAGCTTCAACCCCGATGAGGTTTTACTTAAAAAGATATGGGTACACGGTAGCCCGGTAGTAGGGCTTAAAAAAGAAAAAAAAGTCTCCCCAACCGGGCATAGCCGTCAACTTTAGAAAAAAAAGGGATAAAATTTTTTTAGAGCAAGAATCGGAACTGCAAAATTGCAGTCATTATTCGAGCGAATGAGTTCGGAACTATTTGAACCAACGGTGTTAGATGGCCTGGCCCGTAAAACAGAGGCTATACAACGCAAACGAAAAGTGGGAGGCAAGGAACTATTGGATATGGCGTTATTTGATGGAGATCAATCGTTTAACGGCATGAGTATGCAGTTAATGCGGAGGGATGGGCTTGATATTTCGAAGCAGGCATTGCATCAAAGACATCACAGCAATATGACAAAGTTTGTACAAGCCGTTTTTGAGCAATTAATAGCAGTTGAGTTACCGCAAGAGCAAACACAGGGCTTGGAGATCCGTATCAAAGATTCTACCCGTTTCGCGTTGCCGGAAGTTATTGCAGAGACATTCCCCGGAACAAAAGGAAGTGGGATGAAAGCGGGAGCATCTGTACAATTTGAATTTGAAATCAAAAGTGGTAAAAGCGATATCAAAGTAACTCCGGCCAACGCAAATGACCAGGGTGAGAGTCATCTGGACAAGGCATCAATTCAGCCGGGGGTATTATATATGAGAGATCTGGGTTACACTCACTTGAGTTATATGAACAATATTAACAAAGTCAAAGCTTTCTTTATTAATAAATTATGTCCGAAAACAACGATTTATCTATTAAAGGACGACCAATACCAAAAGTTAGAGTTGTCGAAACTACAAGGCATAACCGGCGTATTTGATCAACAGGTATATATCGGAGCTGATAAGATGCCGGTAAGGATAATAATAGAACCGGTAAGTGAAGAGCTCAAGGCAAGGCGGATAGCCAATACTGAAAAGTACAATAAAAAGAAAGGCAGTACCACCAGTAAGGGATTCAAAGAGCGGGCAGGGTTTAACTTTATTGTTACCAACCTGGTGAGCGAAAAATATAGCGCTGAATTGATCCAAAAGTTATATCACCTGCGATGGCAGATAGAATTGGTTTTTAAAGCATGGAAGTCGTTTTTAAAGATACACACGTTCCCCAAAGGAAGTTCGGATCGTATAACCAGTATATTATACAGTAAGTTGATCTGGGCAGTTTTGAGTTGGAAAATATGCATGGCTATCGGTAAGATAGGTCAAATTAGTGTTTTAAAGGTGCATCGACTAATCGCTTCTACGAAAGAAGAATTGCGAGCGCAGCTTTTAGGGATATGCTCAAAGTGGTTAGCTCTGTTGGAGAAATTAAACTTAAAGCACCTTTCAAAAGAGCACAGAAAACATAGGTTAAAAATAGAAGAAATTGTAATAAGTATTTGATTATTAGATATTTAAATACTATATTTAGATAGTTAAACAAAAATAAGAAAGGCGGGGTCATCTAAACCTCCCCGCCTTAAAAAACGAAAAATATGAGAGTAAAAATACATAGGTTTGCCCATGCGGGCAAACCGCGCCTAAAAATTAAATAACTGAAAATCAACAATATATGAGTACAGCTACTTAAATTGACGGCTATGCCCAACCGGGGGGAGATTTAGAGGGGCTTTGATTTGATTTTTGAACCAATCGCGGTTATAGAGTTAACAATCACCCCACTGCGTGACTTCTGCCATTTGCCCTGGTTTGTTGCAACTTTAATTTTGCATCCATGAAAAGGAACATGGCAATCACCGGTTTTTATTGCGCCCTGGTGGCATTGCTGGCTACGCTGGGGTATGGCATCGTTCAGATCCTGCAGGTACTTGGCACGTTAAAATATCCGTTAGATGATCGTCTCATTTATGGCTTTTCCCTGGCTATCGCCCAGCCTTTTTTACTGGCCATGCTGGCCTTTCATTATATCCTGCCGGAGGAGCGCCGTTTCTGGAGCCATGCCGCTTTGTTGTTCGCCCTGTTGTACACCGTTTATGTAGTGCTGATATACGGTGTGCAGTTAGCCACCGTGATACCGGCTTCGTTGCACGATCGGCGCGAAACGCTGTTAACGGTAAAACCCCAATCGTTTTTCTGGACTATCGACGCGCTTGGCTACATCTGTATGGGCATAGCCACTTTGATGGCCGCTTTTGCTTTGAAAAATAACAGCGATACCTTATGGCTCAGCCACTTTCTGCTGGCAAACGGCTTTGTTGTACCGCTAATCTGCATCACTTATTTTTACCCTCATTTTTCCACAGCGACATTATGGATCGGCTCGCCATGGCTCATCACGGTGCCTGGCTCGATGCTGCTGTTATCGCGTTTTTTTAAAAAGGAGGCCGCAGAACTTTGGGGATAACTTCAGCTGTTTGGCATCATCAATATCCATCACTAAATTTAAAACTCCTTATCGTTGAGCTCGCTGCTGGGTAGTTTAAGTTTGCCGGTAAATTTGTTGAGGTTAAAAGCCAAATTGATCATGAAAACGTTGGTTTCATAAATATAGTTGGTGGTGGTATAAAAGTTGGGGCCTTGTGTGGTGATGCGCTGTTTGTTGGCATTAAAAATATTCATGTTCTGCCATAGGAGCGAGGCGGCAAGGCGGCCGTTCATCAGCGTTTTTTTAAGCGAAGTACCGGGTACAAAAAACTGTGAATCCTCGCCCTGTGCGGTTGGCCGTTTAGACAGGTAGTTAACATTGGCCCCAAGGCTCAGGGTTTTATTAAGCATAAAGCTGCTATTGGCATTAACACTGTAAGCCCAGTTACTGTTGTTTACCGTGGTTGGCGTGCCCAGTATGTTAATATTACCGTTTATTTTATAGTTGTACAAGTTAGCGCCCATGTAAAGCGTACACCATTTGGCCGGTTGTAAATTGGTGCCTGCCTCCAGGCCAAATAGTCGCGCGTTGCCTGCGTTGCTGTATACCCGGTTCAGTATGGTATCGGCATAAACGCTGTTTAGCCGCTGTATGGGGTTTTTAATATGCTGATAATACAAGGTTGCAAAAAAAGATCCCTGTTTAAAATTATGGATGGTACCCAGTTCGGCCAGGTCAATAAATTCGGGCAGCAGGTCGGGGTCGCCCTGTTCCAGCGTTTCAGAGTGCTCTCTTTCGGGTATAGGGTTCAGCTCCAGGTTTGTGGTGCGATTAATGCGTTTGCTGTAACCGGCCTTCAATTTCCAGGCCTCGGTAAAACTGTACAATAAATTGGCCGAAGGGAACAGGTTAGATAGATCAAGCTGGTGGGGCTTGCTGTCGTACGAGATATTTACCGTTCGGGTGGCATACTCGTAACGCAAGCCGCCGGTATATTCCAGTTTCGACGCCTTGCCCGAATATTGGGTGTAAAAGGAGTTGATCATGTTTTTGGCGTGCAGACTGCCGTTAAATTTGGCAATATCAGTTTGGCCCGTTAAGGGGGTAACACTGTAATCAAACTGCCCGTCCTGGGTATCATACCTCAGTTGGTAACCACTCTCTAATTTTCCCTTGCCAAGTGGTAAGCTATGGTCGAGCTTAAAGCGGTATCCGTTAATGGGGCGCTTATAGGGGTTGTAAACATATTGTATCGTGTCTGTAGTGTTGGGATATTTCAGGTTGCGGTTTTTGGTATCGCCATAAAGATTGGCATGCTCATACACCATGCCTGCCGTAAGTGTTGCTTTGTTTTGAAACGTGTGCGTATAATCAAAGTTGGCCAACGAAAAATCGCCCTGCTTGGTTTGCTGGTTGGAGTTATAATAAGTGTTGCTTTGAATTAACGCATTGGTGGCTAAGTTTGATGTGGTATTGTGGTATAGCAGGTCGGCAATCCGGTCCTGGTAGCGTTTACCCATAAAAAAGCCTGCAGAAAACGTGTTCGAGGCATCGGCAGCATAGTTAATTGTAGCGCGGCCGGCATAGTTGTATTTTTTAAAGCTTCTTTCGCCGGCCGACGGAAACCTGGTGATGGTATTGTTAGCAAAGTTTTTGGTGTACACATCGCCTTCGCGGTAACCTGCGTTATCGTTGCGGTTATAATTGCCGCCAACAGATATGTCCCACTTGTTTTTCCGGTAGTTCAGGGTAAGGTCGGCACCGTAGCGTTGCGGTTTGCGGCTATTGCCAAAATCATTTAAGGCCGGTAGCCCACCCTGCACGTTAGTAGCTAACGTAAAACCATCGCTCGCGCCTTTTTTAGTGATAATGTTGATGATGCCGCCGCGGCCGTCGGGGTCGTATTTGGCCGATGGGGCGGTAATAAGTTCGATGTTGTCCACAGCATTGGCAGGCAACTGGCTTAATACCGTTTGCGCGTCTGTGAGTACCGGCTTGCCGTTAATGAGCACCATAAACCCGGCGGAGCCCCTCAGCCTGATTTCGCCTTCGCCGTTTACCGAAACCGATGGCAGGTTTTTTAATACATCTACAGCCGAGCCGCCTTTTGCCAGCTCAAACTGAGCCGCCTTATAGCTTTGCTTATCTATTTTATTGATAGAACCGGCTGCTTGCCCGCTAACGTTTACCTCGTTCAATAATTGCTGGCCCGGAGATAACAGGATGGTTCCGGCGTTATATAATCCGCTTCCCACCGTTATAACAGCGCTGTACTGGTTATGGTAACCTATAAACGCTACTTTAAGCAAGTACTTGCCGCTTGCAACATGGTCAAACTGAAAGGTGCCGTTGGCTTTAGAAACCGTCCCGCTGATCAGCACCGAATCCGTACTTTTGAGCAGGGCTACGCTGGCATACTCCACCGGCTGCTTACTTTGCCGGTCGGCAACCCGCCCTTTAATAGTGGCGGTTTGGGCCATCAGTAAATTTGAAAATACAATTGAAAAAAATAGCAGAAACGCTTTAAAAGTTCGCATAAAAATACCTGGGTATAGTGCGGCTAAAGTAAATAAAAGCGTTTTTAAGGCTATTGTATAATACCGTGTAATAATTGTATGGCTATTTTTTAGCCATTGCCAGTTGGCGATAAGCGCCGGGCGTTAAATTGGTATGATGTTTAAAAAATTTAATAAAGTGGGGCGAGTCCGAAAATTGTAAAATGCCGGCAATTTCGCCGATGGGCTTGGCCGTTCCCGAGAGAAATACCTTGCCCTCTAACAAAACCCGCTCGTTAATTATTGCCGAAGCCGTTTTAGCCACCGCTTTTTTACAGGCCTCATTAAGCGCGGCTGTGGTGATATGCAAAAGCCCCGCATAAAAGGCAGGCTGTTTCTGTTCGAGAAAATGTGAGTTAACCAGGCGTTTATATTGCTGAAAAATATCGTGTATGCCTTTTATGGGTATTGATGCGCCGTTAGCGGCATACTGCCTTAGTTTGGCTATCAAAAAGTGCAGGTAAGCGGTATGGATCTCCAGCTCAGGCACTTTGGCTTTATATTCCGCATAAAATGCCGCTAAAATAATGAACAGCAGGCTCTCGTCGGCTACGGGCACCTGCGCCGGTAAATTATACAACAAATCGATGTCGTCTTTTTTTAACAGTTCCTCTTTAAAAAGAATCACATAACCTTTGGGGATGCTGCTGAAATTCCAGCGGTGGGTTTGCCCTGGTCGCAGGTAAAAGGCAACCGGCGCCTGCACCTCAAAATTAACCTCGTCAATCTCGTGGTAACCAGAGCCCTCACGCAGCCAGATCAGTTCGTGATAATCGGCATGCCGGTGCGGTGTTGTGGGTTTAATCACCTCCTTCATGAGGCTCACTTTTAAAACAAGGCCGGTTTCCAGCTTGTTTTTTATAGGGATATCATGAGGGATAGTTGAGGGCATTGATTACTGATTTTGTATACCGATGTGGAACGCCTTAAAATTGGCAAAAATATTGGGATGGTGAAAATTAATTGGAGCCCAAACCCCACCAAACCCTCCCCGGTAATAAGCCCCACCCAAGCCCCAACGGTAGGTATGGCTAAAAAAAAGAAAAAAGTCTCCCCAACCGGGGGAGATTTAGAGGGGGCTTTTTTTGACGTGCATGAGCGCTACGCAGTTTAGAGGGACTTTTTTTGTTTAGAGACTATTTAAGTGAGCCGTTCAGACAAGTAAATTGAGCCGCGCACGAAATACGCTATCGAATGTAAAGGTTGATCTTTGTTTTATTAACACATAGCAAACAACAATGAGCAACGTAACAAAAATAAACCTCGGGAAAAATGGCCCGCTCGTATCTAAACTCGGGCTGGGCTGCATGCGCATGTCATCAGTTTGGGGAGGCCCAAGGCCAGATGAAAGTGAAAGTATCGCCACCATCAGGACGGCCCTGGATAGCGGCATTAATTTTTTGAACACCGGCGATTTTTATGGCGCAGGCCACAACGAACTGCTGGTAGGGCAGGCTATTAAAGGTAGAAGGGATGAAGCCTTCATCAGCGTAAAATTTGGCGCTATTTTTCATAACGGCCATTGGTTGGGTTTGGATCTGCGGCCTATAGCTATTAAAAACTTCATCAACTACTCGTTAGTGCGTCTGGGCATCGATACTATCGACCTGTACCAACCCTGCCGCATGGATAACAGCGTGCCTGTGGAAGATGTGATCGGGACGGTAGCCGACCTGATTAAAGAAGGAAAGGTGCGTCACCTCGGCGTTTCTGAAATTACTGCCGATCAACTGCGCAAGGCTAACAGCGTTTACCCCGTAACCGCGTTAGAAATAGGTTATTCGCTGGCCGATAGGCAAATAGAAAGCGATTTGCTACCTGCGGCCGAAGAACTGGGTATAGGCGTAGTGGCCTTTGCCAATACAGCCGAAGGCTTGCTTACCGGCCAGATGAAGGCGCCACTTGCCGCTGATAGCTACCAAAACAATTTTTCGCGTTTCCAGGGAGAAAATCTGACCAAAAACCTGGAGAAGGTTGAGGTATTGAAAGCGATGGCTGAACAAAAAGGATGTACACCAACACAATTGGCTATTGCCTGGGTGAACGCGCAGGGCAGCCATATCATGCCATTGGTGAGCATGAGCCGCAGAACACGTTTACCTGAAAATATACACGCCATGGAAATTGCATTCACGCCGGATGAGCTGAATACTTTGAACACCCATTTTGCGCTGGGTGCCATACTGGGCGGAACATACCTGCAGCGATAGGGGATGGGGCTTCACATAAGCCCCATCTATTTTATATCTTTACATGATGACTAATCCAACTGAAATAATTCCCGGGGTCATATTTTACTCTTATCTCGCCAATAGGCTAACGGAGAAAGTGAGCTTTCTGTCGAGCAATATGTTGGTATTGCAGGTTTCGGGGCATTTTACTTTGGAAACCTCGGGTCAGAAAATTTCCATGAAGCGGGGCCAGATGCTGCTGATAGGCAAAAATCAACTGGGGCAGATCACCAAAGCGCCGCTGCCAGACGAAGATTATGAAACCATCGTGATCAGGCTGCAGGAAGACCTGCTCAGAAAGATTGCCCTGGAAGAGCAAATTGAGATCAAGCATAAATATACGGGGGCACCCAATGTACTTATCCCGGTAGATGATTTTTTGCAAGGGTATTTTCAGTCGGTAATTCCCTACGTCCGCAATCCGGCAGAAAAGTTAAGTACCGAGATGGGCATTTTAAAAGTGAACGAAGGAGTAAAATTGTTGCTGCGTGCCATGCCTCAGCTCAGGGAGTTTCTGTTCGATTTCTCGGAGCCTCATAAAATCGATCTTGAAATGTTTATGCTCAGCAATTTTAATTTCAACGTGCCTGTTGAAAAATTTGCGCAGCTTACTGGCAGGAGCCTTGCCGGCTTTAAGCGCGACTTTCAAAAAACATTCGGCATGGCGCCCCGCCATTGGCTCCAGGAAAAAAGACTGATGGAAGCCCGGCATCTTATCGAGAACAAAAACAAAAAGCCATCGGCCATCTACCTTGATTTAGGATTTGAAAGCCTTTCTCATTTTTCGCATTCTTTCAAAAAAAAGTTCGGCAAAGCGCCAACGGCTTAGCTGTTAAGTCATAAGTACTTAGCCGGGAGTAAGTCCGCAGCATTTTTCCCGTTGCATGCAATTTCCGGATGAATAAGCCACTTCCATCACACCTATGTTTTAACAATTACTACATCGTAAGATTATAATTTCGCAACTTTTGTTTAAATTAGCCTGAGTATTTTCCCCATACCTCTTTTTAAACGAATGAAAGAAACAGCAGATGTAACTGATTTTGCCTTGATTATCAGGCTGAAACAGGACGACGAAGCTGCTTTTAAGATTTTGTTTGAGCGTTGGTTTAAAAAATTATACCATTTCAGTTTCCGTTATCTTAAAAACAAGGAGCTTGCCGAAGAGGTGATACAGGAAACGATGCTGCAACTTTGGATAAACAGGCAAAAGCTCGATGAAAGCTATCCTTTATCGCCGTATCTTTTTACCATAGCGCGCCGATTATCCTTAAACAGCATCAGGCAATTGGCTACATCTAAAAATGTTTCCGAAAGGCTTTACCAGGATATGAAGGCATCGGTAAATACTACCGAAGATGATGTTTTGCTGGCCGAATTGCAGCGGATTACCAACGAAGCACTAATTTTAATGCCTAAACAGCAACAGCAAGTGTATAGGTTGAGCCGTAATGAGGGGTATTCTTTAGATGAGATAGCCGCGGAACTGGGTATTTTAAAAAATACCGTTAAAAAACATCTTTCCGAAGCCTTAAAAGCTATCCGGAAACATTATTCCATCCGATATATAGCCTGTTTTTTACTTTTTTATCACTTTTTTAAAAAATAATTCAAATTTCACTACTTCTTTCTTTCGTGTTGCGTGTATTAACATCATATTAACACAAAAAACACATCCTCGCTACATTTAGTTTATGGATAAAGAAAGAGTTAAGGATTTATTGTTCGGTTATTTAAACGGCACACTCTCGGCAGAGGAGCTGGACGAATTGCTCGGCTACGCTCAAAACGAAGCTTACGAAGAAGTATTCTACGAGTCGATGGGAGAGGAGTGGAAGATAGAAAAGCCAACCCAGGCAATACCCGACGAACAGGTTCAAAGGGTTTATCAAAAAACCATAGTCGACCCCAGGTTTGCGCAAAAAAACACAGGTAAAATATTCAGCCTATTTAACATCAGGTATATTGGCAGCGCTGCAGCGGTACTTTTGGTAGCCGTGGGCGTTTATTTTTACGCTTCGCGATCTGCCCACACGGGTAGCGAGTACGCTAACGATGTAAATCCTGGTGGTAATAAAGCTTTGCTTACTTTATCCAATGGGCACAAGGTCAGCCTTGATCAATCTACGGGCTTAACATTGCAGGAGCAGTCGGGCATCCGTATCTCAAAATCGGGCAAGGGGCAGCTTATTTATACAACGGCAAGTAAAAACAATGCACACTCAGCTGGCGATGTGGTTTACAACACGTTGCAAACTCCCAACGGCGGGCAGTACCAGCTTGTATTGCCGGACGGCACCAAGGTATGGCTCAATTCGTCATCGTCTATTAAATACCCGGCCAGCTTTGCATCATTAAAAGAGCGTAAGGTAATGCTTCAGGGCGAAGCTTATTTTGAGGTTGCACACAACAGGCAATTACCTTTCCGCGTGGTGAGCAATAAGCAAACGGTTGAAGTATTGGGTACGCACTTTAATATTAACGCCTATATTGATGAACCCGTTATAGCAACCACCCTGCTCGAGGGTTCGGTAAAGGTAACCGGCGAGGCTTCAGCGGCAATAGCTGTACTTAAGCCAGGGCAGCAAGCGCAATATGGCAGCAGCATAAGTGTATCGGATGTGGATACCGAAACCATAATGGCCTGGAAAAACGGCGATTTTATTTTAAAGGATAACGATTTTAAAACCACCATGCGCAAAATTGCGCGCTGGTATGATGTACAGGTGATCTATGATCCGTCGGCCCCTCAGGATCTTGAACTTGGAGGATGGGTATCGCGGTCAAAAAACATTTCCGCCGTACTTAAAATAATGGAATCAACCGGCAAAGTTCACTTTAAAGTTAACGGAAGGAGGGTAATAGTGACAAAATAATTACCCAGCCCACCTTTCCCGGCGATGCGCCCATGCTTATAGTTTAATTAAACCATAAGGCAAAAAAACCAGAAGTGCTCTAACACCTCTGGCAATGGTTTGGCCGCGCGTCAACAAAAATTGCGTTAGTATCAACTGTAACAACCAAACACATACAAATGTATAAAATTTATACCAAACCCTTTGGTGTGCCTAATCCGCACGTCCGTAAATTACTGCTCATTATGCGATTGATCCCCCTAATCATTTTAGCAGCTATTATGCAAGTAAGCGCATCCACCTACGCGCAGCGCATCACCCTAAACGAAAAAAATGCCCCCTTAGAAAAGGTGTTCAAGGAGATCCGCAAGCAAAGCGGGTACGATTTTATTTTCGACCGTAAGTTATTATTAAAAGCAAGCCCGGTAAATATCACCGTAAACAATGCGCCCTTAGAGGATGTATTGAAAAGCTGTTTTACCGACCAGCCCTTAACTTACGAACTCGAAGAAAAAACGGTTGTAGTTAAAGAAAGGGAGGCTACCATAGTAGAAAAGATAAAGCGTTTTTTTACCAATATTACCGTTACCGGTACTGTAAAAGATGAAGACGGCAAATTGCTTACAGGTGTTACAGTAACCGTAAAAGGAACCGGTAAACGGGCCGTTACCAATATGGTTGGGAGTTTTATTTTGCCTGATGTACCTAAAGATGCCGTATTGATATTTACCACTATTGGTAAAGAACCGGTTGAAGTTAAAGTAAACGGAAAAACATCGGTTACGGTAACCCTTAAAACAAAAATAATGCAGTTAGGGGAGGTTACCGTAAATACCGGTTACCAGATATTGCAAAGAAGCGATATGGTGGGGGCTGCCAGTTATCTTAACGCTAAGGATCTTAACCTTAATGGTTTGAATACGCTCGAGCAGGCATTGCAAGGTAAATTGGCCGGGGTTGTGGTAACAAATACAAGCGGTTTAACCGGAACCCGCCAAAAAACAAGAGTACGCGGCACATCAACCCTGAGCGGTACCCAAGAACCTATCTGGGTGGTTGATGGTATCATCCAGGAAGATCCGCTGCCGTTTAAAACCCAGGTATTAAACTCGTTAGGGAGCGTCACCCAAGATAATTTCGATTATATTAAAAACTTTGTAGGTAACTCCATCAACTGGCTAAACCCCAATGATATTGAAGATATTACCGTATTGAAAGATGCCTCTGCTACAGCCATATATGGCGTTAGGGCGGCCAATGGGGTTATTGTAATTACCACAAAAAAAGGCAAAGCCGGGCCAATAGCCATCAGCTACTCAACCAACATCAGCACCACCGAAAAGGTTACTTATGATAAGCTGAACATGATGAACTCGAAAGAGCGTGTTTCCGTATCGCGCGAGATATACGACAGGGGCCTGATAGCGAGCAGCGTTGTAAACAATAATATAGGCTATGCCGGCGCATTGAATGATTACCTCTATAACAAAACCATAACTTCCGACCAGTTTAACACCCGCGTAGCCGCGCTCGAATCGCAAAACACCAATTGGTTTGATATCCTTTTTAGGGCGCCTATCAGCACCAATCATAATTTAAGTGTATCGGGTGGCAGTAATAACACCTCGTATTATTCTTCCATCGGCTACAACCAATCAAACGGAACCGCCATAGGTAACGATAGTAAAGGCTATACGGCTAACCTGAGGGTTAACTCGCAGGTATCTAAAAAATTTACTTTCGGAACCCGTCTTTCGGCGTCAAATAAAACAACCAACGGCTTTTACCAGGTTGACCCTTATGGTTACGCCAGTACCATTAACAGGGTATTGCCTGCGTATAACAGCGATGGTTCTAACTATTTTTATACCGGCTTAAGAAACTATAAATACAATGTGCTCAACGAGCTCGCCAATACCGGCAACTCCAACAAGGTACAATCGGCAAATGTAGCCATTGACGCCAATTACGAAATTATTCCGGGGCTTAAGGTTCAAAGTTTATACAGCTACAACGCCATTACAACACGGGGCGAATCCTACGCTACCGAGCAATCAGAATATGTTGCGGCAACCCTGCGTTTTTGGGATTACGGCACAGTAAAATCAGTCGATGCGGCATACAAAAACAGCAAGTTGCCTGTAGGCGGCGAGTTTAACCAGATGGTAACCACAAGCAACTCGTGGAACTGGCGCAATAGCTTATCGTACAGCAAGGTGCTTAAACAAAAGCACGTGTTTACCGTACTTTTTGGGCAGGAGTTTAACAGCGTGCGCTATACCGGCTTTTCATCTACCAATTACGGTTACCTGCGAGACAGAGGCCGTTCTTTTGCGGCCTTACCTACAACCTACACTTCCGCCAATACGGTTAACCCCTTGCTGAGCGTACAGCCAACTATAACAGATAACCTAACCAATACGATGGGCATGTATTTAACCGGAAGTTACAGTTATGATAACCGGTATGTAGCCAATATCAGCGTGCGTACAGACCGGTCGAACCGTTTCGGCCAGTTCACCAACGAATCGTTCAACCCGGTTTATGCAGGTGGTCTGAGGTGGAATATAGCCAACGAAAAATGGTTTGACCGTACCAGCTGGTTATCCGCCCTCAGCCTGAGGAGTTCGTTCGGTTTCCAGCGGAATATATCAACCAATGTAAGCCCCGACCTGATCGTTAAAGTGCCAACCACGCCGGCATCAAGTGTTGTGGATGCGTTTACTGGCGATAATTTATTAACCATAAGCTCTTTACCTTACGGTGATTTGCGCTGGGAAAAAAACCTGTCGGTAAATTTAGGCTTGGATTTCAGCCTGTTCCAGAACAAGGTACAGGGATCGGTGGAGTACTATACCAAAAGGGGGCGCGATCTGATCACCAGTTTAAATATACCTATAGAGTACGGCGTTAACTCCATGCTGGTTAACGGTGGCTCAATGGATAATACAGGCTACGAGGTTACTGCTAACTTTGTGCCGGTACGCACCAAAAACTTTACCTGGTCGGTTACGGCTAACACGTCTAAAAACAGCAATACCATTACCAAGGTGGGTACTCAACTGGCTACCTGGCGCACAGCCGTATCGGGCGGCCTTAATAAAGTAGGCGACCCGGTTTCCGGCTTTTACGCCTTTAAATTTACCGGGGTTGATGCCACCAACGGCCGGCCTAAAATTGATCTGAGTTATGCCGCCGGTGCCGATGTGGCTAAGGATCCTACTGCCTATATGCAGTATGTTGGTAAAATGGATCCCGATTTTACATCAGGCCTGGGCATGAACTTCCGTTATAAAATGCTCACCCTGAGCTCAAGCTTCTACCTGCAGTTAGGAGGTAAAAAATTCTTGGCGCCACTGTACACCCTTACCTCCAACCTGCCTACCGAGTATCAAAATTTATCCAGAAATATTCTGGACAGATGGACGCCAACCAATACCAGTTCAAATATCCCGGGCTTACCGGATAAGTCTATCCCATCGGTATTATTACCTAACGGTACCTATGTTGACCTGTATGATATGTACAACAACAGTACCGACAGGATTGTGAGCGCCTCCAGCCTTCGTTGCAATAATTTAAGCTTAAGTTACGCTCTGAGCCCAAGCCTTACCCAAAGGCTGCGGTGTAAAAGCATCAATGCCGGGTTTGGCGTAAGTAATCCCTTCTCTATTAACAGCAGCAAATTTAACGGGGTTGACCCCGAAGTAGCTACCGGCGGGCAGCCACGTACCAGATCATACACACTTAATTTAGCCATCAGTCTTTAACTCGTAAAAAAATGAAAAAACTTACTATATATGGCCTGTTATTACTTTGCTTGGTGCTGGGCTCATGCAAAAAGTTTCTGGATGAATACAGCCAGGATGAGATCAAGCCCACCACCACAACCGACCTGATATCATTGATGTACAGCGATGCCTATCCATATCAAACCCCTACCGAAAATTTCGACCTGCTAACAGACGATATTCAGTGCAACGGCTTGTCTAAAACCACCGCCGGCGACCAGGTATCCACTTATGTAACCCCTCTGCAAAATGGGACGGCCATGTTTAAGTTTGACCCTACCATGTTTGATGTTACCAGCACTATACCCTCCGGCGCCGATGTTTATACCACTTATTACAGCAAAATTAAAGGTTGCAACGTAGTGATGGACCAATTGCCTAACGTATCGGGCAGCGATCAGGATAAGAATGCCATTATGGGGCAATGCTTGTTTTTACGGGCATTTTATTACCTTAAGCTGGTAACAATTTATGCGCAACCCTACAACGGTTCGGGTGTTGATGCTTCAACCAGCCTGGGCGTGCCGCTGGTAATATCGAGCCAGGTACGCGATGGTAGCCTAACCCGGAATACGCTTAAAGAAGTTTACGACCAGATTGAAACAGACTTGCTCAAGGCCCTGGATTTGCTCAAAGCAAATTATACCCCTACCACTACATTTCGTGTTGGCAGTACCGCTGCTTATTGTTTATTATCAAGGTTTTATGTGTATCGCGGCTTAGATACCGATTGGGATAAAGCCATCAACTATGCAACACTGGGGCTTCAGCAAAATTCAAATTTAACCAGCTTCAATACCTTTGTAAGCGCTACTAATGCCATTGTAAATACAGGCATTTACAGCTCTACCAACCCCGAAACAATATGGGTTTATGGCAGCAATCCCAATAGCGATGTCCGGTATTTTCCAACGGTTACCAGCACCTATATCCCGCCATATACCGTATCGGCTTCGTTGAGTACACTATATACACAAAACAGTACCACCAGTAACTACGGCGATCTGCGTTATCGAGTTTACTTTAATAGCTTTACAGGCATCGGTCCCTATACCACGGCCAAATCGGTCACAAACGCCACTTACGGTAGCAAAGGGCTGCGTGTAGCCGAACTTTATTTAAACCGAGCCGAAGCATACGCCAGGCGTTTAGCTAAAAATGGCGCCGCTGCTGATGGCGTACAGGCACTGGCTGATTTAAATACCCTGCGGGCAACCCGTTTTGATACACGCTCGGCCGCTTACACTCCCGTTGCTATTACCGATGCTACTGCTTTGTTTAAATTTTACCAGGACGAACGCCGCCGCGAGCTTTGCCTTGAAGACGGCCACCGCTGGGTTGATATTAAACGTTTTGGCCTGGCTGTTACCCATGTTTACACCGGTGCAGATGGCTTAACGGCTACTTTTACACTGGCGGCGGGTAGCAAGCTTTACGCTTTGCCCATCCCTTACACGGCTATTAATAACAACCCGGGTTTGGTGCAAAACCCACGATAATTGTTTGTTTACCTTAATTATTGATCATCATGAAAATATTCAAATTAACTTTGGTAATGCTTTTTGCGGTTGCGATAATGGTTTCCTGTAAAAAGAGCGACGGTACTTTATCCCCCTCGGGCCTCAGCGAAGCTTACGTTATCCCGCAGGGCACTCATACTTACGATGCTACCATTGTAGGCTACCTGCAAAGCTATAATACCAACATACTTTATAATTTTACCGATAGGGATGCTTACTGGACCCCCACCGCCTGGACCAAGCCAACCGGCCCATCGTCCATAGGATACTGGACACCTGGGGTTGAGCTTAGCGTTGCCGATCAAAATTATGTTGGTGCCCAGCTTGACCTGATTAAAAAGAAGTGGTTTAATTTTTACTCCGACAAGTTTCTTAAAAAGTTTCTTCCTTCGAAAATATTGCTTTGCAGCAAGCTCGACTCGGTTATAAATACGCTTTTTTTTACACCTACAGTAGGTTACACCAAATCGGTAAAATCAGTAGCGGCATATTACAGTTATGATAACATTACCGTTAACTACGGCAGCGCCGCGGTAACCACCATGACTAAGAACGACTCGATGGGCTTTGTGGCTAAGGCAAACCTGATCTTTATTCAAAGTATGATAGCCAGAGGCGTGGTTACACCCACTACCGAATTTATTAATTCGGCAGATTATGCCACCACCATGACCAGCACTACACAATCTTATGGCAAGGGCATCATTGTAGGTTATAGCTCTCCCTCGGCCACCGCCGATTGGAATGCTTATATAACCGCCATGGTAAGCTACTCTGAACCCAACCTGAACGCATCTGTAGCTATAACCAACACCACTGCTGCTGGTATATTAAACGCCACTAAAGATGTAAACGGGCAAATCCGGAAAAGGTATAACATCGTAAGGAACTATTATATCAACGAGTACCAGGTAGATCTGCAAAAAATAGGCAATGCGGCAAAAGGGCTGTAATTGTTACAGCGGCAGCATATTGCAATAACCTTTATGGGGCGGCCAAAGGCGGCAGCCCCATTACCCAAAATCTGTATTTTAAACTACGTTTCATGAAGATTACAGCCAAATTATTATGTGGCCTGCTTTTAACTGTGCCTGTTTTTTGTGCCCGTGCACAAAGCGATAAACCGGTACCATCCGTAAATACCTTTGTTAAGCCCGGCGCAAAGCAATACAAGGGAATGTTTAATATTTATGTTCAGGACGATAAATATTTAATGGAAATCCCTAACAGGTTGCTGGGCCGCGATATCCTGACAACGGTCAGCATTATCGAAGGATCAGCACAGCGCAAGCGAGATCCTGCCATGCGTTTTGGCTATGCCGGCGATGCCGTGGGCGATCAGGTGATCTCGTTCCGTAAAAGCCGTTTCGCTAAGATGGAACTTGTAGTACCCGAGTTTGTAAAAGCTACCGATACTACTAATATCTACATCAAATCCTTGCGGTTAAGTTTATCGCCAAGCTTGCTGGCATTTGATATTGTTGCCGCCAGCGATACCTCATCCATGATAGATATCACCAAATTATTTGCGGGCGATAACGAATTATTCTCGTTAAAAGGCGCAAAGGATGAGCTTAAGCTCGGCGCCTACGAAGCCGAGAAATCTAAAATTACGGGCGTAAGCTGTTTTGCCAATAATATTGTTTTCCGTTCAATAAAAAGCTATGCCGAGGGGGCGCCGCTCGCCGAGCCTCCGCGCGAAGCCAACAGGCCGCCCTCGGCTAAAAAGCCGCAAACCTATCCTACGCAATGGCTGGTGGGCTCGTCGTGGTGCCTGTTGCCCGAGCAGCCAATGACACCGCGCTACGCCGACAGAAGGGTTGGCTATTTTTTAACCGGCATAAACAATTACGATAAAGACCCTCAAAAGGTTGAAATGGTGGCCATGGCCAACCGTTGGCGCATGGAACCCAAACCAGCCGATGTGGAGAAGTATTTAAAAGGTGAGCTGGTTGAGCCTCAAAAACCCATTGTGTTTTATATTGACCGCAATACGCCGGCGTATTTAATACCTTATTTTATTAAAGGGGTAAATGCCTGGCAATCGGCTTTCGAGAAAATAGGCTTTAAAAATGCCATCATAGGCAAGCTTGCGCCAACGCAGGCCGAAGATCCGGGCTTCAGTATGGAAGATTCGCGGTATTCCTATATCTCCTACAAACCCTCCGAAATGGCCAACGCTTATGGCCCTCAGGTGGTAGATCCCCGTTCGGGCGAAATCCTGTCCTCCCACGTTGCCGTTTTTCATAATATTATGGAGTTGCTGGAGCGCTGGTATTTTTCCATGTGTGCCGCTACAGACCCACGGGCGCGGCAATTTCCGTTTGACCACGACCTGATGGGCAGCTTGCTGAAAAACGTAATTACACACGAGGTAGGGCATACCCTGGGCCTGAGGCATGATTTTGCCGGCAGCGCCTCATACCCTGTTGATAGCATCCGCAACAAAAAGTTTGTACAAAAAAATGGTTTTGGCCCATCAGTAATGGATTATATGCGCTTTAACTATGCGGCGCAGCCTCAAGACCAGATGAGTGCTGAAGAATTGCTGCCGCATATTGGTGTTTATGATGATTTTGCTATTGACTGGGGATACCGCTACCGCCCGCAATTTACCGACCCGTTTAGAGAGAAACAGTTTTTGCAGGATTGGGTATCGCAAAAAAGAAAAGACCCCAGGTTTTTTTATTACGATGAAAGTGATTTTAACGACCCGCGCGTACAGGCGGAAGATGTTGGCGATGACGACATGAAGGCAAACCGCCTGGGCGTAAACAACCTCAAAATCACGATGGCCAATCTGGAAAAATGGACCGCCGGAGATGATGACCGCCATACGCTGCTACGATCAATGTACCGGGCAGTTGAGGGGCGCTACTATACCTACCTCAAGCATGCGTTAAAAAGTGTAGGCGGCGGGTTTAGCAATTATAATTTAAGGGGCGAAAATAGCTATGGCTACAAGCCGGTGAGCTATGCACAGCAAAAGGAAGCGATGGCGTATTTGAAAGACTTTATGTTTACCGAGCCCAAATGGCTGTACGCAGCTGGAATAAAAGATAAAACACATTTCAATTTCAGTACCGATGTTGAGGAATCATACAGCGACCTTTTTGGCAGGCTGGTATCAAAATATCCGCAAATGGTAAAAAACCAAACGCTGGTCGGCGATACCACCTATTGCGTTCACGAGTTTCTGACGGATCTGCAGCAGGCTACTTTCGGTAAAATAATGGACGGCAAACCCATATCCGAGTACGACCGTATGCTGCAACGTACATTCATGAATAAAATATTGATGCACGTAGATAATAAGAACAACCTTGCAGGCAATGTAAGCATCGAAATGATCAACCTTTTGAACCTTACCGCCAGCCAGGCAAAAGCGGCGGCGGCAATTAATCACGACCTGATCTCTAAAAGCCATTTGATAGCCATTGTACACATGATTGATGTGTGGCGCACCGGCAAGAAAGATTCTTTTTTAACCAATTTACCTGTTGATAAAACTACCAGATAAAACAATGAAATTAATATCCACCATATTATTAGCCATTAGCTTATTGAGCCCACGGCCTGTAAAAGCTGCCGACGAACCCATGCCTTTTGATAAGTTTTTGAAAAAAAGCATGAAGGTTATACCAGGTACTTTCCCCGTTTACCAGGATGGAGCACGTTATTTCCTGGAAATTGCATCCGGTGATCTGAACAGCGATATTTTAGTTGTTGGCGATATAGCCAGGGGCTACGCCAACGAGGTATCACAGTCTTCTGGCGTCATCAGGTTTAGCATAGGCTCAAACAATAACCTCAATATCACCAAACAGATTTACCAGGAAGCCGTATCGGCCGATCTGAACCCGGGCATGGAGAAATTGGTACAGGAATCCAACCTGATACCGGTTAGCTCTGTAATACACATAGAGGCCCAGGGAAAAGCAAAAGGAAGTTATATTATTGATGTAACCAAACAGTTGATGGAAGGCGGCGACCTGTTCTCTTTCAAAGACTTTTCGGGCTTAAGCCGGTCCGATGTTAACCGATCGGGCGTTCAGGGTGTGAAAGCCATGGCCGACGGGGTGGTGTTCAGCGTTTTGCGCACGCAAACGGATACCAGGCAGCAGTCCGAAAGATCGAAGGTAGAAGAGAAGGCTAATGCCTATATATTGAGCCTGGTGATACAGCGCTTGCCCCAGCATAAAATGCAGGTACGTGAGGCCGACCCCAGGATTGGCTTTGCAACCGTTACCTACAACGATTTTGGCAAAAATCCGTATGGCGTGCGCGAAGTGAATGTAATAAAGAAATGGGATCTCACGGTACAAAAAGCCGATCTGCCTAAATACCGCAGCGGCAGTTTGGCAGAGCCCGCGGAGCCTATTCAGGTATTTATTGATCAGGCTACGCCCGATGTTTATATGCCTTACCTTAAACAGGCTGTGCAGGAGTGGAACAGCGCTTTTGCAGCGGCAGGCTTTAAAAATGTGTTTAAAATTAACACCAACGAGGATGGCTCCTGGCTATCATCACATAAAATTTTAATTAAATGGGGTAATGTGCACGAGCAGGTATCAAAAAATTTGCTCGAGGACCCGCGTACCGGCGAGATCCTGGCTGCCAAAATGAACATCAGCGATTTGATTGCCGATGCCTTGATGCCTGCCTACTTTGTTGCTTGCGGGCTTAAAGACCAGCGGGTAATTAAAAGCATGAACAACCCGCAGCTAAAGGGCGAGATATTGCGTTGGAAAGCCATGCAGGCCCTGGGCGAATTGCTGGGCCTTAAACCAAACCTTTACGCCAGCAACGCTTATACTACTACGCAGATCAGGTCGGCAGGTTTTTTAAAGAAGAACAGCTTCACTTCTTCGGTAACCGATGATTCCCAGTTTAACTACGCCGTACAGCCTGACGACCAGGTGCCCCTGTCGGGATTGATCCCGGGGATCTCGGCTTATGACAGGATGGCCATCAACTGGGCTTACAGGATATTTCCGGATCAAAAAGCTTTAAAAGCTTTCGAATCCAATATTTCTTATGACGATGCCGCCCTGCGCTATGTAGAGGCTAACAAGGATGATCCTTTTACCCAACCAGGCAACCTGGCATCAAACCAGTTAGACGCCGTTGAGCTGGGTATGAAAAACATACAGGCCCTGTACCCGCGCCTTGACAAAATAACCGGCGATATGGTAGGGCATGATGAAGACTATGCCGATTTTGTAGCTATAGCCAATGCCTTTCAGTCGGCCTATAACGATTATACCAAAAGCCTGTTTATGCTGATCGGCGGGCAATCTAACCGTCCGGTTATCAGGGGATACAATGAAGTGCCGGTTGTTTATGTATCAAAAAATGAGCAGCAAAAAGCCTTCGACTTAATGAATACGTATCTGTTTAGCGGCGTGCCCGATTGGATGAACAACCCCAGGTTAAGAAAAAGCAACAGCCCGCCGGTAGAAAACAAGTTTCAGCGCCAGGTGGAAATCGCCTTAAGCAGGTTAGTGAGCCCGGTAGTGATTGGTAACCTCATTAAAGCGGAAAATGCGAATGGAAACACCGAGTTTACTGTGCAGGATCTGTTTAACAACCTTGATCACTACATATTTAAAGATTTTGATGCCACCCGCCCCGTTGATGCCTATACCCGAACGCTGCAGGCAACATTTGTATATAATTTGGCCCAGGCAGTAAATAAAGACTCGTTTATGGCGGGCCTTACCGACACTAACGAGGTGCTGCATTTGTACTTTGTTAAAACCATGAATAACATCAACAAACTGGCCGAAACTCATACCGACGCTATTACTCGCGCCAATTACCAGCTGATGAAAATGAAAATTGAGAAAGAATATCTTCAGAAATAATTGCTAAAAAACGCTGTGATGAAAAATATATTAACCCTGATATTGCTTACCCTCGGCCTTGCTGCATCGGGTCAGAACCGAAAAATAGAATTTAAACCTGATAACCTTAACGAAGCATTAACACTTGCCAAGGCGCAGCATAAAGTGGTGTTTGTTGATTGTTATACATCGTGGTGCATTCCTTGTAAGCACATGGAGGCCAATGTTTTTACAGTGGATACCGTGGCCGACTTTTTTAACTCGACCTTCATTAACATGAAGGCCGAGATGGATAAAGACGATCGTATGAAAGCCTTAGGCAAAACCTATAATATAGGTGCCTATCCATCATACTTATTATTGGATGGCGATGGAAAGCTGTTATTCAAATTTGTAGGAGGGATGTCGGCAGATGCTTTCATGAAAAAAATAAGAAGCGGCCTTAAACCCAATAACGAAGTGGCCGTGATGGATGAACGTTATGAATCTGGCGATAGGTCAGCCGGTCTTTTGAGAGATTACGCCCTTTTAAAAGTGAGGCTGCAGGAAATACCGCTGGCAAAAAAAATAGACGAAGAGTTTATGGACCGGGTACCCTTGAAACAGATCGTTAAAAAAGAGAACTGGGCATTGTTCGGCAAAAACCGTTATGCCATGTACCTGTCAGAAATTGATACCCGTAATTTTAACTTCCTGGCCGACCACTGGAAGGAATTCGCCGTTGAAAATACCAAGGATACTGTTGATGAGAAATTGGCTTCCGTTTACCGCAAAATTGCCAGTTATGCCCTGGTAGGGTATTATTTTAAGGGACATCCCTACAATAAAGACGATTTTGAGCATTACAGGAAGCAGATTAACGCTACCGATATGCCTGATAAAGATCAGTTTTTGGTTTTGATAGACATGGCAGATGCCGCAGGCAAAAAGGACCTGGACAAAGTTACCGACCTGATGGCAAAACACATCTCAGGTTTTACGGAAGCCAACCGGCGCATTACCTGGGATTACTTTACCTTCTGTTCAAACAATCGTAACTACAAATCTCCCCGGATAGTTGAAATAGCAGACCTGGTGATTAAAGCCACCAACAACCCGTACCTGGTGAGTACCTGTGAAATGTATAAAAAAAAATATACCCCTACTGATGCACGCTAAATTAGTATTTGTTTTATTGCTGTTTGGCTGTACGTTATGCTACGCCCAGCAACCCGACTTTGCCGCCACCGAAAGATACGATGTACCCAACCTTTCAAAACTGGTTGGTACCACATCCGTTATTCCGTTTTTCCTCAACCAAGGCAACAAGTTTTGGTTTGTTGCCAACGATGCGCCCGGCCTAACATCAGCCGCGGCTAAAAAAAAATCTCCCGCCAACTATTACCTGGCAGATCCGGATAAAAAACAGCTGATACTTTTGTTTGATAAGCAAGCTATTGTAAAAAGCCTGGCTACCCTAACAACCGGTGCAATTGATACCGGCGCTATCAACTACACGCCCGATTTTTTACCAGGGCAGCAAACCGTTGCGCTTATTTATAAAAACGTTAAATATGCTTACAACTATACCACTAAAAAGCTGGCCAAATACCAGGAACCGCCCAAAGAAAAGATTGCTCATTTAACCGGTGACCGGTCGCCCGATAAGCACTGGTTATTGTACGCCCGCAACCATAACTTATACCTTAAAAACTTAGCCGATACCACATCCAGGCAACTTTCGCGCGATGGAGCGCTAAACTATTCCTTCTCGCTAACACCGGCCGACGAACATGTCAACTTTGATACCGGGACAGGCGCGGTGTGGACAGCCGACTCCAAATCGTTTTATGTTTTACGAAAAGATACCCGGAAGGTGAAAACATTAACGGTAATCAATTCGCTTACAAGCCCAAGACCCTACGTAAATACCTATCCCTACGAATTACCCGGTGACAAGGATGTAACCCAGTACGAGCTGTTTATAGGCAATACCGGCGACACTGTGCTGAAAAAGATCAATATCGAGAGGTGGCCGGATCAGGCTGTTTCTATCGTGCCATCGGCAGGTATTACCGGCGAAATGTTTATCCTCCGCAAAAAACGGAGCCGCGATGAGGTGGAGCTATGCGCCGTAAATATTAAAACCGGCCAGCTCCGCGTAGTGATCCACGAGGTAAGCAAACCTTTTATTAACGAAGATCTGTTTCATGTGGCCGTTGTAAACCAGGGTAAGGATATCATCTGGTGGTCTGATAGGAGTGGCTGGGGGCAATACTACCATTACGATAGTACCGGTAAGCTGCTCAACGCCATTACCGCCGGCAACTGGACGGCGGGCCGCATACTCAATATTGATACCCTTGGCCGGGGCATTTACTTTTACGGCTTTGGTAAAGAGCAAAACAGCAACCCCAACTACGCCTATTTATATAAGGTAGGTTTTGACGGCAAAAAGCAAATGCTGCTTACAACGGCTAATGCTACACACAACGTTTTTATATCAAAAGACAGAAAATACCTGGTGGATAATTATTCGAGGATAGACCTTGAGCCCCGAACCGTGGTGTTGGATAACAAAGGACACTTTGTGCAGCAAATATTAAAGGCCGATATGAGCGCGCTTTATGCCTATGGATGGAAACAGCCTGAGCAATTTAAGGTAAAGGCTAAAGACGGCGTGACCGACCTTTACGGCCTGATGTGGAAACCCTTTAATTTTGATCCCAATAAAAAATACCCCATCATATCGCAGGTTTATCCCGGCCCGCAGATTGAAACCGTGTGGACCGAGTTTACCGTATTTGATCGCTATAACAATACCTCGCTGGCCCAAACCGGGTTTATTGTGGTGGTGATGGGGCACCGTGGCGGTACACCGCTGCGAGAGGCCAAATATTATAAATATGGCTACGGCAACTTGCGCGACTATGCGCTCGAAGATGACCGGTACGGCCTGGAACAACTGGCCGCGCGCTTTAATTTTATCGATTTAAAAAGGGTCGGCATATTCGGCCACTCCGGTGGCGGGATGATGGCTACGGCGGCGCTATGTACTTACCCTGATTTTTATAAAGTAGCTGTGGCATCATCCGCAAACCATGATAATAATATTTATAACCGCACTTGGGGAGAAACTTACCAGGGTTTAGCGAAGCCTGTTGCCGTAAACCAGAGCCTTGCCAAAAACCTTAAAGGCCACCTGTTGCTGGTGTCGGGCGAATCAGACGCCAACGTAAATCCGGCCAATACCATGCGCATGGCCGACGCGCTGATCAAAGCCAACAAGGATTTTGATATGCTGATTTTACCCGGCCAAAGCCACGCTTACGAAGAGCCTTATAAAACTTACTTTCAAAAACGGCTCCGCGAATATTTTGCCAGGTATTTATTGGAAGGGCAAAAGTGAGCGCGGCCATAAACGGTTGGTAAAACGGGCCGTTGTACTTTTAAATAGGTAGCTTTAGTAACCGCCTTTAAAAGTTCTCATCCACCCACCAACCCTGAAGCTTCACCGGAGGGGGAAACTTTTGCGCGTGCCAGGTGTGCTGCATGGTCAATGCAGAGCCCTTTGCACGCGCATACTCATTCACTTACCTCCTCCAAAACTTTGTCATCCCGGAGGGAGGGAACTTTTGCGCGTGCCATGTGTGCTGTAGATCGCCAACGTAAGGCGGTTGCACGTGTATATTCATCCACATACCTCTAAAAAATTTGTCATCCCGACCGGAGAGAGGGAACTTTTACGCGTGCCAGGTATTACTGTAGATGGTTAACGCAGATCCCTTTGCACTGGCATACTCATCGCTCGCAAAGGATCCCTCCCTCCGGTCGGGATGAGATGATGGGTAAGGGTTGTGGTGGTGTGGAGGTTTTGTTTATGATCGGTTCCTATTGTTAATCATGTGATTTAATGTTTTTTAATATGTTATTCACTCATTATAATTGATGGTGGTTCATCCACCAATCGTCTCTAAACCTTCCATGCCGACCATTGTTGCTAATGCTTTGCATCCGCCCATCACCACCGAAATTTTGTCATCGTGACCGGAAGGAGTGAACTTTGCGTATGCCAGGTGTGCAGCAGACGACCGTTGTCTATTGACCGGACAACGATCCGAAATTTTTAATTAATTAAATAACAGGTTGCGAGCGCCCGGTTTATTGCTCTCAAAAGATGATCATAATTTTCAATGCGCGTCCGGTATCTCCACTTTCCCGCTTTTTACCACGGCCCGTTTTTTAATCGTCAGGATAACCAGCGGGATGCAGCAGGCGTTCAGGATAGCCAACAAAAAGAAGGCGTCCATATAGCTCATTAAAAAAGTTTGCCTCACCACCATGTTTTCCAGCGCGCCTAACGATTGCTGCGCCGCCCGTAAATAGGTTGAGCCATGCGCCATAAAATTTGCGATATACGATTGCCGCCGCTGAAGGGTTAAAGGATCGCTTGCCGTTACATGCGCAATCAGGGCCGTGCGGTTTGCCGCTTCGCGATGCGCAATATAAGTATTGATCAAAGCGATACCGAACGAGCCGCCCATCTGCCTCATCATGTTATTGAGTGCCGCGCCCTGCGGGATTTCCGATGGCTTCAACTCCGAAACGGCGAGCGCGGTAAGCGGAACAATGAGCAGCGCCGCCCCAAGTCCGCGGAAAATCAGGGGGATAAAGAAATAGGCGCCCCCCGTTTCCAGGTTAGAGCCCGACATCAGGTAACCAAACACCGCCGACATGCCAAAGCCCAGGATGATCAAATATTGCGGCCTGATGCCACTTTGCAGTATTTTGCCTAAAAAGGGAGATATCATGGCCGCCATCAGCGTGCCCGGCAGCAACATAGTGCCGGTTTGGAAGGCCGAATAACCGATGATCCGCTGCGAATATAAAGGAAACACAAATACCGCGCTAAACAAACCGAAGCCGAGCACGAACGTCATGATAGCCGAAATGGAAAGCGTGGTGCTCTTAAGTACCCGCAGGTTGATCACAGGGTACTCGATCTTCAATTGCCACCACACCAAAACGGATAAACAAATAGCCGATACCAGGCTTAACACCAGGATGTAGGTCGCTGCAAACCAATCGTCGGTTTGGCCGCGCTCCAGCACCACCTGCAAAGCGCCCACGCCTATCGCCAGCAAAAATATGCCGAGCCAATCAATGGGCCGCCCATTGGTTGATTTTTTGGTGGGTTTTAAATAAATAAAACATAAAAAAGCGGCCAGCAAGCCGATGGGGATATTGACGTAAAAAATCCACTGCCAGGATAAATTATCTACGATATAACCGCCAAGCACCGGGCCGATTGAAGGCCCGATGATAATACCCAGGCTGAAGATTCCACTCGCCGTGGCCCGCTCTTTAGCTGGGAAGGTTTCAAACAAAATTGCCTGTGAGGTAGATAAAAGTGCGCCGCCACCTATCCCTTGTAAAAAGCGGAAGGCTACTAACTCCAGTAAATTATGCGAAAATCCGCAAAAGGCCGAGGCTATGGTGAATAACAGGATCGACCCGATATAATATTGTTTTCTGCCTATTTTTTCTGCGAAAAAACTCGTCATTGGTATCACTATTACATTGGCAATGGCATAAGAGGTAATTACCCAGGCTGTATCTTCCAGCGAAGCGCCTAAATTGCCGCTCATGGTGTTGATCGATACGTTAACGATGGTTGTATCGATCAACTCGATGATGGTTGATGTGATGATGGTGATCACGATGATCCATTTGCGTAAACCTGTTTCCATGTTGCAAAAGTAGCCTCATCGTCCATCGATCCGTTTATAGAATTCAATCCAATATTTATAAAATTCAAACAGGATGTGCTTTTTTGATCATTTATTTGTCAAATAGTGTATAATAATCAAATAATTACCTACCTTTATTTGATGCTGGAAACGGAAACCCTCGAAGAATTTTACAGGCGGCACCCCCTGCCGGATCAAAAAATTTTAGCTGAAAACAATACGGGTCAGGGACACTTCAACGTGTTTTTGCGTAAGCCCTGTGTGCAGCGGACGCCTTTTAGCCGCAGGGACTTTTATAAAATAGCGCTCGTTATAGGCAAGGGAAAAATGATTTACACGGACAAGGAGGTGATCATCGACCGGCCCGCACTGGTGTTTTCAGGTCCGTCCGTTCCTTCATCCTGGGAATCGGGCCCCGGCCCTCAGGAAGGTTGCTTTTGTTTATTTACCGAAGCATTTGTTGAGTCGCGTGAGCACCAACATCCGCTGCAACATTTTCCGCTGTTTCAGGTTGGGGCCAGCCACATCGTTTTCCCCAACGAAAGCCAACTGTCCTTTTTATCGGCTACCATGCACCGCATGATGGACGACCTGGATTCGGATTATGTCAATAAATACGATCTGCTGCGCAATTACCTGCACATTCTGATGCACGAAGCTTTAAAGATAACGCCAGCTAAAACTCCTGAAAAGAAAAGCGGTGGCTCTGCGCGAATCACGGCCTTGTTTTTAGAATTGCTTGAACGGCAGTTCCCCATTGATTCCCCCGAAGAATCGCTGAAACTTAAAACCGCCCACGATTATGCCCAAAGCCTGGCTGTACACACCAACCACCTGAACCGGGCCGTAAAAGAGGTAACCGGCAAAACCACCACCCAACATATTGCCGACCGCGTTTTAAAGGAGTCGGTGGCCCTGCTTAAAAATACCGACTGGAGTATAGCGCAGATAGCCAATGGCTTAGGTTTTGAAGAGCCTGCCTATTTTACCAATTTCTTTAAAAAGTACAACGGATCATCTCCGGCTAACGCGAGGGGGAATAATGGATGAGGGCGGGATTTAACCTTCTGGTATCTGGAGCTGGCAAGTTGACGGAACGGGTATTGGGCTTTATTGCTTAAGATAAATAACAGCTGGCGGCGTCTAAACTCCTTGGCCAAACCAATATGCCAATAATATCATACTACCAGCCCAATAAATGTTATCGGCGCTCAAAAAAGTATCTATCTATATCGGTCCGCATTACTTCTTTTTGAAAAAAACAACGCTGTAATGAGCGACATCAGCAGCAACATACCCACACACTGATGTAGTACGGCAAAATAAATAACCCAGTGGAACATGCTGTTCATTAGCGTCACAATTCCTAATAACACCTGTGTAAAAACCAGCAAGAGAACAATCCAGCGGGAGCGTTTGCTGACATTGCGGGCACGGTAAAACCAAAGCATAATGAGCAGGGCGATGAGATAGGCCAAGTTGCGATGGGTAAACTGGATGGAAATAACGTTATAGCAGAGCGAGTGTAGCAGTCCGCCCGGAGAGGTTAAGCCAACGGGCATCTGTGTTCCGTCCATGTCGGGCCAGGTGGGGGCATATAGCGCGGCATGGGTGCCGGCCATCAAAGCGCCGTAAATAAGTTGGAAGAAAAGCAAAACCACGATGCCTGTAAGCAGCCGGTTTGGACTGCCCTGATGAAGGCGCTTGGCGTGGGGGAATGAAATTTTAAGCGTGAACCAAAGCAGGTAACACAGTAAAAACAGGGCGCAGATAAAGTGAACAGCCAAGCGGATATGGCTAACGGACAGGTCGGTATCATTTAGTCCGCTTTGTACCATTACCCAGCCTATAATCCCTTGCAATCCCCCTAACAAAAATAAAATAAGCAATGGATGGATCATTGCCCG